>PNMH01000015.1 GCA_013823505.1 Polaromonas sp. | reverse complement strand
AAGGCCAGCGCGGGCAGCGTGCGTCTGGGTGGCCACGACATCTCGTCGCTCGGTGCGCCGGCGCGGGCGCAGGCCGGGCTGGGGCGAGCGTTCCAGCTCACCAACCTGTTCCCCAACCTGACGGTGCAGGAAAACGTGCGCCTGGCGGTGCAGGCCAAGGCAAAGGCCGGACTGAACCTCTGGCGCATCTGGAGCGACCGGCGCGACCTGCTGGAGCGCGCCGATGAAGTGCTGGAGAAGGTGGCCCTGGCCGAGAAGCGCGATGCTCTGGCCAGCAGCCTGCCGCACGGCGACCAGCGCAAGCTGGAGGTGGCCATCCTCATGGCTCTGGATCCGCTGGTGTTCATGTTCGACGAGCCCACCGCCGGCATGAGCGTGGACGAAGTGCCAGTGGTGCTGAACCTGATCCGACAGCTCAAGAACGACAAGACCAAGACCATCTTGCTGGTCGAACACAAGATGGACGTGGTGCGCGAACTCTCGGACCGCATCATCGTGCTGCACAACGGCGAACTGGTGGCCGACGGCGACCCCGCTGCCGTCATCGCATCGCCCGTGGTGCAGCAGGCCTACCTCGGCATCAATCCACAAGAAGAGGAGGCCGCATGAGCAATCTCCTGACTTTGCAGGGCGTTCACACCCACATCGGCGCGTACCACATCCTCCACGGCGTGGACCTGGTGGTGCCGGCCAACCAGCTCACCATGCTGCTGGGCCGCAACGGCGCGGGCAAAACCACCACGCTGCGCACCATCATGGGCCTGTGGCACGCGAGCCAGGGCACCGTGACGCTCGACGGTGTGGATATCACCAAACAGCCCACGCCCGACACCGCGCAAAGCGGCGTGGCCTACGTGCCCGAGAGCATGGGCATTTTTTCCGACCTCTCGGTGCGCGAGAACATGCTGCTGGCCGCCCGCGGCGCGCGCACGCTCGACGACATCGACACCGTGCGGCTCGAATGGATCTTCGGCCTGTTCCCCGCCATCAAGAAGTTCTGGCTGCACCCCGCGGGCAAGCTCAGCGGCGGGCAGAAGCAGATGCTCGCGGTCTCGCGCGCCATCGTCGAGCCGCGCAAGCTGCTGCTGATCGACGAGCCCAGCAAAGGCCTGGCGCCCGCGATCATCCAGAACATGATCGCGGCCTTCCGCGAACTCAAGGCCGCCAAAACCACCATCCTGCTGGTGGAGCAGAACTTCAACTTCGCGCGCCAGCTCGGCGACTCCGTGGCCGTCATGGACGACGGCCGTGTGGTGCACAGCGGGTCCATGGCCGAACTGGCTGCCGATGAGGCGATGCAGTCACGGCTTCTCGGCCTTTCCCTGGGGGCACATCAATGACACTTCTCAAAGCCGACTTCGACTGGAAGCCGCTCGCGCTGGTGCCCGCGCTGGCATTGATCGCACTGCCCGCCGTGGGCAGCGGATCCACCTGGGTCACGCTCACCGTGGCGGGGCTGGCCATGGGCATGATCATCTTCATCATTGCTTCGGGCCTCACGCTGGTGTTCGGCCTCATGGACGTGCTCAACTTCGGCCACGGCGTGTTCATCGCGCTCGGTGCCTTCGTGGCCACCACCGTGCTGGCCAGCATGACCAGCTACACCCAGGCCGACAGCCTGTGGCTCAACCTCATGGCCTTGTTGCCGGCCATGCTGGTGGCCATGGCGGTGGCCGGTGCGCTGGGTTGGGTGTTCGAGCGGCTGATCATTCGCCCGGTGTACGGCATGCATCTGAAGCAGATCCTCATCACCATGGGCGGCATGATCATTGGCGAAGAAATGATCAAGGTCATCTGGGGCCCCGGGCAGATCGCACTGCCGCTGCCCGAGAGCCTGAGAGGCTCCTTCATCCTGGGCGACGCGGCGGTCGAGAAGTACCGCCTGCTCGCGGTGCTGGTGGGTGCGGCCGTGTTCGCCGCCATGGTGTGGACGCTCAACCGCACCAAGGTCGGCCTGCTGGTGCGCGCCGGTGTGCAGGACCGCGAAATGGTCGAGTCGCTTGGTTACCGCATCCGCCAGCTCTTCATCGGCGTGTTCGTCGTGGGCAGTGCGCTCGCCGGCCTGGGAGGGGTGATGTGGGGGCTGTACCAGCAGACCGTGTTGCCGCAGATGGGCGCGCAGGTCAACGTGCTGATCTTCATCGTCATCATCATCGGCGGCCTGGGCTCCACCACAGGCGCGCTCATCGGCGCGCTGCTGGTCGGCCTGATGGCGAACTACACCGGCTTCCTGGCCCCGAAGGTCGCGCTGTTTTCCAACATCGCGCTGATGGTGGCCATCCTGCTGTGGCGCCCGCAAGGCGTTTACCCCGTGACCAACCGTTGAGGAGCCGACCATGATTTCCCGACTCCTCTCCAACGACCTGCCACGCAGCCGCTGGCTCACCGCGTTGCTGGTGATCCTGTTCCTCGGCCTCTTGTTCGCGCCCTTTTTGTTCCCGGGCGTGAAGGCGCTCAACGTGGCGGCCAAAGTGCTGATCTTTGTGGCGCTGGTCGCCAGTTTTGATCTGCTGCTGGGTTACACCGGCATCGTGAGTTTTGCCCACACCATGTTCTTCGGCATCGGCGCGTACGGCGTGGCGATTTCGCTGAACTCGGCGGAGCAGGCGAGCTGGGGCGCGTTGGCCGTGGGGGTGTTCTGCGCGCTGCTGGTCTCGCTGCTGCTGTCGCTGGTGATCGGCCTGTTTTCGCTGCGGGTCAAGGCGATCTTCTTTGCCATGATCACGCTGGCCGTGGCCTCGGCATTCCTCACGCTGGCCTCTCAGCTGTCGGACTTCACCGGCGGCGAAGACGGCCTGAGCTTCCGCGTGCCCGAGCTGCTGTCGCCGGGCTTCATGCTGCGCGAGGCCCCGCTGGTGACACCGCTGGGCGAGGTGGATCTCAATGGGCGCCTGATCACCTATTACCTGATCTTCGTGGCGGTCACCGCGATCTTCCTCACCATCCTGCGCATCGTGAATTCGCCCTTTGGCCGCGTGCTGCAGGCGATCCGTGAAAACGACTTTCGCGCCGAGGCGCTCGGTTACCGCACGGTGGTCTACCGCACGCTGTCCAACGTGCTCTCGGCTTCGTTTGCCACGCTGGCTGGTTGCCTGCTCGCGATCTGGCTGCGTTACCAGGGACCCGATACGTCGCTGTCGTTCGAGATCATGCTGGACATCCTGCTCATCGTCGTCATTGGCGGCATGGGCACGCTCTACGGCGCGCTCATTGGCAGCGTGATCTTTGTGCTCGCACAGAGTTACCTGCAAGACCTGCTGCGGGTGGCCGGCACCGCCACCGAAGGCATTCCGCTGCTGCCCGCATTGCTCACGCCCGACCGCTGGCTGCTCTGGCTGGGTGTGCTGTTCGTGCTGTCGGTCTATTACTTTCCCACCGGCGTGGTGGGCAAGTTGCAGGAACGCGCAGTGCTCGGCCGCCTCAAGGGGTTGAAATGAAACCGCAGTCCGCCGTGGTGCCCCGCTCGCGTTACCTCGTGTGCGAAGGCCGCGAGATCCATTTCATGGACTGGCAACCCGAATCCGCTGACGGCCCTGTGGTCGTCGCTTGGCACGGGCTGGCCCGCACCGGGCGCGACATGGATCCGCTCGCCGCCCACCTCAGTGCACAAGGCTGGCGCGTGATCTGTCCCGACACCATCGGCCGCGGCCTCAGCCAGTGGAGCCCGAGCCCCGAAACCGAGTACTGCCTCGACTTCTACAGCCGCCTCGCCACCTCGCTGATGGACCAGCTCGCCATTGAGCGCTTTCACTGGGTCGGCACCTCCATGGGCGGTGCCATCGGCATGGTGTGCGCGGCAGGCCCGCTGCGCGGGCGCATCGAGCGGCTCGTGCTCAACGACATTGGCCCGAAGACGGCCGACGCTGCCATCGCACGCATCCGCAGCTACGCCGGCAACCCGGCGGCGTTCGACACGGTGGGTGAGCTGCAGCAGTACTTCCGCACCATCTACAAACCTTACGGATTTTTGAGCGACGCGCAGTGGACGCTGCTCACCGAAAGCTCCACCCGGCGCCTGCCCGACGGCCGCGTGACGCCGCACTACGACCCGGCCATGGTGCAGCAGTTCATCCACCACCCCACCGACTACGAGCTGTGGCCGACCTACGACCGTGTCGATGTGCCCGTGCTGTGCCTGCGCGGTGCCGACTCCGATTTGCTGCTGGCCGACACGGCCGAGGCCATGCGCGACCGCGGCCCGCGCGCGCTGGTGGTGACGATGGCCGGGTGTGGCCACGCGCCGGCGCTCAACGTGCCCGAGCAGTTCGAGCTGGTGCAGCGGTTTCTTGCGGGGCACTGAGCCGCTTTCAGCCCAATGCGGCTCAAAATATGAGCCGTATTTCAGACCATGCGGCTCACGAGCCGGCCAAGGCGTGTCGCAACAGCAGGGCGGCGAGCACCCACATGGTCACGCCGATCAAGGCATCGAGCACTTGCCACGCCCTGGGTCGCGCGAACCACGGCGCCAACCAGCGTGCGCCAAAGCCCAGCAGGCTGAACCACAACAGACTGGCTGTGCTGGCTCCTGCCACGAACCAGCCGCGCAAGGCGGCGGGTTGTTGTGCGCCGATGCTGCCCACCAGCAGCACCGTGTCCAGATACACATGGGGATTGAGCAGCGTGAAGGCCGCCGCCTGAGCCAGGGCGGCGCCTCGGCTGATGGAGTCACCGTTGCCGGACGCCAGCAGAGACTGCGGATGGCGCGCACGCTGCAAGGCGCGCCAGCCGTACACCCCGAGAAAGGCGGCGCCGGCCAGCGCCAACGCGCGGGCGAAGCCGGGGCTGCTGCCCAGCGCCTGCGCCATGCCCAGCACGCCGGCGGCGATCAGCACCGCATCGGCCACCGCGCAGAACGCCACCACACTGCCCACGTGCTCGCGGCGCAGCCCCTGGCGCAGCACAAACGCGTTTTGCGCACCGATGGCCACGATGAGCCCCAGGCTCAGGGCCAGGCCCTGAAGGAAGACGGGCCCGGCGGCTGACAGGGCTCAGTCCTTCGCGCCGATCGCCAGTGCCCGTTCGCGGCTGGCCTGCAGCTCCATCGGGTTGTCGGCGGTCTTGGTGGCCCAGCCCTGCAGGTGCTGCTCGGCCACGTCGGTGAGCGCGCGGATCCATTCGGGCTGGTCGTTGAGACAGGGGATGTACTGGAAGCTGCTGCCACCCGCGTGCAGGAAGGCTTCGCGCGCTTCCATGTTGATCTCTTCCAGTGTTTCCAGGCAGTCGCTGGTGAAGCCAGGGCACACGAGGTCCACGCTTTTCAAACCCTTGCTGGCGAGGTCGATCAGGGTGGGCTCGGTGTAGGGCTCCAGCCACTTGGCCTTGCCAAAGCGCGACTGGAAGGTGACCTTGTAACGGTCCTTGGGCAAGCCGAGCTGTTCAGCCAGCAGGCGCGCGGTCTTGTGGCATTCGCAGTGGTAGGGGTCGCCCAGCTGCAAGGTGCGTTCGGGCACGCCGTGAAAGCTCATCACCAGCTGCTCGCTCTGGCCGTGGGCCGCCCAGTGGGCCTTGATGGTCTTGGCCAGCGCCTGGATGTAACCCGGGTGGTCGTGGTAGCGGTTGATGAAGCGCAGCTCCGGCAGGTTGCGCACCTTGGCCGCCCAGTTCATCACGCCATCGATCACGCTGGCGGTGGTGGTGGCGCTGTATTGCGGGTAGGCCGGCAGCACCAGCACGCGGGTCACACCCTGGGCCCTCAGTTCGTCCATCACCGACGCAATGGATGGGTTGCCGTAGCGCATGGCGTAACGCACTGTGACTTGGTGGCCTCGCTCGCCCAGGTAGCCGCGCAGCAGCGTGGCCTGGCGATCGGTCCACACCTTCAGCGGTGAGCCCTCGGGCATCCAGATGCCGGCGTACTTGGCGGCCGACTTCTTGGGCCGCACGCGCAGGATGATGCCGTGCAGGATCAGCATCCAGACGAAGCGGGGAATCTCCACCACGCGCTGGTCGCCCAGGAACTCGGCCAGGTAACGGCGCAGGGCGGGGGCGGTGGGTTCGTCGGGGGTGCCCAGGTTGCACAGCAGCACCGCGGTGCGAGCGGCTTGGCCGTGTTTGTAGGTCGGTTCGGTGTTGAAGGGCATGCGCTATTCTCTCGCAAGCATGAAAACCCCCATGAGTACAGACCCGGCGACCGCGCCCTTCGCGCTCGACCCCACCCGCATCCGCGCCATCAGCATCGATCTGGACGACACGCTCTGGCCCATCTGGCCCACCATTGAGCGTGCCGAAGCCATGCTGGCCAACTGGCTCACGCAGCACGCGCCCGCCACCGCCAAGCTCTACGCCACGCCCGGTGCCTTGCGCGAAGCGCGCAACCACCTGCAGGCGCTGCGGCCCGATCTGGCCTACGACCTCAGCGCCTTGCGCCGCGAGTCGATCCGCTATGTGCTGCAGCGGGCGGGCGACGACCCCGCGCTTGCTGAGCCGGCTTTCGACGTGTTCTTCGACGAACGCCAGCGCGTGCAGCTGTTTGAAGACGCCATGCCGGCGCTGGAGTGGATGAGCACCCGCTTTCCGGTGGTGGCCGTGTCCAACGGCAATGCCGACGTGCACCGCGTGGGCCTTGGGCACCATTTCCACGCCGCGTTCAGCGCCCGCGAGTTCGGCGTGGGCAAACCCGATCCGCGCATCTTCCACGCCGCGGCCGACGCCGCCGGTGTGGACGCCGCCGAGGTACTGCACATCGGTGACGATCCCCACCTGGATGTGGTCGGTGGCCTGGGCGCCGGCATGCAGGTGGCCTGGGTCAACCGCACCGGCATGTCGTGGGAGCACGGGCCGTTGCAGCCGCACACCACCGTGGCCGACCTGATGGCCCTGTGCCGCCAGATCGGCTGATTCCTCTCTGCTTTCTTCCTTTCGCCCATGAGCCTCACGATCTACGGCATCCCGGCATCTCGCGCGGTGCGCCCCCTGTGGGCGGCCACCGAACTCGGCCTCGACTTCCACCACGAAAAGCTGGATTACCAGGGCGGCGGCACACGCACACCGGCGTTTCTGGCCATCAATCCCAACGGCCATGTGCCGGCGGTGGTCGATGCGCGGCCCGACGGCGACGTGGTGGTGTGGGAGAGCATGGCGTGTGCGCTGTACATCGCGCGTCACCACGGGCCGGCGGACGGGGTGAGCATCACACCCGCCACGCCGCGTGAAGACGGCGAGGCTTTGCGCTGGAGCTTCTGGGCCGTGACGGAAGCCGAGGCGGACGCGCTCACCGTGCTGATGCACCGCATGGTGATGCCTCAGGAGCGGCGCAAACCGGAACTGGCCGAGGCCGCCGAGCGCCGCCTGGCGGTGCCGCTGCGTGTGATCGAGCAGCACCTGCAAAAACAGAAGGACGCGGGCCAGGCGCATCTGGCCGCCGCGCGCTTCACCGTGGCCGACCTGTGCGCCGCCAGCGTGCTCAACTGGGCACGCCCATCGCGCACGCTGATGGCCGACCACCCGCTCGCGCACGACTGGATCCTGCGCTGCATGGCGCGACCCGCCTACGTGCAGGTGCGCGAGTTCGACTGAACCCCGGTTTTCAGAATCCCCAGAGCAGCCGTTTCGAGATCCAGCCGCTCACGCCTTCGCTGCGCTCCACACGCACCCAGTCAGCGCGCTTCTCCCGGGTGCGCAACAGCTCACCGTATTCAAGGCGGCCCACGATGCGGTGCTGCGTGCCGGGCCCGATGCGCAGGTTGGCCACCGGGGCCTTGACCACATGGTGGGGTGTTTTGCCCGTGAGCGAGCGCGCCACCCAACCGGTGTCGCCTTCGAAGTCGCGCACGCGAAGCCAGCTGCCTTTGCGTTCGGTGATCTGCAGCGGGTAGCCCCGCTTCAATTCCCACAACACGGCCGTGTGCGTGCCCGGGCCTTCGCGCATGTTGAGCGTGCTTCCTTGCACGCTGACCATGCTTTGCGCATGAGCCGCGGGGAGGACGAGTGCCGAAAGGCACAACGAGCTTGCGATCAGCAGGGTTCGGGTGGGGCTGCTCAGGTTCATCCTGCGGGGTTCCTTTGGTGGGTGGTTGAAAAACTTTCAACCGGTGGGAACGCCCGGGTTTGCAGAGGTTCCCCTGCGGGTTCCAGATCGACTCAGTCTTTGGCCAGCCGCGCCGCCGCCACGCCACTGCGCACGGCCGCTTCCAGTGTGGCCGGGTAGGGGCCCTGCACGTAGTCGCCCGCCGCGTACAAGCCGGGCGCCATCAGCGCGCCGGGCCGCTCCAGGCCGGGCGTGCAGGCAAAGGTGGCGCGTTTTTCCACCACCGTGATCAGCGGCTGCAGCGACAGGCCGAGTTGACGCTGGCCCTGCTGCAGCACGCGGGCCTGCAGCTCGTCGCGCTCGCCGCTGCTCGCGCTCACCACAAAGGCCAGCACCCCTTGCGAGGCGGGATCGTCGGGGCTGAGCTGCCCGCGGTCGAACACGAACTGCGCGGGCGCGGCGTGTGCGTCGGGGTCGGCGCGCAAGGCCAGCATGGGAGCGGACAGGCGCGCGCCGGGGGCCCAGGCGTAGACCGTGGTGATCGCGGTGAAGTGCAGGGCGTGGGCCGACAAAGCCCAACTGGCCAGGGCCTCGTTGTCGTCGGCATTGGCCAGCAGGGTCTGAGCCGCCACGCTGGCGGGGGTGGCCCAGACCACACGGTCGAAGACGCCGTTCATGGCATCGGCCGTCAAGCGCCATTGGCCCGCCTCGTTCGAGAGGCCCGTGATGCGCGTACCGGTGCGAATGCGTGTGGAGTTGCCGTGGTGCTGCTGCAGCCACTGCGCGGCGGCCGCTGGAAACAGGCGCGTGAGATCGGTGCGCGGCAGCAGCAGGCTCGACGCGCTGAAGCCCGCTGCGCCCTGGCCGAACAAGGCGTCCTGCATGACACGCAGGAACACCGCAGCGCTGGCGTGTGAGGAGGGCAGGTTCAGCGCCGAGACGCACAGCGGCTCGATCAGCTCCTGCACCACCCGGTCGGGCAAGTTCTCGCACAGGTGCTCAACCGTGGCGGTCGGCTCGCAGCGAAAGCCCGCCATTTGCCAGCCCAACGAGGCGCGGATCAATGCCAGGCGTTCGCCCCAGGTCCAGCCGCGCGCGGTCGCGATCGCCGCGAGCGCATCAAGCGGCGCTGGCCAGCGCGCCGCCCAGGCCGGGGTTTGCAGACCGGTGCCGTCGGGGTAGGGCAGCGAAAGCGGCAGCGCCAAAAGCACCTGCGGCAGTTCCAGCCCCACGCGCTGCATCAGGGCCAGGGTGTCGCTGTAGGCGCCGATGAGGATGTGCTGGCCGTTGTCCAGCGTGAGGGGCGTGCCGTCGGGCTTCTCAGCGCTCAGCGCGCGGGCCCGGCCTCCGAGTGTGCGCGTGGCTTCGAACACGGTGACGTCCATACCCAGCCCTGCAGCCTCCACCGCCGCGGCCATGCCGGCCCAGCCTGCGCCGACGATGGCGATTTTCATGCTCAGAGCCGACCTAAAGCCTGGACCTTCCAGGCCAGCCAGAACTTGCGCAGTGGCGTGAGGCTCACGCGCTGGGTCAGCACCAGCAGCGGGTCAGCGGCGATCTCCTGCAACAGGGTGCGGTAGATGCTGGCCATCATGAGGCCGGGCTTCTGCGCGCGGCGGTCGGCAGCGGGCAAGAGGGCGAGGGCCTCGTCGTAGGTCTGCAGCGCGCGGGTGCACTGGAACTGCATGAGCGCGGTGAAGCGGCGTTGGAAATCGGCCACGTCGGTGCCGGGCGCCGCACCGCGTTGCAGCAACTCGTGCGCCTTGACGTTGAAGCTCTGCAGTTCGTTCACCGGCAGGTAGATGCGTCCACGAGCGGCGTCCTCGCCCACGTCGCGAACGATGTTGGTGAGCTGGAAGGCCAGGCCCAGTCGGTGGGCGTAGTCGGTGGTCTGCAACTGCGTCTGGCCGAAGATGCTGGCGGCGACCTCGCCCACCACGCCGGCGACCAGGTGGCAATAGCGCTGCAGGTTGGCGAAGTCGAGGTAACGGTTCTGCTCCAGGTCCATCTGGCAGCCGTCGATGACGGCGTTGAGGTGCCGGGCTTCAATGGCATACGTGGCGCTCAGGGGCATGAGCGCGCGCATCACGGGGTGGGTGGGCGAGCCGGCAAACGATTGCGCCACCTCCCGCCGCCACCAAGCCAGCTTCGTCTGGGCCACGGCCGGGTCGCTCACCTCGTCGACCACGTCGTCCACCTCGCGGCAGAACGCATAAAAGGCGGTGATGGCAGCGCGCCGCTCGGCCGGCAGGAACAGGAAGGCGTAATAGAAGCTGCTGCCCGAGGCTGCGGCTTTTTGCTGGACGTAGTCTTGTGGGGTCATGGGCGCGTTTTTTCGACAAGTGTACGTACCGCGGTCGCCCGGTCAGTGCCGGGGCTGACAGGTTGGCCCCCACCGTGCCGTCCGGGAGAAAGCCCCGGCGGACCAATGGGCCATTGCCGCACTCAAGCGCTCGGGTATGTCAGCCCGGTTTAATCCGCCACGGCGTAGGATTCGCCGGCAATCCTGCAATCCCCCACGAGGTGACAAATGAACGGTTCCAATCGTCGTGTCTTCATGCTTCAGGTGGCCGCCAGCGGCACCGCGCTCATGGCCGCATCAGCGGCCCAGGCCCAGGCCGCCATGGTCAATGAGAAGGACGCCCAAGCCGCTGCGCTGGGTTATGTGGCCGACTCCACCAAGGTCGATGCCAAGAAGTTTCCCAAGCACGCCGCCACGCAGTTGTGCAGCAACTGCCAGGTGTACTCAGGCAAGCCAGCCGATCCGGCAGGCCCTTGCGCCATCTTCCCCGGCAAGCTGGTGGCCGGCAAAGGCTGGTGCAGCGCCTACGTCAAGAAAGCCGGCTGACAACCGGGGTCGTGGCGCGCTGGCGCTGCCAGCGCTTCACTTGAAAGAGGGCTGGCGCTGCCGCCAGCGCCTCACCATGTCCCAGCCGTGTGCCAAGCCGGATGCGCTCAGGCACACGGCGATCCAGGGCCAGGGCATGTCGCTCACAGCGGCGCGCACGGCCACCATCAGGCACAGGCCTGAGAGCATGTTCAAGGCGTATTCAACCGGGGCCAGCCCTTGGCCCGTGATCCGGTGGTACAGCCAAAGTCCCATTCCTTCCAGCACGGTGAACACGATCACCGCGTCCAGCAGCCAGCGGATCTGCCAGAGATCGGTCACACCCGCGCGAAGCCGAGCAGGTGGCTCATGTCCTTGAGGAAGATGCGCACGTGCGCCATGGGCTTCTTGCGCGTGAGCTGCTTGTTCATGTAGGACTCGAAGGTGAGTTGCTGCACGTCGCGGTCTTCGCAGATCTTCACGAAGCGCTCGCGGCGCTTCTCGTTCACGTACCAGAACCACTGCATGATGCCGAGCACTGTGAACACCGTGCCGTGCAGTTTCATGAAGCGTTTGCGCGCCAGCTTGAGTGCGCGCACGTCGCCCGTGGCCAGCAGTTCGTGCGCGGCCTGCGCGGCCAGTTCACCGCCGAGCATGGCGTAGTAAATGCCCTCGCCCGAGGCAGGTGCCACCACGCCCGCAGCGTCACCGGCCAGCACCACGTCGCGGCCGTTGTCCCAGCGCTTCAGGGGTTTCATGGGCAGCGGCGCGCCTTCGCGGCGCAGCGTCTCGCAGCCGGCCAGGCCGCTGGCCTCGCGCATCTTCTGAACCGAGCCGCGCAGCGAAAAGCCTTTGTCGGCGCTGCCGGTGCCGATGCTCATGGTGTCGCCGTGCGGGAACACCCAGCCATAGAAGTCGGGCGAGAAGCGGCCCTGGTAGTACACGTCGCAGCGCGTGCCGTCGTAGCCGGCGGGCTGGGCCGCCGGGGCGGGCGCGCGCACGATCTCGTGGTACGCGAACACGTACTGCGTGTCTTCCACACCGGGCACGCCGCCCTGGCGCGCCACCTGCGATTTCGCGCCGTCCGCGCCCACGATCACGCGGGCCCGCACCTGGGCTGGCGTGCCTTCGCCCCGCTGGTGCCGGTCGCGTGCGGCGTAGTGAACGATGCTGGTGCCATCGGCATCGCGGCTTAGTTTTTCAAACACGCCGGTGCGCCGAACGGCGCCCGCCGATGCGGCCCGTTCCCGCAGCCATTCGTCGAACGACTCGCGGTTGACCATGCCCACGAAACCGTTGTCGATTGGAATGTCGACGTGTTTGTTCGACGGCGCGATCATGCGCGCGCACTGCGCCTTGGCCACCAGCAACTCGTCCGGGATCGCGAAGTCCTTGATGAGTCGCGGCGGGATGGCGCCGCCACACGGTTTGATGCGGCCGGCCCGGTCGAGCAGCAGCACCGACCGACCCTGGCGGGCCAACTCGTGTGCGGCTGTTGCGCCAGCGGGGCCGCCACCGATCACCACCACGTCGAAGATCTCGTCTGTGTTCATGACAGTTGCCTTGGGTTGGTGCCGACGGCGAAAGCGTCACCGGCATTGGAAAAGGAAGGGCTGCGGGCCAATACCCTGGGCGCTGGCGCCGAGATGCGCCAGGCCAGCGTGGCCGAGAGCAGGAACAGCAAGGCTTCGAGGGCGAACACCGCGGCGTAGGCCGACCCGGGTGTGGCGATGAGCCAGCGCGCCAGATCGCTCGCGCCCGTGCCCACCAGGCCGCCCAGGCCGAAGGCCACAGCCTGTGCTGCGCCCCACAGTCCCATGCGCACCCCCTCGCGCGACTGCCGGCCTTCGCCGGCGAGCCGCATCATCGAGCCGATGGCGCCGATGGAGAACGCACCGTTGGCCAGTCCCAGTGCAAACACCGTGGCCTCGAGTGGTGAACCCTCGCCCTGCAGGCCCGCCAGCGTGAGGCCGAACAAGGCCAGCGCCGACGCGATGCAGCCGCCAATGGTCCAGCCGCGCAGCGAGCCAATGCGGCCCAGGACCGCGTGCCCCGGGAAGCGCGCGGCCAGCGCACCCGAGAGCGCCACCAGCAACATGCCCGCCAGCACACCGCCGTGTTGCACACCCGACAGCTGGGTGGACGCGCCGGGTGTGTAGCCGAACACCGTGCCGGCAAAGGGCTCGAGGATCAGGTCTTGCGCGCTGTAGGCCAGCATGGAGACAAACACGAAGATGGTGAAGCGCCGCGCCACCGGCTCCCCCCAGACCTGGGCCAGCGCTTCGCTGAATCGCGGGGCATCGTCTGCAGCGCGCTCGTAGCGTGCCTGCGCACCTTCCAGCCCGCGAAGGGCCACCAGCGTGAGGGCGAAAGCGATCAGCGACACGCCGGCGGTCACGGCCAGCAGGCGTTCGGGGGAGTAGGGCTCCAGCAGGTGGCCAGCCACGCCCGCGGTGAGCGCGAAGCCCGCGATCATCATCATCCAGACCAGTGTTGCCGCACCCGCACGGCGCGTGGGCGGTACGCGTTTGGCCAGCATGACCAGCAGCGAAGTGCCGCTGGCGCTGACGCCCAAACCCACCAGCGCAAAGCCGAGCATGGCCAGCGCAATGCCGGCACTCCGGTCCGTGGCCATCCACACCGTGCCCAGCGCCGCCACCACGCCACCCAGGCCGAGCACCGCCATGCCACCCACGATCCAGGGGGTGCGCCGACCGCCCACGTCGGAGCCGTGGCCCATGCGCGGGCGCGCGATCTGAACGAGGTAGTGAAGAGCGACCAGCATGCCCGGCAGCAGCGCGGGCAGGGCCAGTTCGACCACCATCACCCGGTTGAGGGTGGAGGTGGTCAACACCACGATGGCACCCAGTGCCATCTGCACCAGGCCGAGGCGCGCGATGCTGCCCCAGCCAAACGGTGTCATGCGCCCGCTCCTGCCATGGACCGCAGCGCAAAGGCACTGACCATCATCCCGGACACAAACAGCGGCACACCGAAGCCGCTGTACCAGAGCGCGCGCGGTGTCGGGTCGGCCAGGAAGCGCCGCATCATCACCGCCTGGGCCGCCAGCAGACCCGCCACACCGGCCGCGTGCCACGGTTGGCCCCAGACCAGCAGCAGTGCAATCACTGCCACCTGTGGCACCGCCATGAACCAGCAGGCCACGCGCGCGGCGCGGTCCACACCGAGCTGCACCGGCAGCGAGCGCACGCCCATCTGGCGGTCGCCGGCCACGGCCTTGAAATCGTTGAGCGTCATGATGCCGTGGGTGCCGGCGCTGTAGAGCGCGGCGAGCACCAGCGACTCACCGCCGGGCATCGCGCCGCCCGCCATCACGGCCGCCCCGGTGATCCAGGCAATGCCCTCATAGCTGATGCCGCAGGCCGCGTTGCCCCACCAGCCGTTTTCCTTCAGCCGCACCGGTGGTGCGCTGTAAGCCCAGGCCAGCAGCAGGCCCAGCGCAGCGGCGCCGAAGCCCCAGGGGCCCAGCGCCGTCGCCACGGCCAGGGAAACCAGCGTCCAGGCGATCGCCAGATACAGACCCCAATGGCCGGGAATGCGCCCGGACGGAATGGGGCGCTGGGGCTCGTTGATCGCATCCACATGACGGTCGTACCAGTCGTTGACCGCCTGGCTGGTGGCGCAGACCAGCGGCCCGGCCAGTGCAACGCCCACCAGCGCCAGCAACCAGCGCCCGTCCATCGACACCCCGGAGGCCACCACGCCACAGGCAAACGCCCACATGGGCGGAAACCAGGTGATGGGTTTGAAGAGTTCGGTGACAGCCGACAGGGCAGGGAGTTGCATGGAAAAGGTTGTACCTCTCCCATCAAAAAGTGTCAAAGAAAAATGACACTACAAGTGTCAACCAAGGGAAAACCCGGGGTCAAAAGACCTGCCTTCTCGCCGTCGACGAAAAAAAACCAGCCGGAGGAAGGCTGGTTTTCACTCAGGGGCAGCCGCAAAGCGGCGCGGGGGGTGAACCCCCTCAGTGGCTGTCTTCGCTCACGCCTTCGAGGATGCCGAAGCGGCGCAGCTTGATGTAGAGGCTCTGGCGCGAGAGGCCCAGCATTTCAGCGGCCGAGGCGCGGTTGTCGCCAGTGAGTTCGAGTGCGGCTTCAATGCAGAGCTGTTCGATCAGATCGGTGGTCTCTCGCACGATGTCCTTGAGCGGGAGGCGGCCGACCAGTTCGGTCATCTGGCTGGCGGAGCGCGGCAGCTCTTTGCTGGCGCGGGTCTCGGTGCCCAGGCGCCGGCCCACGTCGCGGATGGTGAAGCCCAGGCAGCGCTGCGAACCCGCGTTCACCGCGACCGCCGAAATTTCCACCTCGGAGGTGGAGCCGTATTCGCCGCGCAGTTGCGTGGCAAACAGGCGCACGCTGCCGTGCTGGCGCAAGTTGGTGAGCAGTACGCGGAAGTCGACGCCGGTGCGGCCCAGCCATTTTTCGAGCACTTCGCCGCGGGCCTGGTCTTCGCTGCCGAGCTGGCCCAGTTCGAGAAAGGCGCGGTTGGCGCTCAGGATGCGGCCGTCGAGATCGGTGACCACCAGCGCGTCGGGCGCGCTCTCCATCACCTGAAGCAGCTGGCGCTTGCTGGCGGACACGCTGGGCGCGGCCATGTCCATCGGGCGGGTGAAGCGCAGCAGGAAGTGAAGGGTGTTTTCCTGGCGGAACTGAGAGGCCGCCACCACCATGTCCTGGTTGGAGTCGACCAGTCGGATCGTGCAGGGGTCGGCACGGCCGCTGGAGCGCAAACGGTCCAGCATGTCGCGCACGGCGGTCTGGCTGGGCTCGTCGAGGCTGCTGAGCAAGGTCCAGCCGGGCAGGCGGGAGGGCTCTCCAAACAGCTCGTGGGCAGCAGGGTTCGCTTCTTCGAGTTTGTCGATCGAGCCTTCCAGAATGAGCACGGGCTCGGAGGCCATCTGGAACAGCAGCCGGTAGCGCGTTTCAACCTGCCGCAGGCGCCAGTAATCGCGTTCCATGGACTGCTGTGCCGTGACGAGGCGCTGCTGCAGCGCCACCTGGCCCCGAAGGTCGCGACCAAACGCCACGCTGTGCGACACCTCGTCGGTTCGGCCTTTGGACTTGCGCAGCACCTGCACCACCGAATAAGACAAGGGCAGGTCTGCCCGGTCGCTCATGGGGTGGTTCACATGGCGCCAGCGGATGTTGTCGGCGCCGGGCTTGTCGTTGTGGCCCAGCAGGTCTTCGATCTTGGGTTTGCTCTCGACCGTGACCGTTTGCGACCAGGGCTTGCCGATCCACTCCTGGCAGCCCAGGTCCATCATGTCTTTGCCGATCAGGGCCAGATCCCGGATCACGCCCTCGTTGTCGAGGATGAGCACCACGTCGGCGGAAGCGGTCACCAGTTCCGCAGCGGCATCTGCGTCCAGACCGGCGAGGAACTGGTCCGCCTTGTCAAATGGTCGGTGGACATAGGCTGGTGACGCCTGCGACATGTTGGACTTTCGTGTTGCTAGCAAAATCACTATGGAGGTGAACGAGCATCAAGCCTGGCGCCGCTCCAGTCTGTCGGCCAGCAATTTTTCAGCCAGGGCCGGTGCAGAGGGGCCATCGGTGATGATGGCATCGGCGGGGATTTGATGGCCGAACTCCGGGTGTAAACCAAAGATTGCACCACCGGCAATTATAGAGACGCCGGGGTTGAGGCTTTTCTTGCGGACCTGGCTCATGGTCTCGCTCAGGCGCTCGATGCCGGTTTCGCAGGCCAGCGAAAAACCCACCACGTCGTACCAGTCTTTCTGCGCCATGGCGGGCGCACCTTCCGACGACACAAAGCTCGTCACCACCTCCCAGCCGGCGCGATGAAAGAACTCGCCCACCAATGACAGGCCGAAGGTGTGCTGCTCGCCAGGGCAGGGGATGAGCAGCACGCGCCGCGCGTCCACCCGGACGCCTTGGCGGTCGAACTGGGCAAACGCGGCGCTGTTTTCGCGCAGCAGTTGCTGCAGGCGGCCCAGACCCACGGTGACCTCGGTGAAGCTGCACAGATCGCGTTCCCACAATTCGCCCAAATAGCGGGCCACAGGCGCGAGCAGATCCAGGAACACCGATTCAATCGGGACACCCCGATCGCGAAGGGCAGCCACAAAGCCGCGCAACGCGGCATCGTCCCCGTGGAGCACCAGCTCGGCAAAAGGGATCACGTCTTCCCGGGCCACATGCTCGCCTTCAGACAGGGGCAGGGCGAGGCCCTCGCGCTGAACCCGGTGGGCCAGCATCAGCCGGGGAATGATTTCGTACTCCACCGCCTTGGCCAGCAAAACCGAGCGCAAGCCGTCGTCGTTGGAGGCTTCCGTGGTGTCCGTGCGCAAGAGGTCGTCGATGCCCGGTGTGCTGGATGGGCTGCAAGCCGATTCGGCCCACCCATCAAGGGGCGGCGTGACAAAGAGTTCTGTCTCTGAGGCCGACGTCTGCCGGGAATAAGAGCCCATGTGCCTGTCTCCTGGCGCTTTCGCGCTGTGCCGATACGCAGGGGCCACGGTGATTGCCGGAGCTTGTCTTACGAGATCAGAAATTGCGGGGTGCTGTTCGTCAGGGGCTGACCGGTCGGCCGTTGGGCTGGAGGTCAGGAACCTGGAACGCGTTGTACTGCTGTCAACCGGGTGCGTCAAAACATTTCAAAAGACCTTCAGAAAAACTTTACCGGGGTCGTCTGCGAGTGTCAATTAAAAAATACGTCAAGTTAAGTTGACACAATGCGCGCCAGCATCTAAATTGGACCCAAGCGAGATCCATGGAGACACCACAGATGCACCCCGAACGCCAGCGGCCCACCGGCCGCCCTCTGTACACCCCCGAAGAAAGGGTGCGGCGCGACGCCACCGTCTGGACGCTGGTGCAGGGCATTCTGGCTCCGGTGCAGTTCCTGGTGTTTCTGGTCAGCCTTGGGCTGGTGCTGCGCTTTCTCGCCACCGGCGACGGCCAGACCGCCGCCACGGTGTCGGTGGTGGTCAAGACACTGACGCTCTACACCATCATGATCACCGGCTGCATCTGGGAAAAGGTGGTCTTCGGCCGCTACCTGTTTGCCCCGGCCTTTTATTGGGAAGACGTGTTCAGCATGCTGGTGCTGGCACTGCACACGGCCTACCTGGTGGCGCTGTTCACCGGTGCGCTGGACGCCCGCGGCCTGGCCTGGCTGGCGCTGGCGGCTTACGCCACCTACGTGGTCAATGCCGGTCAGTTCATCTACAAGCTGCGCATGGCGCGGCTCCAGGGCCCGTCGGGCACCGTGGCGGTGCAGGCATGAGCGCCGCGCTGGGCCGTTCCCAAGCCAGCTCGCACCGCAGCCCGCAGGGCGGAGGTACCGAATGAGCCCGGTCATTCCCATCCAGTCGGTGTCCAAGGGCTGCGCTGACGCCCCCGTGCTCAAGGAGCGGGGCCAGCGCGAGGTGTTTTGCGGCCTCACCGGCATCATCTGGCTGCACCGCAAGATCCAGGACGCGTTTTTCCTGGTGGTCGGATCGCGCACCTGCGCCCACCTGATCCAGAGCGCCGCCGGCGTGATGATCTTTGCCGAGCCGCGTTTTGCCACCGCCATCATCGACGAGCGCGACTTGGCCGGCCTGGCCGACTGCAACGAAGAACTCGACCGCGTGGTCACTCGCCTGATCGAGCGCCGTCCCGAAATCAAGCTGCTGTTTCTGGTGGGCTCCTGCCCATCCGAGGTCATCAAGCTGGATTTGTCGCGCGCAGCGTCCCGCCTCTCGGGCCGCTTCTCGCCCGACGTGCGCGTGCTCAATTACTCGGGCAGCGGCATCGAGACCACCTTCACCCAGGGCGAAGACGCTTGCCTGGCCTCGTTGGTACCCGTGTTGCCCACACCAGCGGCCCATGCACCGGCTTCGTTGATGGTGGTGGGCGCGCTGGCCGACGTGGTCGAAGACCAGTTCGCCCGCTTGTTCAAACAGCTGGGCATCGGCCCGGTGCAGTTTTTCCCGCCACGCCAGGCCAACCAGATGCCCGCGGTCGGCCCCAACACGGTGTTTTTGCTGGCCCAGCCTTTCCTGGCCGACACGGCGGTGGCGCTGGAGGCGCGCGGCGCCACACGCCTGCCAGCCCCGTTCCCGCTGGGGGTGGAAGGCACCACGGCGTGGTTGCAGGCGGCGGCTTCGGCCTTCGGGGTTGACGCAGCCACGTTCGAAGCGGCAACAGCCCCCGCCCGCGACCGCGCCACCAGCGGCGTGGCCCGCCAGCGCACCCAACTCGCCGGCAAAAGCATCTTCTTCTTCCCCGACTCACAACTCGAAATTCCGCTGGCGCGTTTTCTGTCGCGCGAACTCGGCATGACGCTCGCCGAGGTCGGTACGCCATACCTGCACCGCCAGCACATGGCCGAAGAGCTCGCGCTGCTGCCCGAAGACACTTTCCTGAGCGAAGGCCAGCACGTGGAAAACCAGCTCGACCGTTGCCGCGCCGCCCAACCCGACATCGTGGTGTGTGGCCTGGGCCTGGCCAACCCCCTGGAGGCCGAAGGCCTGACCACCAAATGGGCGATCGAACTGGTGTTCACCCCCATCCAGGGCTACGAGCAGGCGGCCGATCTGGCCGAGCTGTTCAGCCGTCCGCTGGTGCGCCGCCTGCGCCTGGCCGCCTGACGCATCAACGGCACACCACCATGCAACTCACGCTCTGGACTTACGAAGGCCCGCCCCACGTGGGCGCGATGCGCATCGCCACCGCGATGAAGGACGTGCACTACGTGCTGCACGCGCCGCAGGGCGACACCTACGCCGACCTGCTGTTCACCATGATCGAGCGCAACGCCAAGCGCCCTCCGGTGACCTACACCACCTTCCAGGCGCGTGATCTGGGTGGCGACACCGCCGAGCTGTTCAAGAACGCGGCACGCGAGGCCTATGCGCGCTTCAAGCCGCAGGCCATGATGGTCGGTTCCTCGTGCACCGCCGAGTTGATCCAGGACGACCCGGGTGGCCTGTGCAAGGCGCTCGATCTGCCGGTGCCGGTGGTGGCGCTGGAGCTGCCGTCGTACCAGCGCAAGGAAAACTGGGGCGCATCCGAAACCTTCTACCAGATGGTGCGCAACCTGGCCGACACCAGCGTCAAGCGCGCCCCGCGCGAAGCCGGCCAGCGCGCCCGCTGCAACATCCTCGGCCCCGCTGCGCTGGGCTTTCGCCACCGCGACGACCTGCGCGAGATTTCGGGCCTGTTGCGCGAGATGGGTGTGGACATCAACGTGACCGCGCCCTTGGGTGCCTCACCCGCCGACATGGCCCGCCTGGGCGATGCCGATTTCAACGTGGTGCTCTACCCCGAGATCGCGAACGTCGCCGCAGGCTGGCTCAAGCGCACGTTTGGCCAGCCGTCCACCCGCACCGTGCCCATCGGTTCGGGCGCCACGCGCGATTTCATCGCCGAGGTGGCCGAGCTGGCCGGCGTGGACCCCACCGCCGTGCTGGCCAACGCCGAAGCGCGCGCGCCCTGGTACGCGAAATCGGTGGACTCCACCTACCTCACGAGCAAGCGCGTGTTCGTGTTCGGCGACGCCACCCACGTGGTCGCCGCTGCGCGCATTGCGGAACAGGAGATGGGTTTCACCGTGGTCGGCCTGGGCACCTACAGCCGCGAGTTCGCCCGCGAAGTGCGCGAAGCCGCCGCGCTGTACGGCGTGGAAGCGCTCATCAGCGACGACTACCTGGAAGTCGAAGCCCGCATCGCCGAGCTGCAGCCCGAACTGGTGCTGGGCTCACAGATGGAGCGCCACATCGCCAAGCGCCTGGGCGTGCCCTGCGCGGTGATCTCCGCCCCGGTGCACGTGCAGGACTTTCCCGCGCGCTACTCGCCGCAGATGGGATTTGAAGGCGCCAACGTGTTGTTCGACACCTGGGTGCACCCGCTGATGATGGGCTTGGAAGAACACCTGATCGGCATGTTCCGCGGCGACGCCGAGTTCCACGAAGACGCCGCGCCGTCGCATCTGGGCGGCGCCGTGACGCCCAAGACCGTGGTGGCGCCGGTCGCGCCGGTGGAGCAGGCAGCCGCCAACGAGACCCTCACCCCGCAAGAGGCCACCTGGGGCCTCGATGCCGAAAAAGAACTGCGAAAGATTCCCTTCTTCGTTCGCGGAAAAGCCAAGCGCAACACCGAGCGTTTCGCCATTGACCGAGGGGTGTCCCTGATCACCGTGGAGACGCTGTATGACGCCAAAGCTCACTATGGGCGCTAAGACCCCGACGGCCAGCGCCCAGCTGCCCGTGCGGTTGGTGGTGGTGACCATGGACACGCACCTGGCCGGTGCGATCGAGCGCGCACAGCGCACCCTGAAAAACGAGATCCCGGGCCTCACGCTCACCTTGCACGCTGCGTCCGAATACGCCGGCAACGACGCTGCCATCGAACGCTGCATTGAAGACATCAACCGCGCTGACATCGTGGTGGCCGGCATGCTCTTCATGGAGGACCACTTCCTGCCCATCCTGCCTGCGCTGCAGGCGCGCCGCGAGCAGTGCGACGCCATGATCTGCATGGCCTCGGCCGCCGAGGTGGTCAAGCTCACGCGCCTGGGCAACTTCGACATGGCCAAGCCCGCCAGCGGCCCCATGGCCATGTTGAAGAAGCTGCGCGGCAGCAAGGAAAAAGCCGCCACCGGGGGTGCCGCGCAAATGAAGATGCTGCGCCGCATTCCGCAGCTGTTGCGCTTTGTGCCCGGCACCGCGCAAGACGTGCGCGCGTACTTCATGACGCTGCAGTACTGGCTGGGCGGCTCCGACGAGAACATCCTGAACCTGGTGCGCCACGTGGTGAACCGCGGCGCCGATGGCGACCGCAAGAACCTGCGCGCCCAGGTCAAGGCGCAGCCACCCATCGAGTACCCCGAGGTTGGTGTCTACCACCCGCGCATGGCGGACCGGCTGTCCGACAACGTGGCCGCCTTGCCGCTGCCCGCCGTGCGGCCCGTGGTGGGCACGGTCGGTGTGCTGCTGCTGCGCTCCTACTTGCTCTCGGGCAATTCCGCGCATTACGACGGCGCCATCGCCGCCATGGAGGCACGCGGCCTGCGCGTGGTGCCGGTGTTTGCCGCCGGGCTCGATGCGCGCCCTGCGATCGACGCCTTCTTCATGCAGGACGGCCGCTGCATCGTGGACGCCGTGGTCTCGCTCACCGGCTTCTCGCTGGTCGGTGGCCCCGCTTACAACGACGCCAAGGCGGCCGAAGAGATCCTGGCCCGCCTCGATGTGCCCTACGTGGCCGCGCACCCGGTGGAGTTTCAGAACCTCGCGCAGTGGGGCGGCTCCGACCGGGGCTTGCTGCCGGTGGAGAGCACCATCATGGTCGCCATCCCCGAGCTCGACGGCGCCACCAGCCCCACCGTGTTCGGTGGGCGTGCCGGGCCGGTGGGTGTGGCCTGCACCGGCTGCCACCACGCCTGCACCTTCCGCGAAAGCGACAGCGCGCAGGACATGCAGTCGTGCCCCGAGCGCGCGATCATGCTGGCCGCGCGCGTCTCGCGCCTCGTCGGCCTGCGCCGCAGCGAGCGCGCCCAGCGCCGCGTGGCCGTGGTCATCTTCAACTTCCCGCCCAACGCCGGCAACGTCGGCAGCGCCGCGTACCTGTCGGTGTTCGAGTCGATGTTCCACACGCTCACCGCCATGAAGGCACAGGGCTACACGGTGGACATGCCCGAGAGCGTGGATGCATTGCGCGAGGGCATTCTCCAGGGCAATGCCGCGCTGCACGGGGCTGATGCCAACGTGCACACCCTCATCAGCGCCGACGACCACGTCAAGCGCGAGCGCTGGCTCAGCGAGATCGAAGCCCAGTGGGGCCCGGCCCCGGGCAAGCAGCTGAGCAACGGCAGCGACATCCTGGTGCTCGGCAAACAGTTCGGCAACGTGCTGGTGGCGGTGCAGCCTTCGTTCGGCTACGAGGGCGATCCGATGCGCCTGCTGTTTGAAAAAGGCCTGTCGCCCACCCATGCTTTCTCAGCCTTCTACCGCTACCTGCGCGAAGACTTCCATGCCCATGCCGTGCTGCATTTCGGCACTCACGGCGCGCTCGAATTCATGCCCGGCAAACAGAGCGGCATGTCGGGCAGCTGCTGGCCCGATCGCCTCATCGGCGAGCTGCCCAACATCTACCTCTACGCCTCCAACAACCCCAGCGAGGGCGCAATCGCCAAGCGCCGCTCGGGTGCCACGCTCATCAGCTACCTCACACCCCCAGTGGCGCAGGCCGGTCTCTACAAGGGCCTGATCGACCTCAAGGAAGCCATCGAACGCTTTCGCGGACTGGAGCCCACGTCCCGCGAGCGCGTGGAGTGTGTGGCCTTGTTGCAGGTGCAAGCCGCTGCACTCGACCTGGTGGACATCGAGCCGGTGTGGAACGCCGAACCTGGTGGTGATGCCGACCGCCAGGTGTTCGTGCTTTCGCAGCAAGTGCTGGAACTGGAATACACGCTGATCCCCTGCGGCCTGCACGTGACCGGCCGCGCACCCAGCGAAACCGAGTGCGTGGACATGCTGCTGGCCATGAGCGAGTCCTGGGACGGCCAGCGGCCACCCCGTGCCTCGGTGCGGGCCCTGGTCGATGGCCTGAGCGCGGAATTGGCCATGAAGGCCGGTCACATGCACCACGATGAAGCGACCTTGCTGGCCATGCGCGGTCTCGCCGATGCCGGCCGCATGCTCGCCAAAGACACCGAGGTCGACGCCATCCTGTGCGCGCTGGACGGCCGCTACATCCGCCCAGCGCCGGGTGGCGACATCCTGCGCACGCCCGAGGTGCTGCCCACCGGGCGCAACCTGCACGGCTTCGACCCGTTCCGCATCCCCAGCGCCTTCGCTGTGAAAGACGGCGCCGAGCAGGCGCAGCGCCTGCTGGACCGCCACATGCAGGAGTCCAACCAGTTGCCCGAGTCGGTGGCCATGGTGCTCTGGGGCAGCGACAACCTCAAGAACGAAGGCGCGCCGATTGCGCAGGCCCTGGCGCTCATGGGCGCGCTGCCACGCTTTGACAGCTACGGACGCATCGCCGGCGCCACGCTCGTTCCCCTGTCCACGCTGGGCCGACCCCGCATCGACGTGGTGATCACGCTCTCGGGCATCTTCCGCGACCTCATGCCGCTGCAGATCCGCATGCTGGCCGAAGCCGCTTTCATGGCCGCGTCTGCCGACGAATCGATCGAACAGAACTGGATCCGAAAGCACGCACTGGCCTACCAGAGCGAACACGGCTGCTCGCTGGAGACCGCTTCGCTGCGTGTCTACGGCAACGCCGAAGGCGCATACGGCGCCAACGTCAACAACCTGGTGGAAAGCAGCCGCTGGAGTGGTGGCGACGAAATCGCCGAGACCTACAGCCGCCGCAAAGGGTTTGCCTACGGCCGCACGGGCATTGCGGTGCAGCACACCGCGCTGCTGCAAAGCGCGCTGGCCGATGTGGAGCTGACCTACCAGAACCTGGATTCGGTGGAGCTCGGCGTGACCACGGTGGACAACTACTTCGACACGCTGGGTGGCATCACCCAAGCGGTGAAGCGGGCTCGCGGCGGCATCACGCCACCGGTCTACATCGGCGACCAGACCAAGGGCGACGGCGCGGTGCGCAGCCTCAAGGAGCAGGTGGCGCTGGAGACCCGCACCCGCATGCTCAACCCCAAGTGGTACGAGGGCATGCTGGAGAGCGGCTACGAGGGTGTGCGCCAGATTGAAGTGCACGTGACCAACACCATGGGGTGGTCTGCCACCACGGGGCAGGTGCAGCCCTGGGTGTACGAACAACTGAGCGAGACCTTCATGCTCGACCCGGACATGCGCAACCGCATGGCCAGGCTCAATCCCACGGCCTCCATGCGGGTGGCCAACCGCTTGCTGGAAGCGTCCGACCGCCAATATTGGCAACCCGATCCCGAGGTGCTTGCGGCGCTGCGCCAGGCCAGCGAAGAACTCGAAGACCGGCTCGAAGGTGTTTTTGAAGGAGCTACCCCATGATGGAAACCAGCGTTCCCCTGACCGACCTGAGGCGTGCCTCGGGAAAGTCCAGCCGTGAAGACGGGGAGGGCAGCCTTCAGGTACAGCTCGACCCCTCGCTCAAGATCGGCAATGCCAAGGTCTTTGCCATTTACGGCAAAGGCGGTATCGGCAAGAGCACCACCAGCTCCAACCTGTCGGCCGCGTTTTCCCACTTGGGCAAACGCGTGCTGCAGATCGGCTGCGATCCCAAGCACGACAGCACCTTCACCCTGACCAAGAAGATGCTGCCCACCGTGATCGACGTGCTGGAAACGGTGGACTTCCACGCCGAAGAATTGCGTGTCGAAGACTTCGTGTTCCCCGGCTACAACGGCGTGATGTGCGTGGAGGCCGGCGGCCCACCCGCCGGCACCGGCTGCGGTGGTTACGTGGTCGGCCAGACGGTGAAGCTGCTCAAGGAGCACCACCTGCTGGAAGACACCGACGTGGTGATCTTCGACGTGCTGGGTGACGTGGTGTGCGGTGGCTTCGCCGCTCCGCTGCAACACGCCGACCGCGCGCTCATCGTCACCGCCAACGACTTCGATTCGATCTTCGCGATGAACCGCATCGTGCAGGCCATCGGCGCCAAGGCGAAGAACTACAACGTGCGCCTGGGTGGTGTGATCGCCAACCGCAGCGCCGCTACCGACCAGATCGACAAATACAACAACCAGATCGGCCTCAAGCTCGCCGCGCACTTCCCCGACCTGGACGTGATCCGCCGCAGTCGCCTGAAAAAGAGCACCCTGTTCGAGATGGAGAGCTCACCCGAGCTGGAGCTGGTGAAGAAGGAATACATGCGCCTGGCCGCATCGCTCTGGCTGGGTGTGGAGCCGCTGGCGGCCGTGCCCATGAAGGACCGGGACATCTTCGATCTGCTGGGTTTCGACTGAGCGGAGACGATTCGATGAAAACCTCCAACGCCAACTACATCGAGCGCCGCTCGGAGATCGAAAACTATTTCGATCGCACCGCCGCCAAGGCCTGGGAGCGGCTGACCTCCAATGCGCCGGTGGGCCGCATCCGCGCGTCGGTGCGAGCCGGTCGCGACGAGATGCGCAACACGCTCCTGAGCTGGTTGCCGCAAGACATGCGCGGCCTGCGCCTGCTGGATGCCGGTTGCGGCACTGGAGCCCTGGCTTTGGAAGCGATGCAGCGCGGCGCCGAGGTGGTGGCCATCGACCTCTCGCCCACCCTCGTGCAGCTGGGCCGCGAACGCAACGCCACACTGCAACCCAACGGGCGCAGCGGCAGCATCACCTACCTCTCGGGCGACATGCTCGATGACGCACTCGGTGAGTTCGACCACGTGGTGGCGATGGACTCGGTCATTCACTACGACACGCCCGACATCGCCAACGCGATCCAGCGGCTGGCAGGGCGCACGCGCAGCAGCGTGCTCTTCACCATCGCGCCCAGCAGCCCGCTGCTCAGCGTGGCTCACGCCATGGGTCGCTTCTTCCCGAGCAGCGACCGCTCGCCCGCGCTCACCCCGGTGTCTCAGGCTCGCTTGCGCGCCTTGCTCTTGCAGGGTCTGGGCGGCAGCGGCTGGACCGAGGGGCGCACGCAGCGCGTCTCCGGCGGCTTCTACACCTCACAAGCCTGGGAGTGGACGCGGTGAACCTGACCCGGATGCTCTCTCCCGCCTGGGCGATGAACATCACCCGGCGGTATGCACCGTTCGCGGATGCGGCCTCCAGCGACTTGCCGCTGGGCCGCCTGCTGCGCCTCTCGATGTTCCAGCTCTCCATCGGCATCACCATCGCGCTGCTGGTCGGCACGCTCAACCGCGTGATGATCGTCGAGCTGGCCGTGCCCGCGTGGTGGGTGGCGCTGTCGGTGGCGCTGCCGCTGGTGTTTGCGCCGCTGCGCGCGCTCATTGGCTACCGCAGCGACACACACCCTTCAGCGCTGGGCTTGAAGCGCATGCCTTACATGTGGATCGGCACGCTGCTCATGTTCGGCGGCTTGTCCATCATGCCGTTTGCGCTGTTGCTGCTGACCGTGACGGACGCCAGCGTGTGGGCCGGGCGTATCGGCGCGGCGCTCGCCTTTTTGCTGGTGGGCGCAGGCATGCAGATCACCCAGACCGCCGGCATGGCGCTGGCCAGCGACCTATCGCCCGAAGAAAAGCGCCCCCGCGTGGTGGCCTTGCTCTACAGCACGCTGCTGGTGGGCATGATCCTGGGCAGTGCGCTGCTGGGTTTTGTGCTGATCGATTTCACGCCTACCCGCCTGGTGCAAGTGGTGCAGGGCGCAGCGGTGCTGGTGGCCGTGCTCAACATCACCTCGCTGTGGAAACAGGAGCCTCGCCAGGCCCGCCGCGGTGCCCGCGAGCCCGACGGTTTTTCGCGCAGCTGGGCGCGGCTCATGGCCATCCCCAAGATCAAACGTTTCCTGTGGACCGTGGGCCTGGGCACCGTGGCCTTCAACATGCAGGACGTCGTCCTGGAGCCCTACGGCGGCCAGGTGCTGGGTCTCAACGTGAGCCTCACGAGTTCGCTCACCGCCATGAGCGCCGGCGGCGCTTTGCTCGCCTTTGTGCTGTCGGCGCGTTTCATGTCGCGCGGGCTGGACACCATCCGCCTGGCCGCCATCGGTGCCTTGCTCGGCCTCCCGGCGTTTGCGTGCGTGATCTTCTCGGCCCCCCTGAATTCGCCCCACCTGTTCCAGTTCGGTGCGGCCCTCATCGGTTTTTCGGGTGGCCTGTTCTCGGTGAGCATGCTGCTGACCGCGATGGAGCTGCCCGAGCGCGAACTCACCGGCTTGGTGCTGGGCGCCTGGGGCGCCGTGCAGGCCACCGCGGGTGGCTTGTCGATGGCGTTTGGCGGTGTGTTGCGCGACGTGGTTTCCAGCCTGGCCACGAACGGCTGGCTGGGCGAAGTCCTCAACTCCCCGGTCACGGGCTACAGCTTCGTGTTCCACCTCGAAATCTATTTGCTCTTCGCGGTGCTGATCGCGCTGGGCCCCCTGGTGCGCCGGTCTTCGGCGGCCGAGCACAAACCCCATCCGATTGGCCTGGCCGAGTTGCCGGGTTGAAACAGCGTTGAACCAGCGTTGAACAAGAGTCACCGAGCGAGTCACCGAGCCAGCCCTCATTGAAGGAGAACCACCATGGAAACAGGCG
This sequence comes from Polaromonas sp., assembly GCA_013823505.1. The sequence continues at coordinate 29,835 of PNMH01000015.1, read as the reverse complement.
CAATCACCCAGTACGTCGACGTTGCACAACTCGTGCTCTACGCATTCTGGATTTTCTTCTTCGGATTGATCTACTACCTCCAGCGGGAGAGCCACCGCGAGGGTTACCCGATGGACCCCGGCCGTGAAAACGGTCCGGTGACCCCTGGCTGGCCCACGGTCACGCCCAAGACCTACGAACTCGAAGACGGCCGGACTTTTCTGTCGCCCGACGTGAATCGCCCCGACGGTGCGTATTCGGCCACGCCCACCCACCGCTGGGCTGGCTCGCCGCTGGACCCGGTGGGCGATCCGATGCTCGCCGGTGTTGGCCCGGGCGCCTGGGCAGCACGCGCCGATCACCCCGACATGACGCACGAAGGTGAAGCCAAGATCGTTCCCTTGCGCGCCGCCGCCGACCACGGCGTGGCCCGTCAGGACACCGATCCGCGCGGCCTGCCGGTGTATGGCGCCGACAAGGCCGTGGCCGGTGTGGTGCGCGACATGTGGGTCGACAAGGCGGAGATGATGTTCCGCTACATCGAGGTCGATCTCAAGAGCGGCGGCTCGGTGTTGCTGCCGGTGAATTTCTCGCGCATCCGCAAGGACGGTGTGAGCGTGCATGCCATCCTGGCCGAGCAGTTTGCCAACGTGCCCAAGACGCGCAATCCCGATCAGGTGACGTTGCTCGAAGAGGAAAAGATCATGGCCTATTACGGCGGCGGTCTGCTCTACGCCACGCCCGACCGCATGGAGCCGCTGCTGTGAACGCGCACCACGAACACGAGTTCGAGGCCGCGCCCGGTCTGCCGGAGCCGCTGCCGCAGGGCGAGCGCCTGCTCTGGCAAGGCAGCCCCGACTTTCTCACCCTGGCCATCCATGCCTTCCATGTGCGCAAGCTGGCCATCTACTTCGCGGGCATGCTCGGTCTGCAGTGGCTGTACCTGCTGGGTGAACCCGGCGGCGCGGTCTTGATGCCGCTGCTCACGAGCGCCGTGCTGGCTTCGGTGGCCTTGGGCCTGCTCTCGCTCACCGCCTGGTTCTCCGCCCGCACCACCGTCTACACCCTGACCGACCGCCGCATCCTCATGCGCGTCGGCATCGTGCTCACGCTCACCTTCAACCTGCCGCTGCGCAAGCTGGCCGCCGCCGCCATCCGCCCGCAGGCCGGTGGCCACGGCGACATCGCGCTCACGCTCAAGGGTGAGGACCGCATTGCCTACCTGAACCTCTGGCCCCACGCACGGCCGTGGCTGCTGAAGCAGCCTCAGCCCAGCTTGCGTTGCGTGCCCGACGCGCAAAAGATCGGCGCCCTGGTCCTGCAGGCCTGGACGGCGCAGAACACCGACACGCTGGCCATCCTGGGCACCACCGAGCAGACGCCTGCGCCTGTGCGCCAGCCGCGCGAGCGCGAGATATCCACCGCCACCGCCTGAGCCACCCCGGAGAGCCGCCATGAACACGCACCACCCCTCACCCCTGGGCACCGACACGCCCTGGCCCATCTGGGCGCTGGGCATTTTTCTGCTGGTGGTCCTGTGCGGCGTGACGCTGCAGATGAAGGTCTATGGCGCAGCCCCACCCCAGCCCACCGAGGCCGTGCAGTGGGAGCGCCAGTTGTCGTTCGTGGGCCAGGCCAACGGCGACATCGCGGTGCTCGACGCGGGCACCAGGCAGGAAGTGGCGCGCTTCCAGGGCGAGCAGGGCTTTCTGCGCGGCAGCCTGCGCGCGCTCAACCGCGAGCGCAAGCGCAGCGGCATGAACCCCGACCTGCCGTTCCAGCTGACTGGCCATGTGGACGGTCGCATCACCCTGCTGGACACCGCCACCGGCCAGCGCCTGAGCCTGGAGTCGTTCGGGCCCACCAACTCGGCCGTGTTTTCTCAGTTGCAGTGGGCCAAGCCCGCTTCATGAACCCCCGTCACCTTCAGGAGACAACGATGAACACCCCCAACGCCAGCGCCGAGATCGATCACGTTGCCCTGCTCATGGACACGGTGGAAAGCGCCGAAGACGCCAACGCCAAGGCCGTGAAGAGCACCATGCTCTCCCCGCGCTTCTACACCACCGATTTCAAGGCCATGGACGCACTCGATGTGTCCAGCGTTCGGGCCGACTGGGACGTGATGATGAAGGAGTACGAGGGCGACAACAACCACGACCACTTCCAGCGCGACGCCGCGTTCGCTGAAGAGGTGCGCACCCTCATGCCCCAGCTCTCGCCCGAGATGCGCCAGGAGTTCCTGGACTTCCTCATCAGTTCGCTGACCTCGGAGTTCTCCGGGTGCATCCTCTACAACGAGATCCGCAAGAACATCAGCAACCCCGACATCAAGCAGCTGATGACCTACATGGCGCGCGACGAGTCGCGCCACGCCGGCTTCATCAACCAGTCGCTCAAGGACTTCAACCTGGGCATCGACCTGGGCAGTCTGAAGCGCAACAAGGCCTACACCTACTTCAAGCCCAAGTACATCTTCTACGCCACCTACCTCAGCGAGAAGATCGGCTATGCGCGCTACATCACCATCTTCCGCCAGTTGGAGCGCCACCCCGACAAGCGTTTCCACCCCATCTTTCGCTGGTTCGAGCGCTGGTGCAACGACGAGTTTCGCCACGGTGAATCGTTTGCGCTGATCATGCGTTCGCAGCCTGAGCTGCTGCAAGGCGTGAACAAGCTCTGGATCCGGTTTTTCATCCTGGCGGTGTACGCCACCATGTACGTGCGTGACCACACGCGCCCACTGCTGCACGAGGCCATGGGCCTGGAGTCCACCACCTACGACTATGAGGTGTTCCGCATCACCAACGACATCTGCCGCCAGGTGTTTCCGGTCGAGGTGGACATCGACAACCCGGCCTTCCGCGGCGGACTGGAGCGCCTGCTGAAGATCTCGCTGGCGGCCGACCGGGCGAAGACGCGCGGTGGCCTGGTGGGCAAGCTGCAAGTGGCCGGCTGTGCGGTTCAGGCCGCGTTCACGTTTGGCCGGCTGTACCTGTTGCCGGTGAAAAAGCAGGCGTTGCCGCAGACGATCCGCATGGAACCGGTCTGGTAAGCCGGCACCGTTGCCAGCCATGACCGAACTCTCCAGCTCCGTGGCAGCGCCCGCGCTGTTTGCGCTGCTGTGCTGGTGGTTCGGCACGGGTGCCATCTTGTGGCTGGTGCGAAGGGCGCCCACCACCTTTCCTTGGACGCTGGGTGTCCTGAGTCTGCTGCTGCTCGGCAGCCTGTGGACCACCCAGCTCAGCATGCAGGACCACACCGTGGGCAGCGCGTACCTGGCCTTTGCCAGCGTGATCGTGATGTGGAGCTGGCACGAAATGGCTTTTCTCACCGGCTGGCTCACCGGCCCGCGCCGGGGGCCGCTGCAGCCAGGTGTGCGCGGCTGGACCCGCTTCACGCAATCGGCCCAAGCCGTGATCTGGCACGAACTGGCCTTGCTGGCCAACTTCGGCGCGCTGCTGTGGATGCAGCAGGGCGAGCCCGGTCACGTGGCGATCTGCACCTTTGCCTTGCTGTGGTGCATGCGTTTCTCGGCCAAGATGAACCTGTTTCTGGGCGTGCCCGAGACCGGCGAGCAGTACCTGCCCCGCCACCTGGTGTACCTCGCGAGCTACTTCAAACGCGGTCCGCTCACGCTGTTTTATTTCCTCACGGTGGGTGTGTCGTGTGCTTTGTGGGCCTGGATGGTGTGGCAGGTGTCCAGCGGCTCGGCGGTCATCACCACCGGCTGGGTCTTGCTGGCGGCCCTGCTGGGTCTGGCCATCGTGGAACACGTGATCATGGCGTTTCCGACGCCGATGCAGAAGTTATGGGGCTGGGCCATGTCGCGCAGCCCGGCGATCAAACCGGAAAAAGCATGAACGCTTTTCGCACCCCTGAAGATCTTTGGGACCTGCCTCTTTCATCCCGTGGCATGAACACCCGCTCTTCCGACGCACCGCACGCGGTGGTCATCGGCAGCGGCTTTGGCGGGCTGGCCTCGGCCGTGCGCCTGGCCGCCAAAGGCTGGCGCGTGACGGTGCTGGAGAAGCTCGACGCGCCCGGTGGCCGCGCCTATGTGCACCATCAGAACGGCCATGTGTTCGACGCCGGTCCGACCATCATCACCGTGCCCTTCCTGTTTGAAGAGCTGTGGGCGCTGGCCGGGCGCAAACTGTCCGACGACATCGAGCTGCGCGCACTCGATCCGTTCTACCGCATCCGCTTTGATGACGGCGACGAGTTCAACTACAGCGGTGACCCCGACAAGATGCGAGCCGAGGTGCGCCGCATCAGCCCGGACGATGCCGCCGGGTACGAGCGCTTCATGGCCGAAGCCGACCACTGCTACCGCCTGGGCTTCGAGGCCTTGGGCGACAAGGCCTTCGACACCGTGGGCGACCTCATCAAGGCCAGCCCGGCCATCTTCAAGATGCGGGGCTGGCGCAGCCTGCACGCCATGGTGGCGGCGCACCTCAAGCACCCCAAGCTGCGCATGGCCATGAGCCTGCAGAGTTTGCTGATCGGCGGCAATCCGTTCTCGGTCACCTGCATCTACAGCCTGATCAATGCCCTGGAGCGCAAGTACGGCGTGCACTGGGCGGTGGGCGGCACCGGCAAGTTGGTGCAAGGCCTGGTGAGCCTGCTGGAAGGGCAGGGCGGCGTGTTGCGTTGCAACGCCGAGGTCAAGCGCATCGAGGTGGACCAGGGCGTGGCCACCGGTGTGACGCTGGCCAGCGGCGAACGCATCGAAGCCGACATCGTGGTGTCCAACGCCGACACCGCGTGGACCTACCGCAACCTGATCGAGGCGAAACACCGCCGCCACTGGACCGACCGCAAGGTGGAGAACGGCCGCTATTCGATGAGCCTGTTCGTCTGGTACTTCGGCACCAGCCGCCAGTACACCGACGTGCCCCACCACATGATGCTGCTCGGGCCGCGCTACAAGGAACTGCTCAAGGACATCTTCAGCCGCCACAAGCTGTCCGACGATTTCAGTCTTTATTTGCACCGCCCCACGGCGAGCGACGCATCCATGGCGCCGGCCGGGCACGACACGTTTTATGCGCTGGCGCCGGTGCCCCACCTGGACAGCGGAACCGACTGGGGCACCCGCGCCGAGTCGTTCCGCCAGGCCATCGCCGAGGTGCTGGATCGCACCGTGCTGCCGGGCTTCGAGCAGCACATCACCGCCTCGCTGCTCACCACGCCGCAAGACTTTCACGACCGCCTGCTCTCGTTCAAGGGCGCGGCCTTTGGCCTGGAGCCGCTGCTGCTGCAAAGCGCGTGGTTTCGCCCGCACAACCGCAGCGAAGACGTGGACGGCCTGTTCATGGTGGGCGCCAGCACCCACCCCGGCGCGGGTGTGCCGGGCGTGCTGATGTCGGCGAAGGCATTCGATTCGGTGGTTCCCCTGGCAACAACCTGGCAGCAACAACATGCTCGCAAACTCGTTTCTCGCTGAGCCGATGGCGCCCCGCGCCTCGGTGGACCTGGACGCCTGCGTGGCGCTCATGCGCACCGGCTCCAAAACCTTCTTCGCGGCCAGCCGCTTGCTGCCGGTGCGTGTGCGCGCCTCGTCGATTGCGCTCTACGCCTTTTGCCGCGTGGCCGATGACATGGTGGACGGCGGCACGATGGGCATCGACGATGCCATGCGGGTTCTTTCGCACCGGTTGGACCGCATCTACGCCGGAGACCCGCAAGACTGTGTGGAAGACCGCGCACTTTCTGTGGTGGTTCAGCGCCACGATCTGCCCCGCCCTTTGCTCGACGCCCTGCTCGACGGCTTCGCCTGGGACGCGCAAGGCCGGCGTTACGACACGCTGGAGCAGGTGCACGACTACGGCGCGCGCGTGGCCGGCAGCGTGGGCGCCATGATGTGCTGGATCATGGGCGTGCGCAGCCCGCAGGCGCTGGCGCGGGCGTGCGAACTCGGCGTGGCCATGCAGCTCACCAACATCGCGCGCGACGTGGGCGAAGACGCGCGCAACGGCCGCCTGTACCTGCCGCGCCAGTGGATGGCGCAGGCCGGTATCGACACCGAAGCCTGGCTGCTCAAGCCGGTGGGCAGCCCGGCGCTGCAGGGGGTGGTGGCGCGCCTGCTGGACGAGGCGGACCGCCTGTACGAACAGGCCGCTGCCGGCATTGCGCAGCTGCCGCGCGACTGCCGCTCGGCCATCCTCGCCGCGCGCTTGATCTACGCCGAAATCGGCCAGCAGCTGCGCCGCGAGGGGCTGGACCCCTGCGCGCGCCGCGCGGTGGTGCCGGCGTCGCGCAAGCTCGTGCTGCTGGCGTGTGCCTCGGTGCAATCGGGCTGGGTGGGTCGCTCGGCGGCGGCGGTGCCCCCGCTGGCTGCCATTGCCTATCTGGTGGACCAGTGTCAAACGCTGGAAGACACCGCGTTTTCCAGCGGCATTTCCACCCGACCGCTCAATCAGCGCATGGCCTGGATGCTGGAGATGTTCGAGCGGGTTGAAGCGCGGCGTCTGGAAGAGCGCAACAGCGTGCACGGCGGCGCTTCGGCAGGGCAGCGCCTGTCCCATTGAGGGCAGGGCCCTCGGGGGTTGCCTCAGGCGTGTTGGGCGATCAGCTCGGCCTTGCGCCGGGCCATGCGGTTGCCGAGTTCTTCGAGGTCAAGGTCGGACGCCTTCACCCGTGGAAACAGGCTCTCGTGCAGGTCGGACACGTGCTCGTTCACTTCCTGGGCGAGCACCTGGATCGGACCGTCCACGTGCTCGGCCACCGGCTCCAGGCTCTGGATGTGTGCCACCAGTGCCTTCATGGTGGTGTGTTCCGGTGTGGCCTGTGGCAGCACCGACTCCACCGCCGGGTAGAAGATCTCCTCTTTCACCTGCGCGTGCACCACCACCGTGGTGCAGATGCGCCGAACCAGAAAACGCTTGTTGTTCACCGAGCGTGTGTTCTCGAATGCGGTGAACATCTGCTGCAGCTCGTTGTGGTCGACCAGCAGTTGGGTGATGGCATTGACCGCAGGGCGGCAGGGCTCAACCCTGCGGGTCTTGCGGCCTCGTGGGGCGTTGATCGTCATGGGCGCTTTCTCGGTCGGTGGGCACCAAGGGGGATGCGATGATGCCGATGCCCACGGTAAGGCTCGGCCATCCGTCGGTCTGTGCGTTCTCGAACAGTCCGGCATGCGATAACCCCTCAGTTCGTGCGTGAGAACGCAAACCAAACCCAAGGTTCCCCGGTCTCCCCATAGACTCATGACCCATTCAGCAGCGTGCTCCTGATCGGCCGGACACGCCGGCGCGATGGCCCACCTGGACAAGAAGAACAATGACAAACAACGTCCCGACCAAGGATTCGGCCGAATGGCCCGACAAAGCCCCGCCCACCGCCATGCCCTGCACCGAGTGCCCGCTACGGCCACTGCCGCTGTTCGTTGACCACACCCCCGAAGAGCTGGAGCTGGTGCAGTCGCTCAAGCGCCGTTCCCTGCGCGTGGAAGCGGGCGAGACCCTGATCCACGAAGGTCAGACCGACTCACCGCTCTACACCCTGCTGCAGGGTTGGGCCTTCCGCTACAAGACCTTGAGTGACGGCCGTCGCCAGATACTCACCTTCCTGCTCGCCGGCGATTTCATCGGTGTGCAGCAGAAGATGGGCGACGCGGCCGCCCACGGCGTAGACACGCTCACCTCGGCGAGCTTCTGCGTGTTCCAGCGCGACGCGCTGTGGGAGATCCACCGCCGCTCACCCACGATGGGCTTCAATGTGACCTGGCTCACAGCGCACGAAGAATCGCTGGTGGACGACACCCTCTTGTCGGTGGGCCGACGCAGCGCTGAAGAGCGCATTGCGAGCACGCTGATCCTGCTGTTCAAGCGCGCGGCAGCGCTGCAGGACGACAACGGCAAGGGCGGGGTGGTGTGGCCGCTCACGCAGCAGCACATTGCGGATGCCCTGGGGCTGTCGCTGGTGCACACCAACAAGACCCTGCGCAAGCTGGAGAAGCGTGGCCTGCACGAGATCAAGGACGGCCGCCTGTACCTGCGGGACGTGAAGGCGCTGGCCCGGCTGGCCGATCTGTACGGCGATGGTCACCCGCCACAGCGTCCACTGGTCTGATGGCGTCTGTGAGGCAGATCACCTTGGGATGTAACCGATTGACACGTTGTGTAAAGCGGCTGGTGCATGTGTCTTTCGACATGGAAAACCCATATGCATCAACCTACATTGCGCCTTGAGAACCAACACGAGGCTTACCGCAATGACACACACAGCCATTTCCCACCGTGAGCAGAACCAGTTGCTCGCGGCCATGCCGTTTGACGATTGGCGATACATCGAGTCCCACCTGGAATGGGTGGAAATGCCCGCTCACAGCACGCTGTTCGAGGCGGGCAGCAGCCTGCGCCACGTGTACTTTCCCACCACGGCTGTGGTCTCGCTGGTCTCCACCATGCTCGACGGCGCCACCGTGGAAGTGGCGGCGGTGGGCAACGAAGGCATGGTCGGCGTGGACGCGTTCATGGGCAGCAGCAACGCCAACAACGGCACCACCGCCAGCGGCACGGTGATGGCACAGAACACCGCCCTGGTGAGCCGCGGCGGTCATGGCTACCGCATGAGCGCGCAGTCCATCGCCCACCAGGCCAAACGCTCGGAGCAGGTGATGCACCACCTGCTGAACTACACCCGCACGCTGTTCCTGCACATGTCGCAGACCTCGGCCTGCAACCGCCACCATTCGCTCGACCAGCAACTCGCGCGCTGGCTGCTGGTGCACCTGGACCGCCAGGCCGACGACGAGCTGCACATCACGCAGGAGCGCATTGCCAGCATGCTGGGCGTGCGCCGCGAAGGCGTGACGGGGGGTGCCCTGCGTTTGCAGAAGGCCGGCGTGATCCGTTACGGCCGCGGCCAGATGTCGGTGATCGACCGCGACGGCCTGGAGGCACACAGTTGTGAATGCCACGGCGTGATTCGCGATGCCTACACCCGGCTCACCAACGACGCCGAGTTGCAGGCCAAGCCGGCGGGGGAGCCGGCCAGCCTTCCGGCCAACACCCTTTCAAGCTCCACCCCGTCTGGCCGTCCATCGATGGTGGGTTGAGCCGGTCGGGTTCAGATCGGCACGCGCGTGCCCAGCTCCACCACCGCGTTGCCGGGCAGGCGGAAGAAGTCCACCACACCACCGGCGTTGTGGCTCATGGCCGCAAACAGCCGCTCGCGCCAGCGCCACATGCCGCCACCGGGCGTGGGCACCACCGTCTCGCGGCTGAGGAAGTAGCTGGTCTCGAACACCGGAATGCGCAGGCCGTGGGACTCGGCCAGCGCCAGTGCCTTGGGGACATCGGGTGTGTTCATGAAGCCGAAATGCAGGCTCACGCGCCAGAAGCTGTGGCCCAGCGCCTGCACCTCCACCCGTTCTTCCATAGCCACCCACGGCACTTCGTGGAATTTCACGGTCAGGATCACATTGCGCTCGTGGAGCACCTGGTTGTGCTTGAGGTTGTGCAGCAGCGCCTGCGGCACGGTGGCCGGGTCCGCGACCGGGTACACGGCGGTGCGCTCGGCGCGGTGAACGCTGCGGGGGTCCAGACCATCGATGAAGCCCTGCAGCTCAAGACCGTCGCGGCGGATGCTTTGCAGCAGCAGGTCGCGCCCGCGCGACCAGGTGCTCATGAGTCCGAAGAGCACCAGACCGAGTGCCAGCGGAAACCAGCCACCGTCGAAGAACTTCACCGCGCATCCGGCGACCAGCAGCGCGTCGATGGCCAGAAAGAACACGGTGGCACCCAGGGCCAGCGGCTTGGGCAGGCGCCAGCCCTCGCTCACCACAAAGTAGGTCAGCACGGTGGTGATCATCATGGTGAGCGTCACCGCGATGCCGTAGGCACCGGCGAGCGCTGACGAGCTGCCAAAGCCCACCACGGCGGCTACCACGCCAGCCATCAGGACCCAGTTGACCGCCGGCATGTAGATCTGCCCGGCCTCGCGCGCCGAGGTGTACTTGATCGCCATGCGCGGCAAAAACCCGAGCTGGATGGCCTGCTTGGTCATGGAATACGCGCCCGAGATCACCGCTTGCGAGGCGATGATGGCCGCGAGCGTGGCCAATACCAGCGCAGGCAGCACGAAGGCCTCGGGGAAGAGGCGGTAGAACGGGTTTTCAATGGCCGTGGGGTCGGCCATCAGCAGCGCGCCCTGGCCCATGTAGTTGAGCGCCAGCCCAGGCAGCACCAGGCCGGTCCAGGCGAGCTGGATCGGCTTGCGGCCGAAGTGGCCCATGTCGGCATACAGCGCCTCGGCGCCCGTGAGCGCGAGCACGATCGCGCCCACGGCGGCGAACACGTACCAACCTCGCTCCATGAGGAAGTTCCAGGCGTGCACCGGGTTGAGCGCCGACAGGATGGCCGGCTGTTCCACGATGTGCACCGCGCCGATGGCCCCCAGCGTGACGAACCACAGCACGATGATCGGACCGAACAGCTTGCCCACCAGGCCGGTGCCGAAGCGCTGCACCGCGAACAGGCCCACCACGATGACCACGGTGATCGGGATCACATAGGGTGCGAGCGCGGGCGTGACCAGTTGCAGGCCTTCCATGGCACCCAGCACCGAGATGGCGGGTGTGATCACGCTGTCGCCATAGAACAGCGTGGCGCCGAACACGCCCAGCAGCAGCAGCGCGTTGCGCAAGGCCGGGCGCGAGCGCACCGCGTGGGCGGCCAGCGCGGTCAGCGCCAGGCCACCGCCTTCGCCGCGGTTGTCGGCGCGCAGGATCAGGATCACGTATTTCAGCGTGACCACCAGCATGAGTGCCCAGAAGATCACCGAGACCGCGCCGATCAGGTTGTGCGCGTTGAGCGCCACGCCGGTGGCGGGCGCGAAGATTTCCTTGACGGTGTAGAGCGGGCTGGTGCCGATGTCGCCGTACACCACACCCAGCGCGCCCAGGGTGAGGGCGGCGGTGCCTTGCCGTTGCAGGGGCGTGGCGGGTTGTTCGGTGTCGAGGGAACGGGCGGTCGCGGTCATGGGCGAGGGAACGAAGTGGAGAGGACCTGCAGCGTACCGATGGGTGCATCAGGAACGCATAAGGGACCGCCTCGGCACCTCAGTCCTCGCCCTCCACCAGGCGGTAGCCCACGCCGGGCTCGGTCAGCAGGCGCTGCGGGTCGGCCGTGTCGGCCTCCAGCTTGGCGCGCAGCTGCCCCATGTAGAGCCGCAGGTAGTGGGTGTGTTCGGTGAACTCCGCACCCCACACATCGGCCAGCAGTTGCCGGTGTGTGACCACCTGGCCGGCGTTGCGCACCAGGCGCGCCAGCAGCTTGAACTCGGTGGGGGTGAGGTGCACGTCTTCGTCGGCCATGCGCACTCGGTGCGCGCGCAGGTCGATGCGCAGGTCGCCATGCGTGTAGACGGTGATGGCCGCCTGCTGCGGCGTGCCGCGGTGTCGCAGCGCCACGCGCATGCGTGCGAGCAGCTCGCCCAGGCTGAAAGGTTTCACCAGAAAGTCGTCCGCGCCGGCGTCCAGCAAGCGGATCTTGGGGTCGTCGGTTTCGCGCGCCGAGATCACGATCACCGGCGTGCTGCGCCCGCGCCGCAGGGTGGCCAGCAGGGTTTCGCCATCGCCATCGGGCAGGCCGAGGTCGAGCAGCACGATGTCGACCTCGGTGTTCGCGAGCAGCGCGTGTGCGTCGGCCAGGCTGGCCGCCGCCACCACCGCATAGCCTTCCACCCGGAGCGACTCGCGCAGGGTGGTGCGCAGCTCGCGGTCGTCTTCCACCAGCAGCACGGAGAGGCTCATGGGTTGGCCTCCGGTGCGCCAGCCTGTGCTGGCGTCACGGGCAGCGTGCATTCGAAGCTGCAGCCTCCGCGATGGCGCATGCGCAACGTGAGTTCTCCGCCGTGCGCGCGCGCGATGGTGCGGCAGACCGCGAGACCCACACCGGCGCCGCGCCGCGCTGGCGCGTCGGCCGGCTGCGCGCTGTTGGTGCCGGGGTCACCGCGCTGGAAAGCATCAAACACCCGTTCGCGCCACGCTGGCGCGATGCCCGGCCCCCGATCACGAACAGCCAGCCGGATCTGACCGTTCTCGAGCGTCACAGCGATTTCCACGGGTGCGCTGTCACCGCCGTACTTGAGCGCGTTGTCCACGAGGTTGTCCAGCAGCTGCACCAGCAGCACCGCGTCCACCCGCAGCAGCGGCAGCCCGGGTTGCAGGCGCGCCTTCACGGCGCGGTCGGGTTGGCGCTGGCGGGCGCGGCGCAGCACCGTGCCCACCATTTCTTCGACCGACTCCCAGTCCAGGTGCAGGGCCAGACCCGGTGTGTCCAGGCGCGCGAGCTGCAGTGTGTTGTCGGTGATGCGGCCGAGCTGGCCCGCCTCGTCGATGATGGTCGCGGCCAGGCGCTGGCGCTGCTCGGCCGAGAGCCGGTCGGCCTGGTCGTGCAGCGAGGAAGCCGCGCCCAGGATGGTGGCCAGCGGTGTGCGGTAGTCGTGCGAGATGGCGGCCAGCAGGGTGTTGCGCAGCGCGTGTGCGTTTGCCTGTTCGCGCGCCAGCGCGGCGGCCTGGGTGGCGTCGGCGCGCTCCAGCGCCAAGCCCATCTGGTCGCACAGCGCCTGGGCATGGGCACGCAGTTCGGGCGTGGGCTCGGGCTGGTTGGTCAGCGGCAGCAGCGCCGCTCCCAGGGCGGCTTGGCGCCCGCGCAGTGGCAGGTACCAGGCGGTCTGGTCTTCATGGCGCCCGGTGCCCGGCCCCATGGCCTGACTGTGGCGCAGGCTCATGGCCAGGCCCGCCCACCCGTCGCTGCTGGCCTCACCCAAGCGCGTATCGGCCTCGGCGCTGTCGCGCAGCAGCAAGACCACCGGCGACCCCACCAACGAGCCCAGCGCGGCTTGCAGGTCGGGCGCGCGCAGCCGGGGGTCGTCGCTGTCGCGCAGGGTGGCGCCGAAGTCCTGCAACTGCCTTGCTCGCTGCGCGAGCAGGCGTTCGGCCTCGGCCAGGCGTCGCTGACGCGCCATGAGCAGCGCCACGATCCAGCTCACCGAGAGCATGGTGGCCAGCAGCAGGGCGTGTTGGTGCAGGTCCACGCTGAAGGTAAAGCGCGGCGGCACGAAGGCGAAGTTGAACGCCAGCACCGCGAGCGCACACGCCGCCAGGCACATGGCGGGCGTGAGCCAGAGCGCGGCGAGCGCCGAGGCGAGCACCAGCAGCATGGCCAGGTTGGCCAGGTCGAGCACCGGGTGCAGCACCGCCATGGCCAGCGCGGCCAGGGCCCAGACCAAGGCGCCTGGCCAGCGGTTGGGGTGGGAAGAGGGCTGCGTGGGATCCGTTGGCGTCATCGGCGCAACGTAGCACACCCCGCGTCAGGATCGCATCAGGACAGCGGCTGGCTCAGGCGGCTTGAGGCTGCAAGAACACGCGCGCCTTGCGCGGCGCCACCACCACCGTGTCGCCCTCCTGGATGCCGAGCTCTTTGAAGCGGTCGGCCGAGAGATGGGCCTCGATCAGTTTGGGCTGGTCGCCGTTGGCGGGCGGGTCCACCGGCAGGAGTTCGAGGCGGGCGATCGGGCCCACGACCACCGCGCGGTCGAGCTTGACCACCATGCCGTTCAGACCGGCCGCGTAAGGCAACACATCCAGTTCGTGCGGACGCACATAGGCGAAGGCCTGTGCGTCCCGTGCGCCAGCGTGTTCGGGCGAAGCGAACGACACACCTTCCAGGTGCATCTGGCCTTCGTGCGCGCGGCCGTGAAACAGGTTCACGTCTCCCAGGAAGCCGTACACAAACGGGCTGGCCGGGCGGTCCCACACGTCTTGCGGTGCACCCACCTGTTCCACATGGCCCTGGTTCATGAGCACCACACGGTCGGCCACTTCGAGCGCCTCTTCCTGGTCGTGCGTGACGAACACGCTGGTCACGTGCAGCTCGTCGTGCAGGCGGCGCAACCAGCGGCGCAGTTCCTTGCGCACTTTGGCGTCGAGTGCGCCGAAGGGCTCATCCAGCAGCAGCACCTTGGGCTCCACCGCGAGCGCGCGCGCGAGCGCAATGCGCTGGCGCTGGCCGCCCGAGAGTTGCGAGGGGTAACGGTCGGCCAGCCAGTCGAGCTGCACCAGCTTGAGCAGGTCGTGCACCTTGCTTTTGATCTGCGCGTCGCTCGGGCGCTCGCCGCGCGGTTTCACCCGCAGGCCAAACGCCACGTTTTCCAGCACGGTCATGTGGCGGAACAGCGCGTAGTGCTGGAACACGAAGCCCACGTTGCGCTCGCGCACGTGCACGTCGGTGGTGTCTTCGCCGCTGAAGAAGATGTTGCCGGTGTCCGGTGTTTCCAGGCCGGCAATGATGCGCAGCAGCGTGGTCTTGCCGCAACCCGACGGACCGAGCAGCGCAAGCAGCTCTCCCGAGTGGATGTCGAGGTTGACGTTGTTCAGCGCCTGGAAGGTGCCGAAGTGTTTGTTGACGTTGCGGATTTCAATGCTCATAGGATGTCCTTCGTGCTGCGCACTGCGGCGCGAGCTTGCTTGGGGCGGCCCGGCGCGGCACTCATGATGTTTGTCCCAGCAAGGGATTGGCGGCTGGCGTGGGCCGCTCGGGTGGCAGCTCTGCGAGCACTTTCATCTCGGCTTCCATGCGCCATTCGGCCACCGACTTGATCACCAGCGTGACCAGGGCCAGCAGCGCCAGCAGCGAGGCCACGGCAAACGCGGCCACCGACTGGTACTCGTTGTAGAGCACCTCCACGTGCAGCGGCATGGTGTTGGTCTGGCCGCGGATGTGGCCCGAGACCACCGAGACCGCGCCGAACTCGCCCATGGCCCGCGCGTTGCACAGGATCACGCCGTAGATCAGGCCCCACTTGATGTTGGGCAGGGTCACGTACCAGAAGGTCTGCCACCCGCTGGCACCCAGCACCTGCGCGGCCTGCTCCTCGTCGTTGCCCTGCGCCTGCATCAGCGGAATGAGTTCACGCGCGATGAAGGGAAAGGTGACGAAAACCGTGGCCAGGATGATGCCGGGCACGGCGAAAATGATCTTGATGTCGTGCTCCATCAGCCAGGGGCCGAACCAGCCCTGCGCACCGAACACCAGCACGTAGATCAGGCCCGCCACCACCGGCGACACCGAGAACGGCAGGTCGATCAGCGTGGTGAGGAAGGACTTGCCACGGAACTCGTACTTGGCGATGCACCAGGCCGCGGCCACGCCAAACACCAGGTTCAGCGGCACGGCAATGGCTGCCGTCATCAGCGTCAGCCGGATGGCCGACCACGCGTCGGGCTCCTGCAGCGCTTCCCAGTAAGCGTCCCAGCCCTTGCGCAGGGCTTCGGTGAACACCGCTGCGAGGGGCAGCACCAGGAAGAGGAACATGAAGACCAGCGCCACGCCGATCAGCGTGCGGCGCACCCAGGGTGCTTCGGTGCGAACAGACGTTGCGCTCATGCCATCGCTCCACCGCTGCGTTTGCGCTGCCAGGTCTGAAGGCCGTTGATGAGCAGCAGCAGCACGAACGAGATGCCCAGCATGACGGTGGCCACGGCGGTGGCGCCGGCGTAGTCGTACTGCTCGAGCTTGCTGATGATGATGAGGGGCGTGATCTCGGAAATCATGGGCATGTTGCCGGCGATGAAGATCACCGAGCCGTATTCACCCACCGCGCGGGCAAACGCCATGGCAAAGCCGGTAAGCAGGGCGGGGGCGATGCTCGGAAAGATCACCCGGCTGAAGGTCTGCCAGCGCGTGGCGCCC
Organism: Polaromonas sp.; assembly: GCA_013823505.1. The sequence continues at coordinate 14,152 of PNMH01000015.1, read as the reverse complement.
AGGCAGGTGGCGGCTTCTTCCAGTTCCTTTTCGGTGTCTTCCAGCACCGGCTGCACCGTGCGCACCACGAAGGGCAGGCCGATGAAGATGAGCGCGATCACCACACCGTTGGGGTTGAAGGCGAGTTGAAGGCCGAGTGGTTCGGTGTACTGGCCGATCCAGCCGTTGCCGGCGAGGATGGCGGTGAGCGAAATGCCGGCCACGGCCGTGGGCAGCGCAAATGGCAGGTCCACCAGGGCGTCGACGATCTTTTTGCCCGGAAAGCTGTAGCGCACCAGCACCCAGGCCACCAGCAGACCGAAGACGGCGTTGACACAGGCTGCAATGAACGAGGCACCGAAGGTGAGCTTGTACGAGGCCACCACGCGCGGCGCGGTGACCGCTTCCCAGAACTGCGGCCAGGTGAGCGTGAAGGTCTTGAAGAGCAGCGCCGAGAGCGGGATCAGCACGATCAGGCTCAGGTAAAAAACCGTGAAGCCCAGCGTGATGTTGAAGCCCGGCAGCACCCGGCGCGTGGCGCGGCGAGGCACGGTGGCTCCGTGCTGGGTGGAGCCACCCAGCACTGCCGAAGAGACCGATGTCATTTACTTGCCCAGCGTGTAGATCTTGTCGAACTGGCCGCCGTCGTTGAAGTGCACCTTCTGCGCCTCACTCAGCGAGCTGAAGTACTGCTCGACGCTGAACAGCTTGATCGGCTTGAAGGCCGTGGCGTACTTCTTCAACACCGCTTCGTTGCGCGGGCGGATGTTGTGCTTCGCCGCGATCTCCTGGCCTTCGGGGCTGTAGAGGAAGTCGAGGTAGGCCTTGGCCTCGGCGGTCGAGCCCTTCTTGTTCACCGTGCGTTCGACGATGGCCACGGGGTTCTCCGTCACGATGGACGCGCTCGGGTGGATGGCGTCGACCTTGCCGGCGCCGAACTCGTTGTTGACGGAGACGACTTCGGACTCGAAGGTCACGAGCACGTCGCCGATGTTGCGTTGCAGGAAGACGCCGGTGGCGTCTCGGCCGCCGCGCGCGAGCACCGGCACGTTCTTGTAGAGCTTGCCCACGAACTCGGCAGCTTCGGCATCCGACCCGCCCTTGCTGCGCACATAGCCCCAGGCGGCCAGGTAGGCCATGCGGCCGTTGCCACCGGTCTTGGGGTTGACCACGATCACCTGCACGCCGGGCTTGATGAGGTCGTCCCAGTCCTTGATGCCCTTGGGGTTGCCGTTGCGCACCAGAAACAGCATGGTCGAGGTGGTGGGCGCGGCGTTGTTCGCGAACTTCTGGCGCCAGTCCTTGGCGACCACACCCTTGTCGGCGAGAAAGTCCACGTCGGTCGTGGTGTTGAAGGTCACCACGTCGGCTTCCAGGCCGTCGGCCACAGCACGGGCCTGCGCGCTGGAGCCGGCATGCGACTGGTCCACCTTGATGTCCTTGCCGGTGGACTTCTTGTAGCTGGCGGCAAAGGCGACGTTGATGTCTTTGTAGAACTCGCGCGCCACGTCGTAAGAGACGTTGAGCAGCGTGGTCTGGGCGCCGGCGATGGCAGAGGTGGAGAGGGCCACGGCGGCGAGGGCCGCGCGCAAGGTGTTGTTCATGTGAAAGCTCCAAACGGAAACAGGATGTGAGGAATTCTGGGCGTGGGCTTCGTGAAACCCAACGACTTTGTTCTTGTTTCCATATGTGGATCGGGCATAAGCCTTCGACACCCGAAAGCCGCATTCCTGCCGGGTGGAAACTTTTGGTTGACGTACACCCTCCAATCCCGCAGGCTGCAAGCCTTGAGTGCTGTGGGCTGCGCAACGCAGCGGTCCGTCGCAAACCCGATGAACCTTGGACAGGAGCTCCCATGCAACACAAACAACCTTCGCCCGACGAGGCCCTTGCCGAGCACCCGCTGGACTATTCAGATCCGGAACTGCGGGCTTACGCCGACGAGCAGGCGGAAGACATCCTGGACACGGTGGTGCACTACATGCCCATGGTCCTGCCCGTCATGGGCGCTATCCTGATTTTCATGCTGGCCTTCATTGCTGTTTTCATGGCCTGACGGTGGTCGGGGCACGAGCGACCGCCTCGTCGAGGCAGCTCGCTGCACCATGCGCTTGAAAGCGTTCACACCAGCCGGGACAGCAGCCAGCCCGTGGTCGCAATGTGTGCGAGCGTCACCACCACCGACACACTGTGGAGCCACTTGAAGCGCCGGCGCTGTCCCGCATCGGTGGCGCGGTTGATCGCCGGCATGAGCAGCTGACGCACCGGCAAGGTGGTCAATGCCACCGTGGCCAGCAGCGCGGCCGCCAGCGTGTCGTGGGGCAGCCAGAGAAGCGCTCCCAGCGCCGAGATGGCCATCACGAACACATAAAACCAGGGAAAGGCGCGACGCAGCGTGGCGCCTGCTGTGGGCGCCGGCAGGGCGGTGAAAAGAAAGGCCGCGAAGCCAAAGGAATACAGGGTCATGCCACCGAACAGCAAGGCGGTGCACAAGACAGCAGCGGACAGCATCATGGGGAGATCAACCGGCAGGCTCAACGGGTCAGGATGGACGCCATACCGTTTATCTCATTGGCCGGTGCGTCGCGAGCGCTTGGGGGTATCCAGGACATTCCGTGCGCACAGGGCAGCCAGTGGCCGCACTGTGCGCCAGGGCAACCAGCCTCAGGCCACCGCTTCAATGATGCGGATCTCCCGGTCGGCACCCTGGCCCAAGGCCTTCAATGCCTCCTGGTAAGCCGGGCTGTCGTGCGCGCCGGTGGCCTGCGCCACGCTGTCGAACTCGATCAGCACCACGCGCTGGTTGAGGGCAGCTTCGTAGATTTTGGAGGGCATGCCGCGCGCCAGGAAGCGCCCGCCCGCCGCCTGGATGGCGGGGCCAGCGAGTGCTGCGTAAGCGGCGAGAGCGTCGGGGTTGCTGATCGAACGGTAGGTGGCGATCCAGTAGGCCTTGGGCATGTTGATTCCTGATGTTGGGAAGGAGTTGGAGTGCTCGATCCTATGTGACACGAGGATGCCTTACTTCCTGGTGTAAATCTGGTCGAAGCTGCCACCGTCAGCGAAGTGCACCTTGGCCGCCTGCTCCCAGCCACCGAAAGCGTCACCGATCTTGAAGAGGTTGAGCTTGGGCAGTTGCTTGGCGTACTTGGCCTGGGCCTTGGTCGAGGTGGGGCGGTAGAAGTGTTTGCCGATGATGTCTTGCGCCTCTTCGGTGTAGAGGTATTCCAGGTAGGCCGTTGCCACGGCGCGTGTGCCCTTTTTGTCCACGTTCTTGTCGACCACGGTCACGGCGGGTTCGGCCAGGATGGACAGCGACGGGTAGATGAAGTCGACCTTGTTGCCGAACTCTTTCTCCAGCAAATAGGCCTCGTTTTCCCAGGAGATGAACACGTCGCCCTGGCCGCGTTGCGCGAAGGTGACGGAGGAGCCGCGTGCGCCAGTGTCGAGCACAGGCACGTTGGCGTAGAGCTTGCCCACGAATTCCTTGGCCTTGTCATCGCTGCCGTACTTGCGCTTGGCGAATTCCCACGCGGCCAGGTAGTTCCAGCGCGCGCCACCCGATGTTTTGGGGTTGGGGGTGATGACCTTCACGTCGGGTCGGATCAGGTCGTCCCAGTCCTTGATGTTTTTCGGGTTGCCGGCGCGCGTGACCAGCACGATGGTGGAGGTGTAGGGCGAGCTGTTGAGCGGCAGGCGCTTTTGCCAGTCCTTGGGAATCCACCCACCATTGGTGTGCAGCGCGTCGGTGTCGCCAGCCAGGGCCAGGGTGGCCACGTCGGCGTCCAGTCCGTCAATGATGGAGCGGGCCTGGCGGCCGGAACCGCCATGGCTTTGTTTGATGGTCACGTCCTGGCCGGTCTTGGCCTTCCAGTGTTTGATGAACGCGGCGTTGTACTCCAAGTACAGCTCGCGCGTCGGGTCGTAGGACACGTTGAGCAAGGTCACCGGTGCGGGCTGGGCGATGGCCGAGAAGGCGCCGGCGGTGAGGGCGGTGGCGGCGAGGGCCTGGATCAGGTGGCGGCGGGTGGTCATGTCGTTCCTTGTGGAAAGGTGTTGAAAGTGACCGGATGATCCGGGCTCGCACTCCGTTCAGGAACGAATGGATTCTTGGTTGTTTATTACCGAATCATCTGAGCCAAATGCGCTTGTGCGGGAACACCAAACACCGTTTGCAGGGTCTTCTGCTCGGGCAACACATAGACCGTGGCTCGCTGCGCTGCGAAGGTGGGCGCGATGTGCACGTCAAAGAAGGGGGCGGGTATGTTGATGCAACCGTAGCTGATGCGGTTGTCGTCCGCTGTCTCGGTGGCCAGGCGCTGCAGGCGGCGCTCCCTGGGGTTGTGGGCGCGCACGCGGTGCATGGACACAGCGGCGTTGTAGTCGACCCAGACCACGTCTTCGCCGTCAATGTTGAGACCGCGCTGACCCGCAAAGCGGCCCGCGGGTGTGGTGCGCTCTTCGGGCAGCACATCGGCAATCGGCTTGTCGCCGATGCCGGGCACCGAATCGTCGCCTTGCGCGGAGCCCAGCAAAACGGCGGTGTGGTCCAGCAGGCGGGCCTGCGCGTCAAACACATAGAGCCGGGCCGCGCGTTTGTCGATGAGCACAAACGGCATGGCAGCGTGGTCGCCCGAGTTGGCGATCCAGTTCGCCATCAGGCGCACGTCGCTCGATGCCTGCGCGTCACCCAGTTCGGCCAGGCGCTGCGGGGTGACAGCGGGTGGTGCCATGCGCTGCGCCGCGCTGGCCGGCACCGGGGTTCCTGGCGGCAACAGCAGCGCAACCAGGGCCAGGCCCGCCAGCACGCCGTGGCGAATGGCGGCCCAGCGCGTGGGTTCGTCAAGAGGGGGCATGGGGTGGCTCATCGGTCAGCGACTTCAAGCAACAACGCCCCTGGATCCGCAAGGACCGAGGGGCGTTGTCGTGATGCGGTCAGGCTCAGTTGCGATCAGCGCGGGCCACAGGCTCGTTCATCGCAGCGTTGTTGTTCATGCTGTCGGTGGTGGCCGGTGCGGGCGTGGTCATGCCGCCAGCGGGTGGCGTGGCCATGGGCGTGGTGGTGGTCATGGGTGGCGAGGTTTGGTCGCCGCCGGTGGCTGCTGGATTGGCCGGTGTGGTGGGGCCGGATTGTGCGAACACGAGACCGACGCTGCCGACCACAGCCAGAGCGGCAAGCGAAGAAGTGATGAAGCTGGACGTTTTCATGGGGGACCCTTGAAAGTGCTGCAGAAGCAGCGTTGAGGACTCGCAGCCGAAGGTGCCGACTGGCTTTCAGATTAAGGGCCTCAAAAATTCAGGTCTGTTCGTGAGCGCACCGATCAGCCGCCACGCTGGTAACAGTGCGTGTTCAGCCGCCCAGGCGCTCCACCAGCCAGATGGAGCCGATCACCGCAATGGTCAGCGAGCCGCCCGCCACCACCACCCAGCGGTAGAACGCGGTGTGGCGCAGCAGCCAGGCCACCGGCAGAAACGCCAGCACGATGGCCAGCTGGCCGATCTCCACACCCACGTTGAATCCGCCCAGCGCCAGCGCCAGCTGCTGTGCAGGCAGGGCCAGGTCCAGCAGCACGTTGGCAAACCCGAAGCCGTGGATGAGGCCGAAGGCGAAGGCCAGGCGCCAGCGCTTGAGCGAGAACCAGCCCAACAGGTTGTTGAGCGCAGCCAGGATCACCGAGAGCGCGATCACCGATTCGATGATGGCCACCGGCGGGTTCACCCAACCCAGGATGGAGGCCACCAGCGTGATCGAGTGCGCCACGGTGAAAGCGGTCACGACCGCCAGCACATCCATGAACGAGGTGCGGAAGCTCTCCACCGCGGGCCAGGTGGTCACGCGCGAGCGCGAAGGGACCAGCGGCGCGAGCACCAACAGGCTGAGCAGGAAGAGGATGTGGTCGATGCCGATCCAGATGTGCCAGACGCCTTCCACCACGTAGCGCTTGAACACCGACCAGCCCGACACTTCACCCGCTTGCAAGGCCGCTTCGGGGCGGTCGGGGCTCAGGATGGCGCTGCTGGTGGCAGCGGGAAGTTCGACCTTCAGCAGGCCGCGGTGCAGGTTGTCCTGGTCGAAGATCAGCCCGTACTTGAGTGTGAGCCGTTTGGCCGCTACGTCTTCCGGGTCGGCGCAGGCAACGGTCCATTCGGCGCTGAGGTAGAAGCCATCCGAGTGGGGGCTGGCCAGCACGTCCAGCGGGCGAAGTTCACACGCGGCCGAGGTGCCGCGCACCGTGATGCCCTGCTGCATCCAGGCCTTGAGCTCCTCGATGCGGCCTGCGGTTTCGCCCCAGCTCACCTGGCCGTCGCGGTTGTCGTCCAGGTCGAAGATCAGGTCCACGTCGCGCAGGTTGATGTCGGTGCGCAGCACCAGGTCGGAGCCGCGCTGGGAGAGCGAGAGGTAGGCGTTGCTGCTGGAGTGGGCGAGGGCAGGGCCGATGAAGGATGCGAGCAGGGCGAACAAGGCCAGGCGTGTGGCCAGGTGTCTGAACAGGAGGCTCATCAGGATTTGCCCAGGCGGGTTTTCAGTTCGTCAGCCAGTGCCTTGAGCACCGGGTCGGTGTAGCCGGTGGTCGCCATCCAGCCGAGCACGGGCTCGGCCTGTTTGGGCTGGTTGGCCTTGAGCGCGGCCTGCACCAGCAGCACCGCGTCGGCCGGTTCGTTCTGCGTGCTCCAGTTGTCGGCCGCGAGTTGGAGGCCTTGCTGCACATCGCGTCCGTAGGTGATGAGGTAGACCATGGTGGGCCGCTCGATCAGGTTTTCGCCGCGCAGCGCCTGGTTGGTCATGCGGTTCTCGAACTGATCGGCCAGGCGCTGCGTGTTGCCGTCGTTCAGGCCCCGGCTGGCCAGCAGCGCCTGCACCAGCAGGGCATCGGTGGGGGAGGGCGACTGGGTGTAGCGCTTTGCTTTGGCGTATTGGCCTTGCTGGTTCAGCAGCTCGGTGAGCGTGAGCTTCACCAGGTGCGATTGGGGCCGGGCCTGCACATGCTTCTCCCAAACGGCAATGGCCTGCGCGTACTGCCCGGCGGTCCGGTAGGCCTCACCCTGGTGGTAGCGCAGCCAGTCCTGGGTGAACGGGCCCTGGTAGTCGGGCAGCTCGGCCAGGCGGTTGAGCAGGGGAATGGCTTGGGTTGCCTGGCCGGTGCGGTAGAGCAGCGTGGCCGCACAAGCCTGGCCTTCGTCGCGGCCGAAGCGCTGTCCGATCGCATCGCAATCGGTGCGCGCGGCCGCCATGTTGGAGGTGAGCAGGTGCAGCGAAAAGCGCCACGACCAGTACTCGGGCTGCGCCGGGTCGATGGCGATGGCCGCGCTGAGGTCTTCGATGCCGCCCTTGAAGTCGTGGAAGCCCTGTTTGACCAGCGCACGCAGAAAGTGGCCTTCGGCCGGGAGCGTTGCTGTGTTCCACCAGGGCTGCAGCGCTGCCTTGGCAGAGCCATACCAGCGCAAATCGCCTTCGGTCAACCCCAGCAAAAAAACGGCCCGCGCGTAATCGAGCGCGGCCGGCAGGTCGTTGCGGTTCTTGCGCCATTCGCGTTCCACCGCGCGCAATGAACCCGCTTGGTTGTTTGGCGCATGCACCGACGCCGGCAATACGATCTGATCGGGTGTCGGCGCCAATCGCGGTTGTGCCCAGGCACTCAATGAAACACCGATTACAAGGGTCAGCAAGGCTTTGCAACAGGGTTTCCACCTGAATCCAATCAATACCTGATGGGCGCTCATGGGAACAACGTCTGTCAGGTGAATGGTCATTGAATTCGATATCCTTGTTGCTGGCTGCATTGGGCGATTTTCCATTGTGTGCCGGTGTCAAAAGACATTTCAATCCCAAAGGTAATCTATGAAAACTCTCATCTCCGCAATGATCGCTGCATTCATGATGGCTTCCGTTCCCGCGTTTGCTGCCAGCCATGCAGGCGGCAAAATGGACGACAAGAAAGTGGATTGCATGAAAGACGAAAACAAAGCCAAAGACGAGTGCAAGAAGAAGTAATCGGCTTCTTCGCCAGAAAGGGCCCACGTCAGTGGGCTCTTTTTTGGGTGCCGATATACTTCGGCCACCATGTACCGCCGTCTCATTGCGCTTTTCGCGCTCCACTTTTTCCTGAGTGTGAGCGCGTTCGCTTTTGGGTCTGTGCATCAGGAGCCGGTCACGCCGCCCCACAACGCGGCCACGTCGCAGGCCGTACCCGCCGAGGCCGCAGCGCAGCAGGGCGAGGCCGTTGCTGAGCCAGCGGTGAACCACGCGCTGGTGGACGAAGTACCCGACCTTCCCGACAGCCTGCCCCGAAATTTTCTGGCGCAGCGCAGCCCGGCCGACAGCGGCCGCAGCATCGGCTACCGGCAGCTCGCCGCCATGCCACTTTCGCTGGACGGTCTGCTCCGTCCACCCCAACAGGCCACCCACCAGGCCTGATGTGGGTCCGCTGCACGCGGCCCACACCACCCCGACACCCCCCGGTTTTGCAGCGCTGAAGCGCTGCGGATTGCGCTCCGCGCTTCCTTCAGCTTTTTTTCATCCACCTAAAGGAACTCACCATGAACACGAGTCTTTCTGCTCCTTCCATCGCCAGCGCCACGCTGGTTGAACGCAACCGCGTGTTGCGGAACACCTACTGGTTGCTGTCGCTGTCGATGATTCCCACGGTGCTCGGCGCCTGGGTCGGTGTGGCCACCGGCATCACCGCGGGCCTCACCGGCTTCCTGGGCCTGGCCGTCTTCCTGGGCGGCGCGTTCGGTTTTATGTTCGCCATCGAGAAAACCAAGAACTCGGCCGCCGGTGTGCCGGTGCTGCTGGCCTTCACCTTCTTCATGGGCCTGATGCTCTCGCGCCTGGTGGGCTCGGTGCTGGGTCAGGCCAACGGCGCGGGCCTGGTGATGACGGCGTTTGCCGGCACCGGTGCCATCTTCCTGGGTATGGCTGCGCTGTCGTCCATCATCAAGCGCGACCTCTCCAGCATGGGCAAATTCCTGTTCATCGGCGCGATCATGCTGCTGGTGGCGGGTGTGGCCAACGTGTTCATCCAGTCGGGCGCGCTCATGATCACGCTCGCGGTGCTGGCCATCGGCATCTTCTCGGCCTTCATCCTGTACGACCTCAAGCGCGTGCAGGACGGCCACGAGACCAACTACATCACCGCCACCCTGGGCGTGTACCTGAGCCTGTTCAACGTGTTCCAGAGCCTGCTCATGCTGCTGGGCCTGGGGGGCGGACGCGAGGAGTGAGGCGCCTTTGTTGCCGCAGTCTGCGTTGATCCCGCCGGACGTTCTCGGGCCCCACCCGAAGGGCAGCGTGCCGCTGTCGGTGCTGCTGTTCCGACTGGCGAACGACACCAGCCGCGAGCGCATTTCGGTGGGTGATCTGCTGGGAGCCCTGGGCGACCGCGCCATTGGCGCGCTGATGTTCTTCTTCGCGGCGCCCAACATCCTGCCGGTGCCACCCGGTGTGTCCACCTTGCTGGGCGCACCGCTGCTGTTTCTTTCGGCCCAACTCATGTTGGGCATGCGGCCGTGGTTGCCCAGTGTGGTCACACGGCGTTCCCTCTCGCGCGATGACCTCGCCACGCTGGTGCGGCGCATCGTGCCCTGGCTGGCCAAGGCGGAAAAACTGCTCAAGCCGCGCGCCCTGGTGCTGGTGCGTCCTCCGCTGGAGCACGTCGTTGGCCTGGTCTGCCTGGTGCTGGCCGCCATCCTGATGCTGCCCATTCCGCTGGGCAACACCTTGCCGGCGCTGGCCATCAGCTTGCTGGCACTCGGCGTGCTGGAGCGCGACGGGGTGTGGATCGCGCTGGGATTGCTGGCCTCGGCGGTGGCCGGTGTGGTGGTCTCCGGCGTGGTGTGGGCCATGATCAAGGCCGCTGTTTATCTGCTGGCCCGGCTGATGTCGTGAGCCGCTGGCCACCACACCCTTGCCCCATTGTTTGTTCATCCGACCCATCAGGCGACTGTCATGTCAAAACCGTCCAACTCCTTCGAGCGAACCATGGAGAAGGCCATCTTCGCCAGCCGCTGGATCCTCGCGCCGTTCTTCATTGGCTTGATCATCGCCATGCTGGTGCTGCTGCTGAAGTTCGGCAAGGAGCTGGTGTCCTTGCTGATGGGTGTGCTCGGCCTCTACGAGCACGATGCGATCATCTCTATCCTCACGCTGGTGGACACAGCGCTCATCGCCGTGCTGCTGCTCATCATCGTGTTCAGTGGTTACGAAAACTTCGTCTCCAAACTCAGCATTGGCGATCACGAAGACCGGCCCGGCTGGATGGGCAAGGTCAGCTTCTCCGACCTCAAGATGAAGCTGATCGGTGCCATCGTCGCCATCTCTGCGGTGGAGCTGCTCAAGGCGTTTCTGGTGAGCACCACGCTCACCGGTGAGCAGATCGGCTGGAAGATCGCGATCCACCTCACCTTCGTGATCTCGGGCCTGCTGTTTGCCGCATCCGACTGGATCAGCGACAGCCGCAAGAGCCTCTGAGGCGGTGCCGCCGGCTCAGTGCCGGTGCAGGTGGTGCGCATCGGGCACATGCGGGTGTGCGTGCCGAATCGGTGTGTGGGTGTGCCAGTGGCTGTGGGTGCCGGTCGGCATGGGGTGATGCGTGTGCAGGTGGTGCCCGTCTTCGTGCGAATGGGCGTGCTCGTGCTCCAGCGCTTCGTGTGTGTGCGCATGGCTGTGGCGCTCCATCAGGTGCAGCAGCACGCCCAGCGCCATGAGGCCGCCACCCACGGCCATGAGCGCGCTGCCTGAGCGCTCGCCCAATGCAAATGCGCCGGCCGCACCCACGAACGGGGCAAACGCAAACACCGAGCCGGTGCGCGCCGCGCCGAAGGTGCGTTGCGCCAGCAGATAAAAGCGAAGGCTCAGACCGTAGCCGGTGGCGCCCACGGCCAGCAAGGCCAATGCGTTTGTCCAGCCGGGCAGGGCTTCGCGCGATGCCAGGGCCAGCACACCGGTGGCCACGCTGCCCAGCAAGGCCTTGGCCCACACCACCTGGCCAGGATCGCGGTCTGCCACGCCGCGCGAGAGCGTGTTGTCCACACCCCAGGCCGCGGTGGCCAGCGCCACCGCGAGCAAACCGAGCAGTTGCACCTGGCCCGCCAGACCTTGCTCAAACACCAGCAGAGCGCCGCCAGCGAGCAGCAGCAGCACCGCGCCGATCACACGCCGGTCCATGGTTTCACCAAACCAGCGCCAGGCCAGCACCGAGGTGAACACCGCTTCAAGCGTGAGCATGAGCGATGCGCTCGACCCGCTGGTGCGCTGCAACCCCCAGGCTAGCGCCACCGGCCCGACCACCGCGCCGCTGGCCGCCATGGCCAGCAGCCGGGGCAGATCGGTGCGGCGCAGTTGCGCTTCGCGCTGTGTCGGCCGGCGCAGCAGCAGGGCCACCAGGGCCGCTCCCGCGTAGAGCAGGGCGGCTGTGGTGAATGGCCCCACACCTGTGCCGAAGCGCTGCACCAGCGGCGTGCTCAAGCCAAACAGCACGGCGGCCACCAAGGCCAGCAGGCCGCCGCGCAGGGCAGGAGACATCGGGGTGTGGTTCATGGGGTTGTGCGTTGGGCCGACAGGCCGAGCGTATGCCAGCGCACCGACTTTGTGGTCGTTGAGCGGCGATCCTCGGTGTCTTTCACTGGGGGACTTTCATGGCACAAAAAGCACACATCGTCGGCAAGGTCGAATACCGCAGTGGCGACGGCCCCAACGTCGAGATCCGTCCCGGCCCCGTGGATGTGACCACGGCCGTCAACGACGCCACCCTGAGCTGGACCGACGAGGAAACGCACGGCTCGGCGGCCATGCCATTGGCTGACTTCAAGCGCTACGTGACCGAAGGGCTCATCCAGCTCGACGCCTGAAGTCAGCGACGCCATCAGATGGCCCGTTTGATGTCGCTGTAGGTGCCACGCGTGCGCAGGATCAGCGTCACATCGGCCTGGCCCCGGTTGCGCCAGTACCAGCCGTGGTTGCCAGTGAACGCGGCCACCAGTTCGCCCTCGTCTTGCGGCACACCACGCCCCTTTTCGTAGCTGATCGAGCGTCCGCCACCGTCGCCGTGTGTGTCGAAGTTGACCATGCCACCTTCAACGACCCACTGGTATTCGGCTTTGTCACCCGCCTGCATGCGCAGCTTGATCTCGGCGCCCTCGCCCGGGGTGAGCTTCACGCGCATCTCGTCGCGCCAGGGTGCTGCCTGCGCGGCTTCGACGGCGGGTGCTGGCGCCTGAGGCGCGGCTATCGGCGCAGCGGAAGCCGGCGCCTGTGCAAGCGACGCTGCTTGAGCGTCTGCTTCGGCTTCTGCAGCCAGTTGTTTCTTGATCTCGCCCATCTCGGTCAGGCGCAGGACGCGCCCGACACCGGTGGGGTCGATGCCGTACTCGGCGGGCAAGACGACGGCGACCAGCAGGACGGCTGCCGCGATGGCCGCGAGCAGCGTGGAGCGCAGCAGTTGCCGGGATGTAGGCAGCTCTGCAGGCGGTGGGGTGATGCTGTTGTACATGGTTGAAATCTCAGGGGTGTTCACGATACGAAGTAGCCGGTGAGCTGCATGCCCACCAGAACGAAGCCCGCGCTCATCATGGCGACGTTGGCGGTGTAGGCGTTGCGGGCAAAGCTGGGCGTGCGCCGCCAGAAGCCCATGCCGATGAGGATGACGCAAAGCGCCAGCAACTGACCGATCTCCACGCCGACGTTGAACGCCAGCAGGTTGGGCACCAGGCCGTCGGGCGAGATCCCGTACTCGAGGATCTTGGTGGCCAGACCGAAGCCGTGGAACAGGCCAAATACCAGTGTGGCCACGCGCGTGTCGGGCTGGAAGCCCAGCCAGCGCTGGAAGGCCCCCAGGTTGTCCAGCGCCTTGTAGACCACCGACAAACCGATGATTGCGTCGATGAGGTAGCTGTTGATCCCGACGTTGAAGTACACGCCCAGGATCATGGTGGTGGAGTGACCCAGCGCGAAGAGACTCACGTAGAGGCCGATGTGCGAGAGCCGGTACAGAAAGAAGATCACCCCGAACAGGAACAGCAGGTGGTCGTACCCGGTCACCATGTGCTTGGCCCCCAGGTACATGTAGGGCAGCAGGTTGACGCCGGAGATCTCCTGGATGTAACCCTTGTCGCCTGCGGTCACCGCATGGGCCAGGGCTTCGGGAGCCCCGAGGAGCAGCGAGAGGAAGAGTGTCGAAAATAACAACAGGTGCGCAGGTCCGATCGCCCATGGCGAACGTGGCAGCCTGTCTTGAAGAAAGCTGTGCATGAAGACTCCAATGGTCTGGAAAAAGAAGTCGCTGCCGCCGGCAGCGCAAAGACAAACGGTCTTTCAGACCATGGGCGGGCGTTCCAGCCGGAACGCCTCCACCAGTTCAAGCCAGCGTCTGGGTGCGCTCGCCCAGCTTGCAGGCTGTGCCGCAATGCAGCGCCATGCGTGAGGCGGTGAGTGGGCGTTGTCGTGAGAGTGGTCGGCGCCATGGTGGGCATGGTCCGCCGCCGTGTTGATGTCGCCAGGTGGGTGGTGGTCGGCCGCGTCCTCATGCGAATGAGCCACTGGCTGCACCGCCGCCAGCTCCGCCAGGCCATGAGACTTCACTTGGCCCATGGCCGTCAGCACCGCTCCCACAACCAGAACCAGCAACACCAGCCACCTGAGGCCACGCGAGCGCCCGAAGGGGCTCCTGGGCAGAGGGGTGCGCGCGGTGGTCATGATGGACGTGCTGGTCGGGCTTGAACTGGCGGGCCGTTATGGTACCCCGTGACACACGCAGGACTCACCGTGCGCCGCAGACACCAGCTCGTCCAGAATGCCGCAGTGACCCTCGTGGGTGCCCGAGCACCGCGCCCGCAATTGCAGCAACTGCTTCTCCAGCGCCCGCATGCTTTTGAGCCGTGCGCGCACGCGGGCCAGCTGTTCGTCGACCAGCAGGTCCACGTCGCTGTAGCCCGCCCCCGGCGTGTCCACAAAACCCAGCAGCCGGCGCACGTCGGCCAGCGGCATGTCCAGCGCGCGGCAGTGGCGGATGAAGGACAGGCGCTCCAGGTGTTTGGCTTCGTAGTCGCGGTAGCCGTTGTCGCGCCGCGCCGGTTCGGGCAGCAGGCCCTGTTTCTCGTAGTAGCGGATGGTCTCCACGTCCACGCCCGTGGCACGTGCCAGTTCCTTGATCTGCATCGCCAATACCTCGTTCAAACC
>PNMH01000014.1 GCA_013823505.1 Polaromonas sp. | reverse complement strand
GGCACCTCGTCGATCTCCTTCTGACCGATGCTGGTGGAGTGCACGTAGGTCTCGTGCGTCAGGTCCATGAGGTTGTCGACCATGAGTCGGTAGTCGGCCTTCACGTGGTAGAGCCCGCCGCCGTAAGCCCACTCGGGGTTGTCGTACCACTCCATGTGCGGGATCAACGCGGCGTCGGCCTTGGTCGCATCACCGGGCCAGACCCAGACGAAACCGTAGCGCTCTTCCACCGGATAGCTGCGGATGGCCGGGAAGCCCCCCACGCGCTGACCCGGCATGGCGATGGTCTTGCCGTCGCAACCCATTTCGAGCCCGTGGTAGCCACAGACCAGCTTGCCTTCGCACACATAACCCAGCGAGAGCGGCGCCCCGCGGTGCGGGCAGAAGTCTTCCACCGCAGCCACCTTGCCCTGCAGCGCGCGGTAGAAAACGATGCGCTGGTTGCAGATGGTGCGGCCCAGCGGTTTTTCGTCGATCTCGTCGGCCGTGCAGGCCACGTACCAGGTGTTGGTCGGGAACATGGGGTGTCTCCTTGGGTTGGGCGAACCGGATTCATTCAGTATGCTGAATGACCATCAGTATACGGAATGTCGACCTCAAAAAAAAGAGGCCAAGGCCTAGGGTTTACCCGGGATTTCGGTGTTCGCCGCGGTCTCGTTGAGCTGCACGAACTTGCGCAGCAGGCGCAAAAACTCGGCCTGTTCGACCGGCTCCAGCGGCGCCAGCAGCTCGCGGTACATGGGTGCCACCTTGGGCAGCATGTCGGCAAGCACGGCCAGCCCTTCGGCCGTGAGCGTGAGGCTGCGCTGGCGGCGGGGCAGCAGCTCGCGCACGATCCAGCCCTTGGCTTCGAGCCGTGTGGCGATGTCGGCGGTGGTGGAAGTGTCCAGTGCCACCTTCTCGGCCAGCGTGACCTGGTCCATGCCGGGCGTGTCCTGCAGCGCGCGCAAGATGGCGTACTGCACAGGCGTGATCTGGCGGCCGTGGGTGTTGTGAAAGGTCGAGACCGCGACCTGGTGAGCGCGCCGAATGAGATGGCCGGGTTCGGCGTGCAGCTCGACGCCGCTGTCGGGGATGGGGCTGGCGGATGCGACACGGGTGTCGCGGGGGGTGGCTGGGCGGGGCGGGGTCATCGGGTCGGTCCACTGTGAGCGATGTGCGGGACTATAGGCCAGCCACTGGCGGGGTCGCTTCCATAATCGGCCCTCCCTGCCCGCCGCCCCAACCTCTGCATGCATACCGCTCCCCCACTGGTCGATCAGCTCAAGCCGCTGCGTGCGCTGTGCGCCGTCGCAGCCAGCGGCAGCACGGTGGCGGCCGCAGGAGCGCTGCACCTGTCGCAGTCGTCGGTGGTGCGGGCCATCCAGGCGCTGGAAATGGACCTGGCGGGCGCCCTCTTCGAACGCTCTGCCCGGGGCATGCAGCCCACGCCCATGGGACAGGAACTGGCGCTGCGGGCCTCGCGCGGGCTGGCGCACCTGGCGCAAGCCGACGCGCCCGCGCGCCGGCCCGCCAGCACCGACGCGCTGGCCTGGGTCGGCAGCCGCCTGGCGGCCGGCGTGGGCACGCGCCACATGGTGGTGCTGCTCTCGCTGGCGCAGACCGCGTCGGAAACGGCCAGCGCGCAGGCGCTGGGCATCAGCCAGCCGGCGGTGCACCAGACGCTGGCGCAGCTGGAGCACATGGCGGGCGCCGCGCTCTTTGTGCGGGCGCGCAAGGGACTGCGCCTGACCGAGACGGGCGAGGCCACGCTGCAGGCCTTCAAACTGGCGCGGGCCGAACTGCAGCAGGCGGGCGACGCGCTGGCGGCGCAACGCGGCGTGGTGCAGGGGCGGCTGGTCATCGGCACGCTGCCGTTCTCCACCGGACGCCTGTTGTCGGGCGCGGTGGACCGTGTGCTGCAGGCCCACCCCGGCCTGGCCATCACCATCGTGGACGGGACCTACGACGCGTTGCTGCACCAACTGCGCCAGGCCGACATCGACCTCATCGTGGGCGCGCTCCGGCCCACGTTGACGGGCGCCGACCTGGCGCAGGAAACCCTGTTCCTCGACCGCCTTGCGGTGGTGGCGCGGGCGGCCCACCCGCTGGCCGGGCGGCGCAACCTGAGCTGGCAAGACCTGCGCGGCGCGGGCTGGATCATGCCGATGCCGAACACGCCCGCGCAGGTGGCGTTCGAGCAAGCGCTGAAGGTGGCACGCATTCCAATCCCGGCCGATCCGCTGCGCGTCAACAGTGCGCTGATGATGCAGGCCCTGCTGGCGCAAAGCGACCGTGTGGCACTCATGTCGCCGCGCCAGGTGGAGGCTGAAATCCGCGCCGGTCTGCTGGTGCAACTGGGTGTGGCGGTGCGGCACGAGCCGCGCATGATCGGTCTGGTGCGGCGCGCGGGCTACCTGCCCACGCCGGCGGCGCAGTCGCTGCTGGACGCGCTGCGCAGCGTGGCCCGCGAGATCGCCGGCGATGCTGAAGCAGAAACTTGAAATAAGCAAAATGCATAGCTGATCCGGCGAAAGCATTGGACCTTTCCCTGTGTCGGCAGGATCATGCGTGGCCTGTGAAGCCGCGAGCACGCAGCGGCATGCATACGGGAAAACCCGCAACCCACCGGAGACAAACCATGCAGAAACGCCACTTCATCCGCACCGCCGTCGCCCTCGCGCTCGTCGGCACCCTCGGCCACGCCGCGGCCCAGGACAACACCTTCAAGATCGGCCTGATCCTGCCCATGACCGGGCCCTTTGCCTCCACCGGCAAGCAGCTCGAAGCCGCCGCCCGCCTCTACATGGCCCAGAACGGCGACACCGTCGCCGGCAAGAAGGTGCAGCTGATCGTGAAAGACGACACCGGCGCGCCCGACGTGACCAAACGCATCGCGCAGGAGCTGGTGATCAACGACAAGGTGCAGGTGCTGGCCGGCTTCGGTCTCACGCCGCTGGCCTTTGCCACCGCACCGGTGGCCACGCAGTCCAAGACGCCGCTGGTGGTGATGGCCGCGGCCACCTCCAGCATCACGGAAGCGTCGCCGTACATCGTGCGCACCAGCTTCACCGTGCCGCAGGTGGTCACCGTGCTGGCCGACTGGGCCACCAAGAACAACATCAAGCGGGTGGTGACCCTGGTGACCGACTACGCGCCTGGCGTGGATTCCGAAAAATTCTTCAACCAGCGCTTCCAGGCCAACGGCGGCGTGGTCATCGAGTCGCTGCGCGTGCCGCTGCGCAGCCCCGACTTCGCACCCTTCCTGCAAAAGGTGCGTGATGCCAAGCCCGATGCGCTGTTCACCTTTGTGCCCTCGGGCGCGGGGTCGGCGCTGATGAAGCAGTTCGCCGAGCGCGGCCTGGACAAAGCCGGCATCCGCATGATTGCCGAAGGCAGCGTGACCGATGACGACATCCTCAACGGCATGGGCGACGTGGCCCTGGGCGTGGTCACGGCCCACCACTACTCGGCCGCGCACAACTCGCCACTGAACAAGAAGTTTGTCGAAGCCTTCGGCAAGGCCAACAACGGCATGCGCCCCAACTTCATGGCCGTGGGCGCGTACGACGGCATGCGCGTGATCTACGAAGGCGCGAAGAAGACCAAGGGCGAAGGCGGCGAGGCCCTGCTCAACGCCATGAAGGGCCAGGTCTTCGAGAGCCCGCGCGGGCCGATCTACATCGACGCGCAGACCCGCGATGTGGTGCACAACGTCTACGTGCGCAAGGTCGAGAAGATCAACGGCCAGATGTGGAACACCGAGATCGAAACCGTCACCGACATGAAGGACCCGGGCAAGGCGAAGTAAGCCGCGCCCGACCTCTCTTTCCTCCTTTGTCATGAAGGCGGGTGCCTCACGCACCCGCCTGTGAGACGCCACGCCCATGCTGACCATCCTCTTCGACGGCATCGCCTACGGCATGCTTCTTTTCATCCTGGCGGTGGGGCTGTCCGTGACCATGGGTTTGATGAACTTCATCAACCTGGCCCACGGCGCCTTCGCCATGCTCGGCGGCTACCTCACGGTGGCGCTGATGCAGCACCAGGGTCTGCCCTTCCTCATCTGCCTGCCGGTGGCCTTCGGGGTGACGGCGCTGGTGGGGGCGGTGCTGGAGCGCACGCTCTACCGGCCGATGTACAAGAAGCCGCACCTGGACCAGGTCCTGTTCTCGATCGGCCTGACCTTCATGGCCGTGGCCGCCACCGACTACTTCATGGGCTCGCAACAGCAGATCATCCAGTTGCCCACGTGGCTGCTCGGACGCACCGAGCTGTTCGACGGTGCCCTCGGCATGGGGCACTACCGGCTCTTCATCATCACCATCTGCGCCGCGCTCACCGTGGGGCTGCAGTTCGTCCTCTCGCGCACCCGCTTCGGCAGCCGGCTGCGCGCCAGCGTGGACGACCCACGCGTGGCGGCCAGCCTGGGCATCAACGTGAACGTGGTGTTCGCAGCCACCTTCGCGGTGGGCTCGGGCTTGGCCGGCCTGGGCGGCGCGCTGGGCGCTGAAGTGCTGGGGCTGGACCCGAGCTTCCCGCTGAAGTTTCTGGTGTATTTCCTGATCGTGGTGGCGGTGGGCGGTACCTCGTCCATCACCGGTCCGCTGCTGGCGGCGCTGCTGCTGGGCATCGCCGACGTGGCGGGCAAGTACTACATCCCCAAGCTCGGCGGCTTCATCGTCTACACCCTCATGATCGCCATCCTCATCTGGCGGCCGCACGGCCTGTTCTCGCGCCTCGGAGGCGGCAAATGACACCCACCAATCCCCCACTTCGCAACCTGCTCGACCAGGCCCGCTGGCGCCCCTGGGAGCCGGTGCTCTGGCTGGCTGCGCTGGCCGCGCCCTGGCTGCTGAAGGAGCACGCGCTGATCATCAACGAGGTCGCCATCGTCGCGCTGTTCGCCGTGTCGCTGGACCTGATCCTCGGCTACACCGGCATCGTCTCGCTGGGCCACGCGGCCTTCCTCGGGTTCGGTGCGTACAGCGCGGCGCTGTTTGCCAAACACATCCACCCCGACCCGATGGTGGGTCTGGTGGTGGGCACCGCCGCGGCCACCGTGCTGGGCGCGGTGGCCTCGCTCACCATCATGCGGGGCACCGACCTCACGCGCATCATGGTCACGCTCGGTCTCACGCTGATCCTGTTCGAGCTGGCCAACAAGCTCGACTGGCTCACCGGTGGCGCCGACGGCCTGCAGGGCGTGGTCATGGGTCCGTTGCTGGGTCGATTCGAATTCGATCTGTACGGGCAAGTGGCGGCGGCCTACTCGATCGCCGTGCTGCTGGTGGGCTTTCTGCTGGCTCGGCGGCTGGTGCACTCCCCCTTTGGTGCCACGCTCAAGGCGGTGCGCGACAACCGCCTGCGGGCCATGGCCATCGGCATCCCGGTGGGCTCCAGGCTGGCGGTGGTCTACACCATCGCAGCCGGCATGGCCGGCGCGGCGGGTGCCTTGCTGGCCCAGACCACCGGCTTTGCCTCGCTCGACGTGTTCTCCATCGAGCGCTCGGCCGACGTGGTGCTGATGCTGGTGATCGGCGGGGTCGGCTGGCTCTACGGCGGTGTGGTCGGTGCGGTGGTGTTCAAGCTGCTGCACGACGTGATCGCTGGCATCACGCCGCAGTACTGGACCTTCTGGGTCGGCCTCTTCCTGGTGGTGCTGGTGCTGGTGGGGCGCGAGCGCCTGCTGCGACCCTGGACCTGGTTCTCGCGCAAGGACGCCGCATGAACACGACCCACACCACACCAAGCACCACCGTGCTCAAGACCGAGGGCCTGGTCAAACGTTTCGGCGGCATCGTAGCCACGCAGGACGTGAGCCTGAACGTGAGCCACGGCGCGCGCCACGCGCTCATCGGCCCCAACGGCGCGGGCAAGACCACGCTGATCAACCTGCTGACCGGCGTGCTCGATCCCTCGGCCGGCCGCATCCTGCTCGATGGCGACGACATCACCACGCTCGCACCGCACCAGCGCGTGCGACGCGGCATGGTGCGCACCTTCCAGATCAACCAGTTGTTCAACAGCCTCACGCCACGGGAAACCTTGGCCATGGTGGTGGCCCAGCACCTGGGTTTGGGTGGACGCTGGTGGCAGCCTTTGGGCCGCCAGCCAGCGGTCAACCAGCGCTGCGAACAGTTGCTGGAACAGTTTCACCTGGCCGATGTGAGCGACGTGCGCACCGAGCACCTGGCCTACGGCAAGCGCCGCCTGCTGGAGATCGCCATTGCACTGGCCTGCGAGCCGCGCGTGCTGCTGCTCGACGAGCCGGTGGCCGGCGTGCCGGCGGGTGAGCGCGAAGAGTTGCTGCACACCGTGGCCGCGCTGCCGGCCGATGTGTCGGTGCTGCTGATCGAGCACGACATGGACCTGGTGTTCGAGTTCGCCCGCTTCATCACCGTGATGGTCAACGGCGCGGTGCTGGTCGAAGGCACACCCACAGATATTGCCAACGACCCGCGGGTCAAAGCCGTGTACCTCGGCCATGGGGAGGCCATCCATGGCTGATCTGCTGCACATTGAAAAACTGAGCGCCGGCTACGGCGAGGCGGTGGTTCTCCAGGGTGTGAGCTTCTCGCTGCCCGAAGGCGAAACCCTGGCACTGCTGGGCCGCAACGGCACCGGGAAGACCACGCTCATGAACACACTGGCCGGCGCCACGCGCCAGCATGGCGGCAGCATCCGGCTGGCCGGCGTCGAGCTGCATCGCCTGCCCGCGCACGAGCGCGCGGCCGCCGGCATCGGCTGGGTGCCGCAGGAGCGCAACATCTTCAAGTCGCTTACGGTGCACGAGAACCTGACGGCGGTGGCGCGCCCGGCGCGCGGCGGCAGCAACCGGCCCTGGACACCCGAGCGCGTGTACGAGCTGTTCCCGCGCCTGGCCGAGCGCAAGACCAACCTGGGCACCCAGCTCTCTGGCGGCGAACAGCAAATGCTGGCCGTGGGCCGAGCGCTGGTACTCAACCCGCGCCTGCTGCTGCTCGACGAGCCGCTGGAAGGCCTGGCGCCCATCATCGTGGAAGAGCTGCTGCGCGCCATCGCCCGCATCACGCGCGACGAAGGCCTCTCGGCCATCATCGTCGAGCAGCATCCGCAAGCCATTCTGCGCATCAGCCACCGCGCGGTGGTGCTGGACCACGGCAACGTGGTGCACAGCGGCGACGCTGCGGCGCTGGCCGCACAGCCCGAGTTGCTGGATGGCCTGCTCGGCGTGGTGCGCACCGCGGGAGCCACGCATGCCGCTTGATACCGCGCAAGGCGAACCCCTGTGGCTGGTGCCCGGCCTGATGTGCGACGCCGCGGTCTGGCAACCCGTGATGCCCTCGCTGGGCTCGGGCCGCGAGTGCCACGTGGTGGACCACGGCGAGGCCGACAACTTTGACCAGATGGCGCGCCAGCTGCTGGACGCCGCACCGCCTCGGTTCGCTCTGGCCGGCCATTCGATGGGCGCGCGCGTGGCGCTGGAGGTATTGCGCCAGGCGCCCGCGCGCGTGAGCCGCGTGGCCCTGCTCGACACCGGCTACCTGGCACGCGCCAGCGGCACTGCGGGCGAGGAAGAAACCCGCAAGCGCCACGCCCTGCTGGACGTGGCACGGCGCGAAGGTGTTCGCGCTATGGCCCGGCAGTGGGTGCAAGGCATGGTGCACCCCGGGCGCCTGGAAGACGCCACGCTGCTGGAGGCCATCGTGGCCATGTTCGAGCGCAAGAGCGCCGACACCTTCGAGCGCCAGCTCCGTGCGCTGTTGCAACGGCCGGACGCGTCCGACGTGCTGCGCGGCATCCGCGTGCCGGCGCTCGTGATGTGCGGCCGCCAGGACAGCTGGGCCCCGGTGGCGCAGCACGAAGCCATGCACGCCCTGATCCCCGGTGCGACGCTGGCCGTGACCGAAGATGCCGGCCACATGGCACCGATGGAGCGGCCTGCGGCCGTGGCCGAGGTGCTGCAGCGCTGGCTGACGGCACCGGCGAAAGCCTCATGAACGCGGACCCGACATGAACACCGCCGATTTCGCCGACATCCCCGGCACCGTGCTGTTCGACGCCCAGCAATCGCGCAAGGGCTATGCACTCAACCAGTTCTGCATGTCGCTCATGAAGCCGGCCAACCGCGAGCGCTTCCGCGCCGACGAAGCCGCCTACCTGGCCGAATGGCCAATGACACCGGCACAGCGCGAAGCGGTGCTGGCCCGCGACATGAACCGCTGCCTGGCTCTGGGTGGCAACGTGTACTTCCTCGTCAAGATCTCCGCCACCGACGGTGTCAGCGTGCAGCAGATGGTAGGCACCATGACCGGCATGAGCGAAACCGACTACCGCGAGATGATGCTCAAGGGCGGTCGTCCGATCGAGGGCAACCGCTACCTGCACGAGTGGTCCGATCGCCAGGTAACGCCCTGATGGCCCGGGTCAGCGCCAGCGTCTACACCTCGCACGTGCCGGCCATCGGCGCAGCACTCGACCAGGGCCGCTCGGCCGAGCCCTACTGGGCGCCGGTGTTCGGCGGCTACGAGGCCTCGCGCGCCTGGCTGCGCGAGAACCCGCCCGATGTGATCGTGCTGGTGTTCAACGACCACGCCACGGCGTTTGGTCCTGATTGCATTCCCACCTTTGCCATCGGCACCGGCGAGCGTTTCGCTCCCGCCGACGAAGGCTGGGGCGCGCGACCGGTGCCGGTGGTGCAAGGCCACCCCGAGCTGGCCGCGCACATCGCGCAGAGCGTGATCCAGGACGACTTCGACCTCACGCTGGTCAACCGCATGGACGTGGACCACGGCCTGACCGTGCCGCTGTCGTTGATGTTTGGCCAGCCGCCTGCCGACGATTTCCGCTGGCCCTGCCCGGTCATCCCGCTGGCCGTCAACGTGATCCAGTACCCGGTGCCCACCGGCCGGCGCTGCCTGGCGCTGGGCCGCGCGGTGCGCAAGGCGATCGAGAGCTATGGCGAAGATCTCAATGTGCAGGTCTGGGGCACGGGTGGCATGAGCCACCAGTTGCAAGGCCAGCGCGCCGGCCTGATCAACCCGGTGTTCGACCACGCCTTCATGGACATGATCACCACCGTGCCCGAGGCCGCCGCCGCCATTTCCCATGTGGATTTTGTGCGCGAAGCCGGCAGCGAAGGCATCGAGCTGGTGATGTGGCTGATCGCGCGCGGCGCCATGCCCGAACGCCCCGACGGTCGCGCACCGACCTGCGTGCACCGCTTCTATCACGTGCCCGCGTCCAACACCGCCGTTGGCCATCTGGTGCTGACCCCATGACCCCTGATTTCGACACCTTGCTGGCCCAACAAGCCTGCCGCGATCTGGTGCTGGCCGCTGCCGACGCGGTGGACGGCCGCCAGTTCAGCGCGCTGGCCGCGTTGTTCGACACCGATGGCGTGCTGGTGCGCCCCGACGGAGTGGAACTGCGCGGGCGCGACGCCATCGTCGCGGCCTACGCAGCGCGCGACCCCGACCGCCTGACGCGCCACCTGGTGAGCAACCAGCGCGTGACCGTGGACCTGGCCGCCGGCACTGCGCGCTCGACCTGTGCCGTGCTGCTGTGGAGCGGCAAACACAGCGATGCCACCACCGCGCGCGGGCGCCCGGCCGATCCGGTGCAGCAAGTGGGCGAGATCCACGACCTGCTCGCCAGGACGCCAGAGGGCTGGCGCATCCGGCGACGGGAAGCGTGGTTCACGCTGTTCCAGGCGGGCTCAGCGTCATGACACCTTCCATCTGACCCCTGCGCTGCCGTCGGGCCCCTGATCTTCATTCACTCAAGCTCCGCAGCGTCGACCGCAGACGGGCCAGCTCCTGTTCCAGGTCGACCACCAGAGCCGCCAGTTCGGGCACGGCGTCAAAGTCCTGCTCCAGACTGGCCATGCGCATCTGCTCGTAGAGCTGCCCGGCCCAATTGCACCCCGGGGGGATGGTGACTTCCAGCGTCCACTCAACCAGCGCCGACCCATGCGCCCAGTGGAACCTACGCTCGGCGCATGGTAGACAGGCTGCTGTCTGCTCAATCAGGCAGCTGCTGCCGTCCGTTGTGGTCAAACCAACCGGTTGCGTTGGCGACCAACCAGGTCGCCAACGCCCAGGCTGAGCCGGCGGCCCAACCCGCCAGCACGTCGCTGGGCCAATGCACGCCCAGCGCGATACGGCTCAGGCCCACCGCTAGGCTCACACCGATCGCGAGCGCCAGGAGAACTGCCCTCGGTGCACGTGGCTCCAGCCTGAGTGTCAGCAACCCAGCGAGCGTCAGGTACACCATGGTTGCCCCAAATGCATGGCCGCTGGGGAAACTGGCGTTCACCACGATCACCTCATGAGGCACCAGGTCAGGACGTGCACGCTCGAACCCCTGCTTCAGGGCCGTGTTGAACAGAGCGCCTGCGGAGGTGGATACAACGATGAAGAGCGCCAAACGCCACTGGCGCAGCGCCATGAGCACTGCGGCAACCCCGCCAACCAGCAGACACAGGAGCCAAGGGCTGCCCAGCGCAGTGACTTCGCGGACCAGTTGGAGGGCCTGCGCGCCATCCCAGCCCTGTTCCGCCGGGCGTGAGATGTGCAAGGCCAGCAGCCACTGCTGATCGCGCAGCATGGTCTCGCCTTCCCGCATTTCGTCGGCCGTCCAGACAAACGTGCCCGCCGCCAGCGACAGCAGCAACACCAGCAAAAGAGCCGTGGGTTCGATGAGATGGTGAAATCGATGTGATGGCAATGGAGGTGTCCTTGTTGCGCGAGAGCCTGCGTATTCTGGCGCTTGACATGCCGGACCAAACCCACGGCCACCACAAAGACCGTGCATGCCATGCCCATGGCGACTGCTACCGTGAACCCCGACGCGTTCCACCCGCCACATCCAGCACGAGCCCGGGCAGCCGGTGAATGACCCGGTTGTTCAAGATCCGTGTTGGGTCTGACGTGCCATGCCTCGACGCAATCCCCCAGGCGTCACGCCCCATGCACGCACGAAGGCGGTCGTCATGTGACTCTGGCTCGAAAACCCCGCCTCTTCTGCAATCACCGCCAATGGCAACGCGCTGTTCAGGATCCTCGTCTGGGCTTCCTGAAGACGGACATTGAGGATGTATTCGTGCGGTGTGCAAGCGAAAGAGTGCTTGAACAGGCGCACAAACTGCGTCTTGCTGAAGCCCGTGACCTCGGCCAGCTCACCGATGGACAAGTCATGGGCGAACCGGGTCTTGACGAGTTCACGCACACGTTCGGCCTGGGCAACAGACAGCCTGCCTCGTTCGCGAAGCGTGCTGTAGCGGCTGGCACTGCGTCGCTGCAGTCTCATGGCCACGCCGAGCGAGAGCGATTCGGCGTAGAGGGCGCCGTTGGGACTGCCCGCCGCAGCCTCGTAAACCATGGCGCGCAGCACGCCAGCCAGATCGGCATCGTGGAACTCGCGCTCGGAGCGCAGCGGCATGCGAGCGAGTTGCTCCGACAACACCGGGTCACCCAGTCGAGCCTGATCAAACTGCAACATGATCCGGCGCACGCCGTCGCAACGCCAGCGAGACACGTCGGCATGCCCTCCGGGGGTGAACAGGCCGATGGCACCAGCGCCCAGTTCGTAAGAGAAGCGGCGGCTTCCGTAATGGAACTCGGCTTGCGCCCGGCCACAGTCGATCATCGCCAGCAAGGTGTTGTCCGCGGTTTCGCACGAGCCGGAGAGATCGGGTACCGCTTCGACCCATCCGATGGGCAGGCCGGCCCATCGTGACAAGGCATCCGGACCGAGCAAGTTCCGCTCTTCCAGCGGATTGACGGGCGCCACGCGTGCGTGTGGTTGAAGCATGGTGAAGTCTCCTGGGCATGTCCTTCAAGGTCGTGCGAACACGGCTTCAAGTCTGCCATCTGCACGCCGCTTCGGGCATGCCGCTTCGCGATAGCTGCTAGCGGATTTCCGGTCTCGGGGTAATCCAGTGGAAATGCTTCTCTGGTGAAAGCATGGGCCGTTGATGAAAGACGATCGGGTTCTGCTGCGCTGCAATGCGGTCTCTGTTCCCACCCACAACGAGGAGACCGACTTGAGACACGCCATGGCCCTTTCACCACGTCGCCGCCCCACAGCGGCTGCCGCTCTGACCACCCTGTTGCTGGCCGCCTGCGGCGGCGGGGGCGACGGTGTGGTCAGCTCGGCCACCGCGCCGAGCCCCGACTTCGACAACCTGTCCATCAATCCGACCATGGCCTGCAGCATGACCGGCATCGGCGCGGCGGTCCTGTCTGCCGATGCACCGGTCACGGTGCTCGATGTCTCCACCGGCACCACCGGCGCGGGCGCCTCCGACCGAGACTACTGCCTGGTCAAGGTGAAGGTCGACCCCCAGGTGAACATCTGGGTCTCGCTCCCGATGGCGGCCTGGAACGGGCGCTTCCGCGCCGAGGGCAATGGCGTGTTTGCCGGCAACACACAACTGGGCGTGGCCACCGACTCGGTGCGCCAGGGCTTTGTGGGCGTGAAGACCGACACCGGCCACACGGGCAGCCCGCTGTCTGGCGCCTTTGGCATGCTCTCGGTGGGCAATCCCAACGTGCCGGCACAAGAGGATTTTGCGCAACGCTCCATGCACTTGATGGCAGTCGTCGGCAAGCAACTCACCAAGGCTTTCTATGCGCAGGACCCGGTGCGCTCCTACTGGTACGGTTGTTCCACCGGCGGACGCCAGGGCCTCATGATGGCTCAGCGTTACCCCGAAGACTTCGACGCCATCCTCGCTGGTGCACCCGCCATCCACTGGGACCGGTTTCAGGCGTACCACATCTGGCCGCAGATCGCCATGCGCGAGGAAGCAGGTGGCCCCGTCTCGGCCGCCAAACAGACGCTGGCCACCAACCGCGCCATCGCCGTCTGTGACTCGAAAGACGGCGTGACCGATGGTGTTCTCGATGATCCGCGCACCTGCGACTACGACCCCACCAACGACCTGACGATCACCAACGCCTCTTGCGCGGACAACGCCTGCCTGACTCCAGGCGAGGCGACTGCCATCAAGAAGATCTGGGGTGGCGCTCGCGGGGCCGGTGGCAACCTGCTCTGGCCTGGCCTGGAACGGGGCACCAACCTGGGAGCGCTTGCAGGCACGAACCCCTTCCCGATTCCCATCGAGCAGGCGCGCTATTGGGTCTACTTTGATCCGGCCTGGGACTGGACCACACTCAGCTACCTCAACTATGAGAGCTTCTTCAGCGACAACATCGCCCAGGTGGGCCCGCGCATGGCCACCGACAACCCGGATCTGTCGGCCTTCAAGGCCCGAGGGGGCAAGCTCATCATGTACCACGGCTGGTCAGACAACCTCATCATGCCGCAGGGCACCACCCGCTACTACGAGCGGGTGAAGCAGACCATGGGCAACAGCAACGCTGATGCGTTCTCGCGCCTGTACATGGTCGGCGGCATGGGCCACTGCAGTGGCGGCACCAACGTGGATCAGTTCGGCCAGGGCTCCAGCGGCGCGGTTCCCAAAGAACCCAAGACCGATGTGTTCCGTGCCCTCATGGCTTGGTCCGAGAAAGGCATCGCACCCCAAGAGATCGTGGCTTCGCGGATCGCGGGCGGCGTCGCGACGCGCACCCGACCGCTGTGCCCCTACCCCCAGGTGGCCAGGTACCAGGGCACTGGCAGCACCGACGCAGCGGAGAGCTTCCGCTGCGAGAGCCCTTGAGCAGGCGCCACAGCCGTGTGCTGCAGCCCGCGTGTGCATCGACGTTGCACGCGGGCCGTCCAAAAATCGATCATGAGTGCCTGCGGATACCCGGCTGAAAAAATCAGCACAGCGCTGGAAAGTGCGAACAGCCTTGGAATTGCCGAGGCTGCTCGCATCCACCAGGTGCACACCACCACGGTCTATGCGTGGCGACGGCGGTTCGGGGGCCTGACGCCGGCCGCCATTGAGCGCCTCAGAACCCTTGAGGCGAACAACATTCGACTGATGAACGAGGTCGCGCGTCTCGAGCAGAAGCTTCATGAGGCCCGCGCCAGTCGCCAGAAGGACGGTGGGGCGGGACAACTCTGATGCGCCCAGCCTCATCCGAGATGACGGTCGGGTAGCGACCGGCTGCGGCATCAGGCTGGCGACACACGCAGCCAGATTTCGTTGCGTCGCAAAAACCAGGGCTTGAAGGGCGCGTCGTACCTCGAAAACACCGGGTCTCCTGTCCAATCGAGATGGGCGGCCTTCAGGGCTGTCTGCAGCTTCTGCAGATGCTCGTCATCGTTGGAGGCCGACCAGAAGCCCGAGTAGCGGATCACCGCCACTTGATGAGGTGCAACCTCGCGCAGTTGAATACGTGCGTCCAGGGGCTCTGGCGCATTGGCCAAGGTCACTCCTTTTGGCAACACAAACTGCACCAGAAAGCCCTCGGGTGAGACTGTCTGCGTCACCGGAGCGGTCATCTCGAACGTCGCTGGAACAGGCGTTTGAGTCACTGGCGCCGTCATTTCCAACTTCCGTTCACCCTTGTTCTTGCCAAAGATGTAGCCCGCGAGGATGGGAAAGGCCTGCCGGCCCGCGTCGGCCGCAGGGCCTTCAACCACGACCTCTGCCACGGTGTAGGCCGCATACAGCCTCACCTCGGCACCCGGGATCTCTCGGACAACCCGGTAGGAAGGCTCTTCAACAGCGCGAACGGGCATGGGAAGGGTGCTCAGGGCAAGCGTCGCGAGCAGGATCGAACGCCGAGAAGCGCTCCATCGCGACAGGTTGGAGGGGGTCAGGTACGTCATCGGCAGACTGCTTCATGGCGGGGGTTGGAGACGGGGGCAACACAAGCAGAGCGCCAGGCGCGGCGTTTGGGAGCACTCGGGCTGGCCCATGAAATGTAGGCTGCAATCCCGATCGGCGCTTGCTTGCCCGATATTTCCAAATCGCGCTGAGCGCCTGATCCATGACCGTGGACCAGTCCGCTGTCTGTGCTGCCCCCGGCGGCGTTTGCTGCACTGCGACAAAATGGGGTGACGGCCTGCGCTGAGCAGGCACCACACCTTTTGGAGAACCTCTCATGAGCGACCTGTCGCAACTCACCCCTCCCATCCTGCTGGACAGGCTTCAGTGGCGCTACGCCGCCAAAAAGATGGACGCCACCAAGGCAGTGCCGCAAGACAAGGTGGATCGCATCATCGAAGCAGCCCGTCTGGCGCCCACGTCCAGTGGCCTGCAGCCCTTCGAGATCGTCGTTGTGACCAGCCCGTCTGTGCGTGAACAGATCAAGCCCATCGCCTGGAACCAGGCACAGATCACCGACGGCTCGCACCTGCTGGTGTTCGCCGCCTGGGACAACTACACGGCAGAGCGGATCAACCACATGTTTGACCTGACCAACGCACAGCGTGGCGGCACCAACGAAGGTTGGGAAAAGTACCGCCAGATGTTGCTCAACAGCTACCCACAGCGCGAAGCCGAGGTGAACTTCGAGCATGCTGCGCGCCAGGCATACATCGCTCTCGGCGCCGCATTGATCGCGGCCGCATTTGAGGAGGTGGACAGCACGCCCATGGAAGGCTTTGATCCGGCCAAGCTGGACGAGATCCTGAAGCTGCGAGAACGCGGCCTTCGCAGCGTGGCGATTCTGCCGTTGGGCTATCGCGCCGACGAGGGGGACTGGCTGGTGAACCTGAAGAAGGTGCGTCGTCCGCTGGAACAGTTTGTGACGGAAGTGAAGTGAGCTGAGGGCATGGGCCAGAGGTGCGTGTGCTCGCAGCCGAAGCCCATGATCAGCGAAGCGAGCCAGAAAATCTCGGACATCACCTCGGTGATCGACTCCATCGCGTTTCAGACCAACATCCTGGCACTCAACGCCGCGGTGGAAGCGGCGCGGGCCGGGGAGCCGAGTTGGTGAACCGCGCGGGGCGCACGATGCAGGAAGTGGTCAACAGCATCCGCCGTGTTTCCGACATCGTGGCCGACATCAGCTCGGCCAGCCAGGACCAGAGCACGGGCGTGTCCGAGGTCGGGCAGGCCATACATCAGATGGATCAGGGCACGCAGCAAAACGCCACCCTAGTAGAGCAAATGGCGGCAGCGGCTTCGGGTCTCAGCACACAGGCCCGACAACTGGTGCAGACCGTTTCGGTTTTTCGCCTGCGCCCCGCTTGAAAAGCCATGTTGCCCGCTGGCTCCGGGCAATGCGCCGCGCAGATGCCGAAAGTCACTTGGGTCTTCATCCCCGCCATGGGCCACCGCTGAATCGACGTCACTCACCAACCCGTTCAACCAGCTTGAGTTGGTCCTGCTCTGTCGCCGGATCCCACGGGCTGCGTGTCAGTCAGGGTTGTTGCTTGAGGTGGTGCGCTTTGTGGGTGTGCAGATCGACTCGCCGCAGGCTGTCGAGCAGTTGAGGCAATCGTTGCCTAGCGGTTTGTTCGCCGGTGGTCCGGGCGTAGCGAAAGTAGCTGGGCAGTGGAGAGGCCTCGAACTTCAGGTCGGTATGGATCAGAAAATCTGCCGATGCGGCTTCGGGCGCGATGCGGGCGATGCGCCCTGCGATGCGAGCGCGCTGTTCGGCTGAGGTGTTTGGGGGCGCTGCTTCCAGCCGGGGGGTGACATCGACCGCGATCACAAAGCGCGCCCCGGCCTGCCGAGCCGCCCGCACGGCCAGCGGCAAGGACTCATCGCCGTCTTCGTACTCGGTCCCGTCGATGCCCACCGGTGACAGGATGCCGGGAACCGCGCTGGAGGCACGCACCGCCACGCCGGTGTTGCCGCTGGTGAAGAACACGGGGGCCTTGTCCGTGCGGTGCGTGGCGCCGATGACGAGTCGGCGCGGCAGTTGTTCAATGGTCTGGTGACCCAGCCGGCTGTTGACATAGTCCTGCAGTCGTTGGCCATGGATCCAGCCGCGGTCGGCAAACAGCGACAGGTCAAACAGCGTGAGCGGGCCGCCTTCCATCGAAAGCGCATCGATCTCGGCAGCCGACCTGCCCTCAGCCCAGAACGCGCCCAGCAGCGAGCCCACGCTGGTCCCCACGATCAGGTCCACCTCGATGCCCGCCTCTTCCAGCACGCGCATCACGCCGATGTGCGCGTAGCCACGCGGCCCGCCGCTGCCGAGCACCAGCGCGATCCTCGGCCCGGGCTCCATGGGCGCCACAGCAGACAGTGCGCGCGGGCTGTCCGCTCCGGTGTGGTTGAACGGTGCACAACCCGTCAGTGCGGTGAGAAGCAGCGCGATGGGGATGGTCAGCAGGGAAGCTTTTGCCATGGCGATCAGACGCCTGCAGAGGGTTGTGGTGTGGGTCTCGTGCGGGCGGGCGCCTCGTTGTCCAACGCATCCAGCCGCACGCCAAACCAGGCGGCGTACAGTGCCGGCACAAAGGCCAGCGTGAGCGCGGTGGCCACCACCAGGCCGCCCATGATGGCGATGGCCATGGGCCCCCAGAACACACTGCCCACCAGCGGCACCATGGCCAGCACAGCTGCGGCAGCAGTCAGCACCACAGGCCTGGAGCGCCGCACGGTGGCCTCCACCACCGCTTGGCCAGCGGGCACGCCGGCGGCAATCTCGGTGTCGATCTGGTCCACCAAAATCACCGCGTTGCGCATGACCATGCCACTGAGTGCGATGACGCCCAGCAAGGCAACGAAGCCGAACGGCGCGTTGAAGATCAGCAGCGCAGGCACCACGCCGATGAGCGCCAGTGGCGCGGTCAGAAACACCAGGGTCATGCGGGAAAAGCTCTGCAGCTGCAGCATGAGAAAAAAAAGCATCACCACGAACATCAGCGGGAAGACCGCGAACAGCGCCCGGTCGGATTTGGCGGTTTCCTCCGACGCGCCTCCGATCTCGATGCGGTAACCCGGTGGCAGGCTGTCTACCACCGGCTGCAGCGTGGGCCAGATCCTTGACGTGGCCGCAGGGCCCTGCACGCCGTCCTGCACATCGGCGCGCACGGTCAGCGCCATGTCGCGGTTGCGCCGCCACAGCACCGGCTCCTCGAACGTCGGCTCCAGCGTGGCCACTTGCGATAGGGGCACCACCGCACCGCTGCGGGCAAACAGGCTCACGTCGCCCAGTCGTTCCAGGGTCATGCGTTCCTCTGCGCTGGCGCGCACGGTCACATCGATCAGGTCTTCGCCTCGGCGGATCTGCGTTGCGGTCGCGCCCGACAGCACCAGCTGGGTCATGGCCCCCACGTCGGCACTGGTGATGCCCATCAGGCGGGCCTTGTCCTGGTCAAGGTGAACGCGGATGGCGCGCACCTGTTCGTTCCAGTCGAGCTGGGTGTCCCGCACCAGCGGGCTCTCGCGCACGGTGTCGCGCACGCGGTAGGCGATCTCGCGCACCTGCGCGGTGTCGGGCCCGATGACGCGAAACTGCACCGGGAAGCCCACCGGTGGTCCGAACTCGAACCGGGTGACGCGCCCGCGCAGGTCGGGGAACTGTTCATTTTTCTCGAACAGTGCAATGAGACGGCTGCGCACGGCCTCGCGGTCGTCGATGTTGCGCGTGTTGACAATGATTTGCGCCAGGCCCGGGTTGGGCAGATCGGCCGAGATGGACAAGAAGAACCGCGGCGCGCCAGCCCCGGTGTAAGCGGTGAAGCTCTGGATCTGCGGGTCGGCCTTGAGCACCTCTTCCAGCCGCTGCACCTGCGTTTGCGTGGCGGTGAACGAGGCACCTTCACGCAGCCGCAGGTCAACGATCAACTCCAGCCGCGACGCGGTGGGAAAGAACTGCTGCGGCACCAGCGCCATGCCCGCTGCCGAGACGCCGAACGCCAGCACCGTGATGCCCAGCACCACCCAGCGATGGCCCACGCACCAGCTCACCACGCGGCGCAACCGTGTGTAGACCGGGCGTGCGTAGGGGTCGCTGCCATGGGCCTTCAGCGTGTCGGGCAGGAGCACCACACCCAGATAGGGGGTGAAGACCACGGCCACGAACCACGAGGCCACCAACGCCACCCCCACCACCCAGAAAATGCCGCCGGCGTATTCACCGCTGATCGACCTCGCAAAGCCCACCGGCATGAAACCCGCTACCGTGACCAGGGTGCCGGTGAGCATGGGAAACGCGGTGGTGGTGTAGGCGAAACCAGCGGCCTGCACCTTGTCCCAGCCTTGCTCCATCTTCACCACCATCATCTCCACCGCGATGATGGCGTCGTCCACCAGCAAGCCCAGCGCGATGATGAGTGCGCCCAGCGAAATGCGGTCCAGGTTCCAGCCCATGGCCAGCATCACGGTGGCCACCACGGCCAGCACCAGCGGCACCGAAGCCGCCACCACGACACCGGTGCGCCAGCCCAGAAACAGGAAACACACCGCCAGCACGATGGCCAGGGCTTCGAGGAACGACTTTTCGAACTCCCACACCGATTCGTCGACCACGCGGGGCTGGTCGGCGGCCTTGTCCACCGTCACGCCCACGGGCAGCGCCGCGCGCAGGCGGTCCATGCGCTCGTCCAGCGCAGCGCCCAGCTTCAGGATGTTGCCGCTGCGCTCGAACGTCACGCCCAGCATCAGCACCGGCTGGCCGTTGTGGCGCACGGTGAACTGCGGAGGATCCTCCAGACCGCTGTGCACCTGCGCCACGTCGGACAACTTCAGCAACCTGCCGCCCGCTTCGATGGGCACATCGCCGACATCACGTGCGTTCCGCAAGCGGCCTTCGCCAGGGGAGCCCTGGTCGCCCACGCGCACAAACACGCGCTCGCTGGCACCTTCCACACTGCCGGTGGGGCTCATGAGGTTCTGGCGCGCCAGCGTGTCGATGATCACCTGCGGGCTGATGCCCAGCGAAGCCAGCCGGTTGCTATTGAACTCCACATAGACCTTCTCGGTCTGGCGGCCGAACACATCGATCTTGCTCACGCCGGGCACGGCCTGCAGCTGGCGCCGCGCGTCTTCCACCAGCACCTGCAACTCGGACCAGCCCAGCTCGGGTGCGCTGAAGGCGTAGAGCACGCTGTAAACGTCGGTGAACTCGTCGTTGAAGAAGGGCCCTCGCACACCTTCGGGAAACTCATGACGCACGTCGGCAATCTTTTTTCGGGCGAGGTACCAGGCGCGTTCCAGCTCGTGTTTGGGTGTGCCGCCTTTCATCCAGAAATTGAGGCCGCCATACCCCTGCCGGGCAAAGGAGCGCACGTGGTCGATCCCCTCGATCTTCTGCAACTCACGCTCCATGCGGTTGAGCACCTGGTCCTGCACCTGCTGAGCCGTGGCCCCGGGCCAGGCCACCACCGCATTCATGGTGGGCACGTTGAAACTCGGGTCTTCAAGCCGACCGAGTCGCGTGAACGAGAACGTGCCCACCAACAGCGTGCCGATGATGAGGAACAGCACCAGCGCGCGGTGCGTGACCGCCCAGGTCGACAGGTTGAACGATTTCATCGGGCCTCCGCCAGCGAGATGCCCGATGCGCCCTTGGTCGCGAGCGGGCGCTGAACCGGCTGCACCTTGAGGCCGGCGTCGAGCTTCTGTGCCCCCACTGTCACCACCCACGCGCCATCGGGCAGGCCGGCCAGGCGCACCCGGTCGGTGGTTTGCGACAGCAATTGCACGGTGTGTCGCCGGAGCGCACCGGTGCTGCTGTCCACCAGCCACACCGCCGGCCCTTGGCCTGTTTCGGCGGCGGTCATCAGCAAGGCGGTGGCGGGCAGGTCGGCGCCCTGGCCTCGGCCGGGCTGCTGCAGCAGAACATCGGCCGTCATGCCCATGCGCAGTGCGTTGGCCGGTGCCGCTGTGGCCGGTGCAAAGCGTGCCCGGGTGGTGCGCGTGACCGCGTTGGCGGCGGGCGCCAGTTCGCGCAGCTTCAGCGCCATGGGCTGGCTGGCCAACGCACCGCCCTCCTGGGTCGCCACCAGGCCGGCCTGCCAGTCTTTCAAGCCGGCCACCAGGGATTCGGGCACGTCCACCACCACCTCCAGTTCGCCCGGTCGGGCCAGGCTCAGCACGGGTTGTGACTCGTTGACCAATTGACCGCTTTCAAAGCGCACCGCCGTCACCACACCGTCGAACGGCGCTGTCAACACCGCGTACCCGGCGCGATTGCGTGCCAGTCCGGCCTGCTGTTGCGCCTGGGCCAGGCGCGCGGCCGCGGTGTCGGCGCGGGCCTGCTGCCGCTCGGCATCGGCAGCGCCCACCGAGCCATCGACCAGCAGGCGCTGGAAACGCGCCGCATCGCTGGCCGCCTGCACCGCGTCCACCTCGGCCGCGCGCTGTTGCTCGGTGGCCGCTCGCAGCGCCAACTGCACGTCGCCCGGATCGAGGCGCGCCAAGGGCTGCCCGGCGCGCACGCTCTGGCCCAGCTCCACCAGTCGCGCCGTGACCTTGCCGCCGGTTCGAAAGCTCAGCTCGGCTTCCACCCGCGGGCGCACGCTGCCGGACAGGCGCCGCTGCACCAGCCCGGTGTCGTTGCGAACCGGGGTCACGTACACCGCAGGCACCACGGGTTGGGTGGATGGTGCCGGCGCACAGCCCGACAGCGCAGCGGTCAGCGCGAGGAGCGAACACGAGAGAAAGGGTTGCGGGAAACCTGAGAAAACAATGCGCATGGTGACCTCAAGGAAGCGAGTGGGTGGACGCTGTGGCGGGCTCGGCATACCAGCCTCCACCCAGGGCCTTGACCAGCTGCACGGCGCCCACGGCCAGTTGGGTGTGGCTGTCGGTGGCGGCCAGTTCGGCCGCGATGAGGCCGCGCTGTGCGTCCAGCAGCTGGAGCAGGTCGATCTGGCCTTCGCGCTGCAGCGACTCGGCGTTGCGCAAGGCACTTCGACGGCTCTGCACCGCGCGATTCAGAGCGTCGGCTCGATCACGTTCCTGGGCGAACGACACCAGGCTGTTCTCCACGTCTTGCAACGCGTTGAGCACCGCGCGTTCGTACTGCAAGGTGGCCGCGCGCTGGCGCGCCGACTGCTGCTCCACCGCAGCGCGCAAGCGCCCGGCGTTGAACAGCGGTGCGCTGAAGGCCAGCGCCAGGCTGCTGTAGCGAACGGGCGCGAGATCCAGCGCGTTCAGGCGCAGGTCTTGCCGGCCCAGCACGGCTGAGATGAAGAAACGGGGCCACAGGT
This sequence comes from Polaromonas sp., assembly GCA_013823505.1. The sequence continues at coordinate 38,226 of PNMH01000014.1, read as the reverse complement.
CTGCCTGGCTTTCCCGCAGTCGCGCTCCCTCGGCGAGCAACTGCTGTTGCGCAACGCGCAAATCGGGTCGTCGCTGAAGCAATTCGATCGGTTGCCCGGGAGACAACGCCGGCACGACGGGCAGTTGCGTGCCGGCGGCCTGACGCCAGTTATGCGTGGAATCGCCTGGGCTGGCGCCGAGCAGCACGTCGATCTGGTGTTCGCTCACAGCAACCAGTGTGTGCAAAGGGGGCAGTTGTGCCGCCAGGCTTTGCACCTCGCCAGCGGCCCGGTGGACGTCGAAGGCGCTGGCCAACCCTTGCGCCTGGCGGCTGCGCGTCAGTCGCTCGGTGTCCTGCTGCGCCTGCAGCAAGGCCTGCAGTTGCTGCAGGCGCACGCGGGCGCCCTGCCAAACCAGGTACTGGCGGGCCACTTCGGTGGCGGCCAGCCACTGGGCGGCTTCAACCCCCGCATCCGCTGCGAGGGCATCCAGCTCGGCTGCTTCGGATGCCGCCCGCGCGGCACCGAACACATCGATCTCCCAACCCAGCTCCAGCGCTGCGCGAAGTGCGCGTGTGTCGGGCGAGCCGCGTTTGACCTCTTCGGGCAGGCCGGTGCGCTGGTCCGCCGCCGACCCCGTGAGCGCCACGGTGGGCCACGCGCGGGAAGCGGCCGCCGTGCTGCCTGCGCGCGACTGGCGCACGCGCTGCACCGCGATGCGCACATCCAGGTTGGCAGCCCGGGCCCGCGTCACCAGACCGTCGAGAACAGGATCACCGAACCCTTGCCAGGTGGCAGCGTCGCGGGTTTCTGCACCAAGGGGAGGCGTGTGGTGAAAGCTTGAGCCCAACGCGCGGGTGTCGGGGGGCGCGCCGACCTGCGGCGCCGCGCAGCCCGCCAGGACCACCAGCGTGGCGACGACAGGGAACGCGACAGCGCGCCTTGAGATGTGTGAAAGAACCGACATGGCGGGTTGTTTGTGCAAGGCGACGAAATCGCCTTTGGTTGACAGTGTCTACTATTATTCAGAAAAAGTAGACACTGTCAACATCACAACTACATCGGGGACCGCGGTACCTACAATGAGCGGCTCGACTCCCCACCTGACAATCCATGCCGCGCAAGCCATCTGCACCCGATTCCCCGCTGGAACTGCGCGATGCCTGCATCGTTGCGGCGCAGGAAATCATTGGCGAGCGCGGTATTGAAAACCTCAGCCTGCGTGAGGTGTCACGCAAGTTGGGTGTGTCGCACCAGGCGCCGTACAAGCACTACCCCAGCCGTGACCACCTGCTGGCCGAAGTGATGCGCCGCTGCTTCCAGCGCTTCGCCGCTCACCTCGACGCCCGCCCCCGCTTCGACGATCCCGAGCAGGATCTGGAATCACTCGGTCTGCAGTACCTGAGCTTTGCGCAGGCGAATTCGCTGGAATACCGGCTGATGTTCAGCACCACCTGGCCGGAGTCGGCCGAGCAGCTGGAGCTGGTGCGCGACGCCACCCACGCCTTCGATGTGCTGCGCGGTGTGCTCAAGCGCATGCACGGTGAAGGCGCTGACCGGCGTGAACTGGTGGAGCTTGACGCGTTGTATATCTGGTCCACCATGCATGGCCTGGCCGGCGTCATGAACGGTCAGTGCATCGACAAGCTCGACCTCAAGGCCAAGGTGATCAAGCAGGCCGTTGGACATGCGATGCACCGGCTGGGCATCGGGTTGGCGAACAAGCTCTGAGGCGTGTTCGGCTCAGTTTGGCGCGGGCCGGTGCCGACTCGTCGCGACGCCAAAAGCTGTGAAAGCGAACGCCCAAAGAAAAGGCCCGACGGTTCAGGTCGGGCCTTTGGCGTGCCAGTCCTTGCAATCTGCTGATCGGCAAGGAATTCAATCATCTGGCGGAGCGAGAGGGATTCGAACCCTCGATGAGGCTCTACACCCCATACTCCCTTAGCAGGGGAGCACCTTCGGCCACTCGGTCATCGCTCCGGAAGCTGCGTATTATGCCTCATCCGACCAGGCCATCTCCTCTGCGGAGATCGTTCAGCCGGTGATGGTGTCGGCGGTCTGGTCGAGGTCGAATTCGCGGTGCAGCGAACGCACGGCGAGTTCCATGTACTTCTCGTCGATCACGACCGAGGTTTTGATCTCCGAGGTCGAAATCATCTGTATGTTGATGCCCTCGGTGCTCAGGCACTTGAACATGCGGCTGGCCACGCCCACGTGGCTGCGCATGCCGATGCCCACGATGCTGACCTTGCAGATGCGCGCATCGCCCACCACCTCGGCGGCGCCCAGCGAGGGCACGACCTTGGCCTTGAGCAGGTCCATGGTTTTCTGGAAATCGTTGCGGTGCACCGTGAAACTAAAGTCGGTCTTGCCGTCCTTGCTCAGGTTCTGGATGATCACGTCCACTTCGATGTTCGCGTCGGCCACCGCGCCCAGGATCTGGTAGGCGATGCCGGGGGTGTCGGGCACGCCGAGCACGGAGATCTTGGCTTCGTCGCGGTTGAACGCAATGCCGGAAACGACGGCTTGTTCCATGGTTTCTTCTTCCTCAAAAGTGATCAGGGTGCCGGAGACGGCTTCAATGTTCAGGTCGATGTCCCAGGGCGTGAAGCTGGAGAGCACGCGCAGGGGCACCTTGTACTTGCCGGCGAATTCCACCGAACGGATCTGCAGCACCTTGCTGCCCATGCTGGCCATCTCCAGCATCTCTTCAAAGCTCACGCGCTCCAGGCGGCGCGCCTGAGGCACCACACGCGGGTCGGTGGTGTAGACGCCGTCCACGTCGGTGTAGATCAGGCACTCGGCGGCCTTGAGGGCTGCTGCCACCGCCACGGCCGAGGTGTCGCTGCCGCCACGGCCGAGCGTGGTGATGTGGCCTTCGGGGTCCACGCCCTGAAATCCGGTGACGATGACGACCTTGCCAGCGTTCAAATCGGCACGGATGCGCACGTCGTCGATCGACTCGATGCGGGCCTTGGTGAAGGCACTGTTGGTCTTGATCGGGACTTGCCAGCCGGCGTAGCTCACCGATTCCAACCCCTCGGCCTGCAACGCAATGGCCAACAGGGCCGACGAAGCCTGCTCACCGGTGGAGGCGAGCATGTCGAGTTCGCGGCTGTAGGCGGTGGTGGCCTTGCTCGGCGCCAGTTCTTTGGCCAGGCCGAGCAGGCGGTTGGTCTCGCCGCTCATGGCGCTGGGCACGACCACGAGTTGGTGGCCCGCACGGTGCCACTTGGCCACGCGTTTGGCCACATTGCGGATGCGCTCGGTCGACCCCATGGAGGTGCCGCCGTACTTGTGAACTATCAAGGCCATCGGGTTGGATTGGTTGGGTTGGGGGCGCCGGCTGCGCTGCCGGGCAAAGCCCGCCATTATAGGGTGGGGGTGTATCGCAGACACCCACCTGCGCGCTCAACCTGGCCCGGGCCCACCTTCAGCTGGATGCGGTGACCGCGAGTCGTGCACGCCTCGATCTGGTCGAGCAACTCGTCGAGCTGCGCGGTGGCCGCTGCCACCCCGGCGCTGCTGCGCAGCCAGTGGCGCAACGCATTGGCCTGGCGATCGCGCGAGAGCGACTGCAGCGACGCGATCTGCGGTGGCGCCCCGGTGTGCGCCAGGTCGAGCGCGGCGAGCTCATCGAGCAGGCGCTGCGCCTGGGCAGCGTGGCGGGCACTGCGCGCCAGCATGGGCCGAAAGCCGGGAAAGCAGGCCTCCCACGCCGGCATGAGCACGGCGCGGATGCGGTTGCGTGTGAACCGCGTGTCGGTGTTGCTGGGGTCGTCCACAAACGAATGCCCTTGTTCCAGCAACCAGCCCCGCAGTTCACCCGCCGACACGCCGAGCAAGGGCCGGCCAAAGGACATGCCTGCCCGGTCAAAACACTCAGGCATTGAGGCGAGGCCCGGCAGACCCGCACCTCGGCTGAGCGCGAGCAGGAGCGTCTCCGCCTGGTCGTCGGCGTGTTGGCCCAGCAGCACACAGTCCACTTCGGCTTCACCGGCCATGCGCGCCAGCGCCGCGTAACGCGCCAAGCGGGCCGCGTCTTCCGGACTTTGCCCTGCTCCGTGCGCCGCATCCACCCGCTCGACCCGCAGTGCCATGCGGTGCTGTTCGCAGAAGCGGCGGGCGTGGGATTCAAATGCATCCGCAGCAGCCTGCAAGCCGTGGTGCACATGCAAGGCAAGCACCTGACCCGGCCATCGCTCTTGTGCCGCCAGCAGCAAGGCGGTGGAGTCGGCTCCGGCGCTGTAGGCCACCGCCACCTTTTGCGGGGGGGGCACCCGGCGATCGCACCACCGTGCCAACGCCTGCTCGCAGGGGTTGGCGGGTGCGGTGCTGCCGATCACGTCAGCGCTTGTCGCTCTTGGCTTCGGCCTTGGTGTCGGTGAAGCGGCCGTAGCTGTTGAGGCGCGCGTAGCGGCGGTCCACCAGTTCCTTGACCTTGAGGTCGGTCACCTGGCGCCACGCATCACCCAGTGCGCGTTTCAAGAACGCGGCCATCTGCTTGTGATCGCGGTGCGCGCCGCCCACCGGCTCGTTGACGATCTTGTCGACCAGTCCCAGCGCCTTGAGGCGGTGCGCGGTGATGCCCAGCGCATCGGCAGCGTCGCTGGCGCGGTCGCTGGTTTTCCAGAGGATGGATGCGCAGCCCTCGGGGCTGATCACCGAGTACACCGAGTACTGCAGCATGAGCACCTGGTCGGCCACCGAGATGGCCAGCGCGCCGCCCGAGCCACCTTCGCCGATGATGGTGGAGATGATGGGCACTTCGAGCTGCGCCATCTCGAAGATGTTGCGGCCGATGGCCTCTGACTGGCCGCGCTCTTCGGCGTCGATGCCGGGGTAAGCGCCAGGCGTGTCCACGAAGGTGAAAACCGGCAGGCGAAATTTTTCGGCCAGCTTCATCAGGCGCAAGGCCTTGCGGTAGCCCTCGGGCTTGGTCATGCCGAAGTTGCGCAGGCCTCGCTCTTTCGTGTCACGGCCCTTCTGATGGCCCAGCACCATGCAAGGCTGGCCGTTGAACCGGGCCAGGCCACCCACGATGCTCAGGTCGTCAGAAAAATGACGGTCACCGTGCAGCTCGACAAAGTGCGTGAAGATCTCGCGCACGTAGTCCAGGGTGTAGGGCCGGTCGGCGTGGCGCGCGATCTTGGTGATCTGCCACGGCGTGAGGCTGCTGTAGATGTCTTTGGTGAGCTGCAGGCTCTTGCCGGCGAGCTGTTCGATTTCTTCAGAGATGTCGACCGCGGACTCCGTCTGCACGTAACGCAGTTCCTCGATCTTGGTTTCGAGATCGGCAATGGGCTGCTCGAAATCGAGAAAGTTCTTTTTGGCCAAGGTGGACTCCTGTGGTCTTGTGGTGCGGGGCACGTGGCCTGACAGGTGTCAGGACATCGGGCCAGGGCCCGAATGTTTCGGGCATCTGCTTCAACGACGTGTTCGGGATCAGTAGGCGACGGGGGCCGGATCGAGCGAGCGCCAAATATACCAAGTCGCCACACTGCTGAAAGGGGCCCAGGAACCGGCCACCTCACGAATGTCGCTGCGGCTAACCGGCTCGCCCGAAAAGTAGCAACGGCTGATGCCATTCTGCAGGCCAACGTCGTCCAGCGGTAGTACGTTGGGCCGCATCAGGTGGAAGATGAGAAACATCTCGGCCGTCCAGCGGCCAATGCCGCGGATGGCCACCAGCTCGGCGATGATGGACTCGTCGTCCATCTCCGCCCAGTCCTTCACGTGCACCTGGTTGTTCGCGAAGTGCAGCGCCAGGTCCACCAGGTACTCGACCTTGCGCGCTGACAAACCAGCAGAGCGCATGTCGTCCACCTTGAGCTTGAGCACCTGGGCGGGCACCATTTTTTTGGGCAACACCGCAAACCGGTCCCAGACCGACTGCGCGGCTTTCACCGAAATCTGCTGACCCACGATGCTGCGCGCCAGCGTGACGAAGGCGTCCCCACGGGACTGCAGGCTCACGCCGCCGTGCTGCGGAATGAGTTTCTTCATCACGCGGTCGCGTTTCATCAGGTGGCGGCAAGCCTCCAGCCAGTAATCGGGCGCATCGGGTCCCACGTCGGGCAGCACGAGAGTGACCATCAGGCGCGTTCCCAGGTGGTGCCGGCGGGGCTGTCCTTGAGCACAATGCCCTGCTCCAGCAAGGCTTTTCGGATGCGATCGGCTTCAGCGAAATCTTTGGCCTGTTTGGCGGCCACGCGTGCGGCGATCTGCGAGGCAATGGCGGGCTCGTCCAGACCGCCCGAGGCCCCTGCCCCACCCTGCAAATAAGTCGCCGGATCGGTTTGGAGCAGCCCCAGCGTGCCGCCCAGTGCGCGCAGCAGACCCGCCAACGCAGGGTCCTTGCCGCGGTTGACCTCACCGGCCAACTCGAACAACACCGCCACCGCTTCGGGCGTGCCGAAGTCCTCGTCCATCGCGGCGCGAAAACGCTGGGCGTGTGGCTGGCTCCAGTCAATGTCCATCATGGGTGCGGCAGGCACCAGCGACAACGCGGTGTACAGGCGCTTGAGGGAGCCGCGCGCGTCGTCCAGGTGCACATCGCTGTAGTTCAACGCGCTGCGGTAATGCGCCCGAAGAATGAAGAAGCGCACGGTCTCCGGGTCGTACTTGGCCAGCACCTCGCGGATGGTGAAAAAGTTGCCCAGGCTCTTGGACATCTTTTCGTTGTCCACGCGCACAAATCCGTTGTGCACCCAGAAGCGCGCCAGCGGTTTGCCGGTGGCGCCTTCGCTCTGGGCAATTTCGTTTTCGTGGTGGGGAAACTGCAGGTCGGCGCCCCCGCCGTGGATGTCAAACGTTTCGCCCAGCGTGGCGCAACTCATGGCCGAGCATTCGATGTGCCAGCCCGGGCGGCCAGCACCGTACGCACTGGCCCACTGGGCCTCGGCCGGCTCGTCAGGCTTGGCCGACTTCCACAGCACGAAGTCCAGCGGATCGTTCTTGTCGCTGGCAACCGCCACGCGCTCGCCAGCGCGCAAATCGTCGAGCGACTTGCCCGACAGCTTCCCATAGCCTTCGAACTTGCGCACCGCGTAATTCACGTCGCCGTTGTCGGCTTGGTAGGCCAGACCTTTTTGCTGCAACGTGCCGATCAGCGACAGCATCTGCGGCACGTATTCGGTGGCGCGCGGCTCCAGGCTGGGCGGCTCGATGCCGAGCACGGCGATGTCCTGGTGCATGGCGGCGGTCATCTCGTCGGTGAGCGCTCGCAGGGTGATGCCGCGCTCGACCGCACGCTTGATGATCTTGTCGTCGATGTCGGTGATGTTGCGCACGTAGGTGACACGATAGCCGCTCACCTTGAGCCAACGCTGCACCACATCGAAGGCCATCATCATGCGGGCGTGGCCGATGTGGCAGAGGTCGTAGATCGTCATTCCGCAGACGTACATGCGCACATGACCAGGTTCGATCGGCTGGAAGTCCTCCAGGCGGCGCGTGAGCGTGTTGTGGATTTTCAGGGTCATGTCGGGGAAGCGGGCACGGGTTCAGCGCGGCGAAACGGGGTGGACAACCTGACGCGGCAGCTGGTGCGGACGGCCTGTGTCACACAGGCCACGCGGGGTGCTGCTGGCGGTCTGGATCGGCCATGAGAAACAGACCCCTCAGATACAATGCGCCAGTATATCCAGCCCGGTGCAGCGTGCCATGCAGCGCCGGGCCTTCGATCAACGTGTCGCTGGATGCAACCGTCTTGCGGTGGCCCAGGTTCGCTCTCCGAGGTCCCATGTCCCACCCTGTGAATCTTCAAGCCACCCTGCGTGGTGCTTCCCCTTCCGTGGCGCGCTCCGGCATGGCTTCTCGACTGCGTTGTCTGGCCATGGCTGTCGCCTTGGGTCTGGGCGCTTCGATGGCACTGGCTCAGACCGAGGACTACGCCGAAGTCAACCGCCTGCTGCGCAGCGGCCAGCTGGCCGAAGCCCTGGCCAAGGCCGACCAGTACCTGGTGGGCAAGGCGCGCGATCCGCAGATGCGTTTTCTCAGGGGCGTGATCCTCACCGAAAGCGGCAAGACGCAGGACGCGATCGCCACCTTCAGCAAGCTCACCGAAGACTATCCCGAGCTGCCCGAGCCCTACAACAACCTGGCCGTGCTCTACGCCGGCCAGAGCCAGTTCGACAAGGCACGCGCCGCGCTTGAAATGGCGATCCGCACCAACCCGAGCTACGCCACTGCGCACGAAAACCTCGGCGATGTCTATGCCAAGCTCGCCAGCCAGGCCTACAGCAAGGCCCTGCAGCTTGACGGCACCAACCCCGGCGTGGCGCCCAAGCTCAGCCTGATCCGCAACCTGTTTGCCGCCGACACCCGCTCGGGCGCCACGGCTTCGGTGGCCGCTGCCTCGGCGCCGACGCCAGCCGCTGCAAAACCGGCCAGCCCGGCACCTGCAGCGCCCGTGGCCGCAGTCACCAAACCCGCCGCGCCTGCTGCAGCGCCTGCGCCCGCGCCTGCCGCGCCCCCGGTGGCGGCAGATGCACAGCGCGAGGTCGAAGCTGCCGTGCGCAGCTGGGCCGGCGCATGGTCGTCCAAAGACATGAACGGCTACCTCGGCGCCTACGCCGGCAGCTTCGCACCGCCTGGCGGCCAGGCCCGCAAGGCGTGGGAGTCGGATCGCCGGGCCCGCATCGAGCCGCGCACCCGCATCGGGGTGGACGTGACCAACCTGGAGGTCACGGTGAATGGCGACAAGGCCACGGCCCGATTCCGCCAGGACTACACATCCGACACCCTCAACGTCACCAGCCGCAAAACGCTCGACATGGTCAAGAGCGGCAACCGCTGGCTGATCGTGCGCGAATCCACGGGCTCTTGATGGCGGGTCGGCGCATGGGCCAGCGCGGTCATGCCGGTGTGCCCCCAGGTGCACCCGGTGTCGGACCGGGCATCAACCGACGCCTGGGCTGGACCTTCGGCGCGGTGGTGGTCGTCGCGTTGCTGGCCATCTGGATCAACAACGCGCGGCAAGACGGCGCCTTGAGCCACAGCGCGGGCGCAGGCGAATCACTCGACCCGACAGCGCCTTCGCTGCTCACCCAGGCCATGGCACGCGTGCAAGACGCTGCCCGAAGCCAGCTGCCCTCCAGCCCGTCGGGGCTGGAAAGCGCCAGCCTCACGCCCGCCCGATTCGATGAGGTCAAGCCCATGCTCGGCCAGGCCGAAGCGCGCCTGATCGGGATCTACCAGCTCCTCAGCCAAGGGCACCACCGCGAAGCACTCGCCCTGGCCGAACAGCTGGTCAAGGACCACCCCAACTTTCAGTTGGCTCATCTGGTGCACGGTGACCTGCTGAGCCTGCAGGCCCGCCCTGTGCGCCAGCTGGGCGATGTGCCCGACACCAAGGCCCTGACCGCCAGCCAGCAGCTCTCCACCTTGCGCGAAGAGTCTCGCCGCCGCTTGCTCGCCCTCACCGAGCGACCACCAGAAGGAAGTATCCCCAGCCAGTTCCTCACGCTGGCACCGCAGAGCCGCCACGCGATCGCCATCGACGCGTCGCGTTCGCGCCTGTACCTGTTTGAAAACCTCAACCCGCTGCGCTCCAGTGCGACCGATGACCGCCAGCCCAGGCTCAAGCTGGTGGGCGACTTCTACATCTCGGTCGGCCTCTCGGGCATCGAGAAGTCGGTCGAGGGCGACAAGCGCACCCCTCTGGGCGTTTACTACATCACCAGCACCCTCAACCCGGCCGACCTGCCCGACCTGTATGGTGTGGGCGCGCTGCCGATCAACTACCCCAACCCCCTGGACGTGCAACGCGGCAAGACGGGCAGCGGCATCTGGCTGCACGGCACACCGAGCGACCAGTTCGTGCGCGCACCGCAAGCGTCCGACGGCTGTGTGGTGCTGTCCAACCCCGACCTGGAGCGCCTGCTGCGCACGGTGCAGATCCGCACGACGCCGGTGGTGATCGCGCCCGAACTGCAGTGGGTACAACCCGATGCGTTGAGTGGCGACCGGGAACAGTTCGAGAGCGTGCTCGAAGCCTGGCGCCGCAGCCGCAGCGAGGGCAATCTGGCCGAACTCAAAGGGTTTTACTCGAGCCGCTTTTCGAATCAGGGTCGCGATCTGGCTCAATGGTGGCCCCGTGTGGAAAGCGAACTGCGCAGCACCGGCCCACGCGAGCTGGCGATCAAGGACCTGTCGGTCCTGCGCTGGAACGACACCGACGACACCCGCGTCGTCACCTTCGGCGAAGTCGCCACAGGCCAGACGCGCGGCGTGACCAAACGCCAATACTGGATCCGCGAGAACGATCGCTGGACCATCTTCTTCGAAGGAACCATCGGATGACCACATCCACAACACACCCGCTGCGCCGTGCCGTCCTCGGCGCATTGGCCGTGGCCGCGTCCCTGGCCTGGCTGCCCACCTCAGCGCAGCAAGCCGCGCCCCGCGTCAAGCTCACCACGTCCATGGGCGACATCGTGCTGGAGCTCTACCCCGACAAAGCGCCCAAGACGGTCGAGAACTTCCTGCAATACGTCAAAGACAAGCATTACGACGGCACCGTGTTCCACCGCGTGATCAGCAACTTCATGGTGCAAGGCGGTGGCTTCGACGCCACCTACAAACAGAAACCGACCCGCCCCCCCGTGGCCCACGAAGGCCAGGCGGCCCTGCAGCGCGGTGGCCCGCGCAACACCGTCGGCACCGTGGCCATGGCGCGCACCAACGATCCGAACTCGGCCTCCTCGCAGTTCTTCATCAACGTCAAGGACAACGCGTTCCTGGACCCCACCATCATTCCGCCGGGCGACCCGGTGCCGCGTTTCGAGTACAACGGTCAGGTCTACGAAAACGTGCCACGCGCCAACCTGGTCAACGCCGCTCAGCTCTACGGTTACACCGTGTTCGGCAAAGTGGTCTCGGGCATGGACGTGGTCAACAAGATCAAGGAAACGCCGACCGGCGCAGGCGGCCCGTTTCCCACCGACGTGCCCAAAACCCCCATCACCATCCTCAAAGCCACTCTGGAGAAATGACCATGGCCAACCCCCAAGTCGAACTGCACATCACCGGTCACGGTGTCATCACCATCGAGCTCGACGCTGAAAAAGCGCCGCTGTCGGCCGCCAACTTCCTGGCCTACGTGAACAAGGGTCACTACAACAACACGGTGTTCCACCGCGTCATCCCCGGCTTCATGGTGCAGGGCGGCGGTTTCGAGCCCGGCATGACCCAGAAGCCGACCGATGCGCCCATCAACAACGAAGCCAACAACGGCCTGAAGAACGACACCTACACCCTGGCCATGGCGCGCACCAGCGACCCACACTCCGCCACCGCGCAGTTCTTCATCAACGTGTCCAACAACGGTTTCCTCAACCACACCGCGCCCAGCGCACAAGGCTGGGGCTACGCCGTGTTCGGCAAGGTGGTCTCGGGCGCCGAGATCGTCAAGAAGATCGAAGGCCTGCCCACGGGCCGCAAGGGCTTCCACGACGACGTCCCGAAAGACGACGTGATCATCGAAAAAGCCGTCGCGCTGTGATCCCGGGGGCTCGGCCCCTGGCAGCGCCTGGTTTGATGTCCGCCCGCTCCCCCGACCGCCTCGATCAGCTGCGCGCCCCCGCGCACTGGCAGGCGGTCGAATTCATTTCAGACCTGCACCTGCAACCCGGCGAGCCACTGACCTTCGACGTCTGGCGGGCTTTCCTGCAGCGTCCTGTGTCGCAGCGGGCCGACGCCCTCTTCATCCTGGGCGACTTGTTCGAGGTGTGGGTAGGCGACGACGTGCTCGAGTCCAGCGACACCACCGACCAGCGCTTCTGGCGCGCTTGCGCGGACGCACTCAAGCGGTTCAGCATCGACACACCGATTTACTTCATGGCGGGCAACCGCGACTTCCTGCTGGGCACAGCAGGCCTTCAAGCCTGCGGCATGCAGGGCCTGCCTGATCCGACCACGTTCGAGTTTCTCGGCCAGCACTGGTTGCTCAGCCACGGCGATGCGCTGTGCCTGGCCGACACCGACTACATGCGCTTTCGCGAGCAGGTTCGCCAGCCGGCGTGGCAGCGCGATTTCCTGGCGCGGCCTTTGAGCGAACGCACGGCCGTCGCCCGCGATCTGCGAGAGCAGAGCGAAGCCCGAAAACGCTCGACCGCCAACGACCCCAGCCTCTGGGCCGATGTGGACACCATCGCTGCACGCACCGCCCTTCAAACCGCAGGCGCTCGCACGCTCATCCATGGCCACACGCACCGCCCAGCCCTGCATGCGCTGGGCGACGATTTGCAACGCGTGGTGCTCAGCGACTGGGATGCCGCGGCCAATCCACCGCGCGCCGAGGTGCTGCGACTCGATTCCCAAGGCCTGCGCCGCATCCCCTTGCCCTTGCCATGATCGATCTGCTCCAACGCCTGCTGCCGCGCTCGATGCGCCAGCCCACGCCGGTGCCCGACACGCTGTGGCAATCCACCCTCGCCGCCCACCCGTTCCTCTGCACACTCGACAGCACCGAGCAAGACCGGCTGCGCCTGCTGTGCACCCACTTCCTGACCGAGAAAGAATTCCACGGCGCCAATGGCCTGACGCTCACCGACGCCATGGGCCTGGCGATTGCAGCGCAGGCTTGCCTGCCCTTGCTGCACATGCACGGCACCACGGGTGAAGCGGTGCGCGACCCGCTCAAGCTGCTCGACTGGTACGGCGATTTCGTCGGCATCGTGGTGCAGCCCGGCGCCGTGGTGGCGCGGCGCAAGACCACCGACGGCGCAGGCGTGGTGCACCACTACGACGAGGTGCTGGCCGGCGAAGCCATGGACCGAGGCCCGCTCATGCTGAGCTGGGAAGAAGTTGCCCACGCCAGCGTGGCGGCCGAGAGTGGCAGCAACGTCGTGATCCACGAGTTCGTTCACAAGATGGACATGCGCGGCATCTCGCTGGGCGAGTACCCGGACGGAGCCCCTCCCTTGCCCAAAGGCTTTTTGGGCACGCACAGTGCAGCGGAAGCACGCAACGTTTGGCGCGAGACGATGCAGACGGCGTTCGATGCGTTCCGCGAAGCGGTGGCGATGGCCGAGCGCTTCGGTGCCGAACGTCCCTGGCTCGACGACTACGCGGCCAAGGACCCCGCCGAGTTCTTTGCCGTGACCTGCGAGGCCTACTTCGTGAACCGCGAACGCTTCGCCCAGGAGTTTCCGGCGCTCGTGGCGCTGTACGACGGGTTCTTTCGGCCAGCGGCCAACGCCCCGTAAAAAAGCCCGTGCAGACAGCGTCTGCACGGGCTTTGGACCCAGTGGGTCGGGCTCAGCGTTTCAGCAAAACCTTCAGCACGGTCTGAAGCCTGCGCGAAGCCGAGGCATCGAACGGCGAAGCCAGCACGCCCGCCACATCCTCCACCCAGGTCTCGCCCGGTGCCGCCGCATGGCGGCGCGTGAGCAACTGCAACTGCAGCATGCGGCGCTCGCTCAGGTGCTCGGCCGGCGTGGGCACTTCGGCCGCCATCTCCAGGCGCAGCAAGGTCTCGCCCGGCAAGGCACCGGCGGCCTTGGACAAAGCGGCAGACCAGGCGCTGCGGTTGGCCGCGTTCACGCGCGAACCCAGTGCTTGCGCGGTGGGCATTTGCTCGGCGTCGCGCTTCTCCCAAGCCGTCATGAGTTGTGTGAGCACCTCGCCGTGGGCTTGTGCGGCGAGCTTGCGCAGGCTGGCTTCCGCCGCTTCAATGGCCTGGCGCTGGGCGCGGAACGCTGCATCGCCCAGGCGCGGGCCGCGCTGCTCGCGCTCGTCACGCCACGGCGCTGCGGCACCTGGACCACGCGCGTCGCGCGGACCACGCGAATCGGGGCGGCCTGCGCCACCACCGTCGCGGCGGGCACCACGCGCATCGCGGCCAGCTGGTTCGGCCTTCTTCATGCCGGGACGATCGTCGCCGCGCATGGCCACCAGCTTCTTGGGCGGTGCGGCGGGTTTGGCGGGCGCCACCGGTTCGGCCGGGGCGGCCACCTCAGCAACGTCGGACTCGCTGGCTGCAACGGCTTCCTCTGTCGTTTCCGAAGCGGGCTCATCCGACGCTGCGGCAGGCTCGATCGGCGCGGCCTTTTCGGCAACCGGAGCGGCCACGGGCGCGGGCTCCACCGCAGCCGGACGACCAGCCAAGGCCGACTCCAGCTCCTGCATGGCCGCGCGGATGCGCTGTGCGTCGCCGCTGGCGCTCGCCTGCTCCAGGGCACGAGAAGCGTCGAGCACGCGCTGGTCGTGCGCGTTGAGCGAGGTGGCAGCCTTCTCACGCTCGGTGGTCTTGCGGTTGAACGCTTCGTCGATGGGCTGGCGGAACGCCTCCCAGAGTTTCTGTTCGTGCTTGCGCTCCAGCGGCACCGCGTGGGCTTCGGCCTGCCAGCGCTGTTGCAGCGCTTTCACCGCGTCGATGCGCAGCATGGGTGCGGCACCCAGCGCGGTGGCTTCTTCGATCAGGGCCTTGCGGCGCGCGGTGCTCTCGGCCTGCGCGGTTTCCAGACCGGCGTGGGCCGCGTGCATGGCGTCTTTCCACTGCGGCTGCATTTCGGCAAACGCCTTCTCGCTCATGTGACCGGCTTCGCGCCAGCGCTCCGAGAACGTGTGCAGCGCGCGCACCTGGGCCTTCCAGTCGGTGTTGCCGGCATGGGCTTCGGTCCACGCCTTGAGCTCGGCAATGATGGCCAGGCGCTGGGCCTTGTGTGCGTCGGCTTGCTGACGCACCTGCACCAGCCAGGCTTCGACCAGCTTGTGGGCTTCGGTGCAGGCTTCGTCAAAGCGCTTCCACAGGGCGTGGTTGGGCTGGCCGCCCTGGTCGGTGGTTTTCCATTGATCGCGCAGGCCGCGCAGGGTTTCCTGCATCTTGCGGCCACCCAGTCGCTGGCCTTCGGGGGCTTGCAGCAAGGCTTCGGCCTTGGCCACGAGTTCTTCGCGCAGCTGGTCGGCGCGCCAGCGCTGCCAGCCTTCGAGCTCACCCGCCTGGCTCAAGGCAGCGTGGGCGCGCGCGTCGAGCGCAGCGCTCACGAAACGTCCGTTGGACTTGAGGATCGCGCGCACGTCGGCTGCGGCCTTGGGCGTGGCCTTGCCGTGGCCTTCGGCCAGTTCGCGTTCCAGCACATCGAGTGCGCCGCCAAGCTCGGTGGTCACACGGGCACGGCGTTCCTGTTGCGCTTGCGTGTCCACAGCGGGCTTCTCGGCCACGGGGGCGGCTTCGCCACCGCGCGCCACGCGCAGCTCGTCGGCCCACACGGGCACGGCGGGCAGCGGCGCTTGAGCATCGGCGTCGGCGGCCACGGCCTGGGCCAGTGCGCCTTCAAACGCGTCCCACACCAGCTGCAATTGCTTGCGCGAAGCGTCGAGCATGGGCGGGAATTTCACGTCCACGCTGGCCCACTGCGGGTCCTGCGCCAAACCACTCGCTTGCTCCTGCCACTGCGCCACATCGGTCTGCAGCGTCTGGGCGCTGTGCTGGGCTTCGCGCCAGGTTTTGGTGGAAAGCACTTCAATGCGCTGAGCGATCAATACCGCGGCTTCGCGCTCCACTTGCACCCGGTGCTGCAGGTCTTCGATGGACTTGACGCGCTCGGACAGTGACTGGCGCAACGTAGCCAGTGGCTCGCGCGAGAGTGGCGCGCCCGCACGCGCGGCGTCGCGCTGCCAGGCCAGGGCGTCGGCCAGGTTCAGTCTCGAATGGTCCAGCAAGGCCTGCGCCTTTTGCGCCCACTCCACGGCCATCTGCTCCTGCGTCTTCATGCGCTTTTGCTCGTCGAGCTTTTCCTTGAGCGGCTTGGCCGCGCCGCGGTCGCGGTTGGACAGCTCCTTGTAGACCTCGTTCATCTGCTCCAGGCCCGGCTCGGTGGCCAGCCACTCGCGGATGCGCGCAGCGCGTTCGCCCGAAGTGGGCGCGGAGAACGCGCCACCGGTCACGGCGTCCAGAGGATGGGCCGCGGTGGCGGACTTGGAAGGGGTGGGCGTGTTCACGGCAGGTGGAGATGCTTGAGGGGAAGAGGAAGACTTGCGCAGGGAAAACAGCGACATGGAAACGTCAGTTCAATCAGGACAGAGCCCGCGCCAGAGCAGCGCGGCAAACGCGTATTGTCGCCGCTGTTCGCCCGCAAGGCACCGCCCAGGCCAGATGGGGTCTTGGCAGGAGGCCGGATCAGCGTGGCGCCAGCCGCAGTTCGGCCTGCGGGCGCCAGTCTTCGCCCTGTCGAGCCAGCTGCGGCGCGCCCAGAAACATGCGGTCTTCGGGCAGCGAGCGACTGGCCAGAAAGTCCTTCACCGCCTGGCCCCGCGCCACCGCCAGGTCGCGCAGCGCGTCCGGGGTGACCGGCACCGAAGCCAGCAGCAAGGCTTCCATCTCGGCCTGCGGAATGTCCTTGGCGATGCCGATCAGGTTGCGCGGCTTGGGCAGGTCGGCGCGCCGATACACCTCTTTGAGCAGCGCGGGGTACTCCTCAGGCGAGACCACCAGCTTGTCGGGGATCGCCTTGCCGTCTCGCGCCAGGGCACGACGCTTCTCCGCCTGCACACGCTCGTCCAGCCGCATGCGCTGGTAGCCGCTGCGTTCGGCCTCCAGGTCGCTGTGCCCCACCACCGTGATCTGCAGCGCCGGCCGGTCGGCCAGCGCCTTGGCCACCGAATCCAGCCGCTGCTGGTTTTCAGCCGCCAGCACCGCACTGCCCGGCGCAAACACCACCTGGCTGGGCGACTCGGCGCCGCCGCCGAACGCGCTGGCGATCAGCGAGAACGGCGCCGTGATCGCCTTGCCGATGAGGTTGAAGATGAGCTTGAAGATGATGGGTGCCAGGCGGAACTGCGGGTCGTTGATGGAGCCGCTCACCGGCAGGTTGATGTCGATCACGCCATTGCGGTCGGCCAGCAACGCCACCGCCAGCTTCACCGGCAGGTTGGGCGCTTCGCTGCCGGCCACACGTTCGCCAAAGCTGAGCTGGTTGAGCACGATCTGGTTGCTGGCCACGAGCTGGCCGTCCGGATCGATCTTGTAGGCCACGTCCACGCTGAGTTTGCCTCGCTCAATGCCGTAGCCGGCGTACTTCACCGTGTAGGGCGAGAGCGGGGGGAGTTCCAGGTTGCGCACGCGGCCCTGGATGTCGAGCGCCAGCGGCTGCGCCAGCGGGTTGAGCTGGCCGTCGATTTCAAGCGCGGCCGTGCCTTCGGCACGCCCGCGCAGCGACAAGGCCGCGAGCTCGGGTGCGGCGCCCGCCGGCTTTGCGTTGGAGAAAGCGCCCAGGCTGCCGGTGAGCTCGCTCAGGTTGGCGGTGTAGTTGGGTTTGATGAAGCGGTCGGAAAACAGCACACGGCCATTGACCAGGCTGATGGGGCCCAAGCGGATGTCGGGCGTGGGGCTGTTGACGGCGGTGGCTGCGGCTTGCGGCGGCGCGAATTCGGCAGCGGGTGCATCACCGGGCTGCTTCACCAGACCCTGCAGGTTGATCTTGCCGGCCTCGTCGATGATCACGCGAGCGAAGTAGTCGCTGAGCACGGTCTCGCGCACCGCCACCCGGGCGGCTTGCCCTGGGGTCAGGTTGAGCTGCAAGCCGCGCACCTGCAGCGACTTCCAGGCCAGCAAGTCTTCAGCAGGCGACAGGGTGTTGGCACTCAGATCGTCCAGCGCGGCGTCGCCGTCCAGGCTCAGCGCCACGGCGCCGCCCGGCAGGCCCAGCCGAACGCGGCCTCGGTAGCTCGCGTCGGCGCGCAGCAGTTCCAGGTTGAGGCGGTCGGCGAAGTACGGCTCCAGCGCATGCGCCGGCAGGCGCTCGACCAGTGCCCGGGCGTCCAGCTGCAGGCCCGCGCCGCCCGATGCGCCGGGCACCGGCAACCGCAGGGCGCCAGCGAGCGACACCTGGCCCGGCGCCACCTGGCTGGATGGGCCCGCGCCCACGCGCGCCTTGAACGACAGGGCCATGTCTTTCTGCTCCGCGTCCTGCGGCCTCAGACCCTTGAGGTCCAGCTGCATCTGGGTGATGTCCAGCGTGACCGGCTGGGCGGGCACGCGGTCCACGAAGCCGATCGAACCGTTGGTGAGCTGGAGTGCGTTCACCCCCACGCGCCAGGGCGTCGAACCTGCGGGTGGTTCCTGGTTTGGCTTGGCCACCAACCATGGTTCAAACATCCAGGCTCCATTGGATTCGCGCTGCACCCGCGCCTGGGGCTGGGTGAGCGCCATGGCGCCCACTTCAGCGCTGCGCTGGGCCAGATCCAGGCGCAGGTCTTCCACCAGCAGGCGCTTCAGGCTGGCCAGCGGTTGCCGAGAGGGGCCCAGCTTGAGTTCTTTCAGGTCAACGCGGGCAGCCAGCAGTTGAAGGTCCAAGGGCCGGTCGCCCTGCGCGGCCTTCCATTCCAGCCGTCCACCAGCAGCGAGTCGCCCCTCCAGGGCGGGCTTGAGCGCGCTACTTATATAAGGAGCGAAAAGCCCGAGGGAGATTTCGCCCAGAGACAGCTCGGCTTGCGCAGCCACATCCGTGGCTGTCCCCTTGATGCCGATGGGGGTCTGGTCGAGCTGGGCCGACACGTCAAATGGCATGAGGGCACGCACCGGCCAGCTCAGGCCACTGGTTTGCACGCGCAAAGCCGACAAAGCGATCGCTGCGGCTGGGTTGACCGATTCATCCCGCCACTGAATTCGCCCTCCCTCCAGATCGAACCGGGCCAGCCGCAAGTCCCACGGCGCGGCTTGGGCAGCGGGCGCCTGGGCTGTCGACGGTTTCTCAGGCGCCGCAAGAGCAAAGCCCTTGGCCAGACGCGCCAGGTTGAGCTGCCCCTGGGCATCGCGCGACAAGCTCAGGCTTGGCCCCTTCAACTCGATGGACGCCAGGTCGATCCGGCGCGCCAGCGGCTCCAACCGGTTCAGCTTCACCCCCAGGCGCTCCCACGACAACACGGCCGACGCACCGTCCACCAGCTTCAACCCGGTGATCGCCACATCTCCCGACAACCAGACCTGGGGCACGTCGCGCTGCAAAAAACCCAGCTGCAAATTCACCTGAAGCACACCGGCCTCAGGTTTGACGGGCCACGTGGCTGGCCAGTAGGGAAAGTAAGGCGCCAGGTCGAGCGCAGGAATGCTCAGACTGGCATCGGTTTCGCGGTCTGCCGCAAACGGCGTCGTCACTGCGCGCGAATCGAAAGCACTGCCGTTGAGCTCGAAGGCCAGCCGCGGTTCGGTCACCACCTCGCGGCGCGACGCCAGGTTGCTGAGAAACGGGATGCTCACAGCCAGACCCCGCACGCGGTGCGTGGCGCCCACGGTGTCGTCCACCAGGGTGAACTCGCCTCCTTGCAGTTCAATGTTGAAGAGCGCAAACCGCGCCGGTTCGCTTGGGGTGTCTGGCGCTGGCGCGCTAAGGCGCTGCACGATGTCGTCCACGTCGTATTGCCCGCCTCCCAGGTGGCGCAAGGCCAGTCGCGGTTGCTCGATCGTCAAGGCATCGATCACCGGTGCCAACCGCAGAATGGACTGAAGTTCGGCGTTGACATGAACCCGCCCCACAGAGAGCTGCTCGGTGTCGCCCTGGGCACCGGCGACGCGCAGACCCTGAATGGTCAAAGCCAGCGACCAAGGCCGAAAGTCCACGCGTTCAACCGTCACGCTGCGGCCCAGCACTTGACTGGCCTGCTTTTGCAGCTGCCATTTCAGGAGCACCGGCACCGCCATCCAGGTGACCAGCCACAGCGCCAACACGCTGGCCACGGTCCAGAACGCGCGTCGGATCCAAGGGTTGGTGAAAGAGATGGAGGGGCTGTTGCTCATGGTGACCAGGCTGGATGAGTGGCGAGGCGCCAGTGTCTCCGAACTCTTGCACCTCGGTGCCAGGATGCTTGCAGGTCCCCAGAAACAAGAAACCCCGACAAACAGGGCTTGCCGGGGTCGACGGCGGGCTTGATGCTCATGCCGTCATTTTTGGCGGAGGGAGTTGGATGTCTCTCCAGCCTGGAAGCAACAGATTGCTCCCGTTGGGGGCCGTCATGCGGTGACACCGCTGGGTCGGCTGATGCCGGTTTTTAGAACCGACTTTTGGAGCGTACTCCCCCTGCGCCGAGGGGACAAGGCGGATCGGCGGAACAGGCCATGAAGCTTTTCAATGGCGCGGCCCAGCCTCATTCGGAGAGCTCGAAAACAGGTTTTGCGACTTGAAAGGCGGGTGCGAGCCGACAAACGGCAAAAGACCCCACACCCTGCCGCAAGCCTTGCAGGCACTGGGTTTCCCGCTAGCGAACCGCGTGAGCGATGGGTTGAATCCGGTTTAATATAACCAAAAGTGTCTTTAAACAATGTTCTAAACATTGACTGGGTATTTATAAGCCCATACCATCCGCGCACTTTGACCCCTCTGGGGTTAACCCGACCGCGGCCAGCACCGGCCAGGTCGATCGCCAAACCCATTTGCAAGGCCATCGACAGCGACCAAACTGGGCCAGGCCGCCTCAAACGGCCGAAGCCATGAACGGAGCGACACCATGACAACCTTCACTGCGCCACACCAGAACACCTCAGGTGTCGTGGCATCCCTCAAGACCACGCTGGGCGACACCTACCGTGGATTCCTCGACATCACCCACAACGGCGTGGCCCTGCTGGGCACCTTGCTCGCGGTCGGCCTGATCGTGCTGAGTGCACGTGGTGACCTGCGCCAGAGCGCAGAGCAGCAGCTGCTGGGCTGGTTGCTGCAGCGGCAAGAAGCGGCTATGGACGCACCCCTGATGGCGGTGGAACCCACCGCCATCGACCGCGTCACAGCAGCCGATCCGGGCGATCTGCCCAAGCAGCAGGCCAATGTGACCTTTTGGCTCAGCCGTAAGTACCGGGTGGCGCCCGAGCCACTGGGCGCCTTGGTTGCTGAAGCCTTTGAGATTGGCGAGAAGGCCAAGCTCGACCCCACGCTGATCCTGGCCGTCATGGCCGTCGAGTCGCGCTTCAACCCCTTCGCACAAAGCCCTGTCGGCGCTCAGGGCCTGATGCAGGTCCTGACCCGGGTGCACACCGACAAGTACGAAGACTTCGGTGGCCAACTGGCGGCGTTTGACCCCGTGTCCAACTTGCGCGTGGGTGTTCGGGTGCTGCAGGACTGCATCAAGCGCGCCGGCTCGGTCGAGGGTGGCTTGCGCCTGTATGTGGGCGCCGTCACCAGCGACGGTGGCTGGTACATCGACAAGGTGATGTCGGAGCACATGCGCATCCAGAGCGTGGCCCTGGGCAAGCCGTTGCAACGCTATGTGCCACCGGCACGCACCGTCAATGTGGTCGCACCGGTCCAACCAGCGCCGTTGGTGGCGCCCGGCACCGAAATCGAAGCTGGCCCGGCGGCACCTGCTGCCACACCCGCGCCCGCTCCGCTGGCCCAGTCCTGAAACGCTTTTAAGCCGGCGCATCCAATGCGCCGGCCTTTTCGGGGCCTTCCGGCCAACGCCATGGCCCTCGGCTAAACTTGGCGGGTACGCAACTGGCGATAGGCGCGCAACCTCCGACATCCGCTGGAGAGGTTTGCCGCTGACGTGGCCCCCCTGCCTGATCTTTCCACCCTTCGATCCGCGGCCGGGACAACCACTGGGAAGCGTGCCACCCCTGCTGATGCAGCGGGGGTGTTCAGCCGTTCGCCTGGGCAGCCCTTGTCAATGCGCAAGGATTCACCTCTAGAAGGACTGCCATGTTCGACCGCAACATTCTCATCGAGCAAACCGACCCCGAGCTGTATGCCGCCATCCAGGCCGAAAACACGCGCCAGGAACACCACATCGAGTTGATCGCGAGCGAGAACTACGCCTCGCCTGCCGTGATGGCCGCCCAGGGAACCCAGCTCACCAACAAGTACGCCGAAGGCTACCCGGGCAAGCGCTACTACGGCGGCTGCGAGTTTGTCGATATCGCCGAGCAACTGGCGATCGACCGCGTGAAGCAGATCTTTGGTGCCGACGCTGCCAACGTCCAGCCTCACTGCGGTGCCTCGGCCAACGAAGCCGTCTTTCTCGCTTTCCTCAAGCCCGGCGACACCATCATGGGCATGAGCTTGGCCGAAGGTGGCCACCTCACCCACGGCATGGCGCTCAACATGAGCGGCAAGTGGTTCAACGTCGTCTCCTACGGCCTCAACGACAAGGAAGAGATCGACTACGACGCCATGGAGCGCAAAGCCCATGAGACCAAGCCCAAGCTCATCATCGCTGGCGCATCGGCTTACAGCTTGCGCATCGATTTCGAGCGCTTCGCCAAGGTGGCCAAAGACGTCGGCGCGATCTTCCTGGTCGACATGGCCCACTACGCTGGTCTGATCGCTGCAGGCGTCTACCCCAACCCCGTGCCACACGCCGACGTGGTGACCTCCACCACGCACAAGAGCCTTCGCGGCCCGCGCGGCGGCATCATTCTGATGAAGGCCCAACACGAGAAGGCCATCAACAGCGCGATCTTTCCTGGCTTGCAGGGTGGCCCGCTGATGCATGTGATCGCGGCCAAGGCCGTGGCGTTCAAGGAAGCGCTGGCGCCTGAATTCAAGACCTACCAGCAACAAGTGCTGACAAATGCTCGCATCGTCGCCGAAACGCTCACGTCACGCGGCTTGCGTATTGTCAGCGGCCGGACCGAGAGCCACGTGATGCTGGTCGACCTCCGGGCCAAGGGAATCACCGGCAAGGAAGCTGAAGCGGTGCTGGGCAGCGCCCACATGACCATCAACAAGAACGCGATCCCGAACGACCCGGAAAAGCCCATGGTGACCAGCGGCGTGCGCATCGGCACACCGGCCATGACCACCCGCGGCTTCAAGGACGAAGAAGCCCGCGCCACCGCCCACCTGATCGCCGACGTGCTGGACAACCCGCGTGACGCGGCCAACATCGAAGCGGTCCGCGCCAAGGTCAATGCCTTGACCGCGCGCTTCCCGGTCTACAAGTAACGCCAAAAGGGCGGCATCACACGATGAAATGCCCCTTCTGCGGTCATCTTGAAACCCAAGTCGTGGAGACCCGCGTCTCGGAAGACGCGGATTTCATCCGCCGCCGCCGCCAGTGCGGCCATTGCGAGAAGCGCTTCACCACATACGAACGACCGGAAGTGAGCTTTCCGGCGGTGGTCAAAAAAGACGGCCGCCGGGTGGACTACATCCCCGGCAAGCTGCGCGCCTCGTTCGCTCTGGCGTTGCGCAAACGCCCTGTGAGCACGGAGCAGGTGGATGCCGCCATTGAGCGCATCGAAGAAAAACTGCTCAACCTCGGAGCACGGGAGGTGCCTGCCACGCGCTTGGGCGAGATGGTGATGCGCGAACTCAAGAAGCTGGACAAGGTCGCCTACGTGCGCTTTGCCAGCGTGTATCGGAGTTTTGAGGATATTGACGAATTTCGGGCCTTGGTGGATGAGGTTCAGCGCTGAACCGGGTCCAAATCGCGGTCCGTGAACAAATCAACGGTCAAAGTGGCGATCCCTCCACCTCACCGAAAAAGTACTTCTTAAGAACTGATAAATCACAAAAATTCAAACTTGAATCAGTTCCATAAGATTACTCACGATGTACTGGCAAAAATACTTCGCATGAGGCATTCACGGAGCACACAAGACCGCTCACAGAAATGCGACCGTCTGTCCTCCGCAGGGGTCACTTCAGCGTCTGTTCGCTGCCAGGCTCAGGATCACGTTGAGAATCTCAGCGTGAAACATTCCCTTACCCCCAACCGTTTGACGATGAGCGCCAGCCAACGAGGATTCACCTTGGTTGAACTCATGGTGGTCATCGCAATGGTCGGCATACTGGCCATGCTGGCTGTGCCAAGCTGGGAAGCCATTCAGACGCGTACCGCCATTCGGACGCTTGTCAACGACTACACGTCATCTCTTGCATTTGCTCGTTCGGAGGCCGTCAGGCAAAACGCACCTGTGACGGTTTGCCCAAGCAACAACGGTACGGTGTGTACCGACAGCAACGTGGAGGCGGGCTGGATTGTCCATATCGGACTTCCTGCCGCGGCGCCGAATCCACTCATTTTGCAAGACACCCTCCCAAGAGCAAGGGTGAGAACCGCGTTTGCCACCAACGATGTCGCGAGCAGGGCGGTTACCTACCTGCCCAATGGGCAAGCAAGGGCGATGGCGGCGAACACCTTGCGTATCTGCCCCACCAACCCGACCTTCGACAGTTTCTCCCGAAACATTGTGATCAATGCGACGACCCGCGTCCGCATCGATTCCCCCAACGCATGCCAAATTCCTGCCCCAGGCCCATGACGCACATCAAGGCCCCTTCTCGTGTCCGCGGCGCAACATTGATCGAGGTCTTGATCACGATGTTGGTTGTCGCGGTGGGACTCCTGGGTGCTGCAGGATTGCAACTGGCCTCCACGCGCTACCAATACACATCGGGACAGCGGTCTCAAGCCTTGATTCAGGCTGATTTCATCATTGAAAAAATGCGGGTGAACAACACCAACTTGACGGCGGCGAATTTGTTGGTTGCTCAAGCGACCCCAGCCGGCGCCTATTTGGCCCCTGACGACTACGCTGCAGCAGGTGCAATTCCAGCAGACCCAGGGTGTGGACTGAACGGTCAACCACTGTGCACCCCAGCCCAGGCTGCCCAACGCGACTTGAGGGAATGGCGGCAGTCGATTGCACGCGATTTGCCTGAAGGTCGTGGCGCTATCTTCCCGGTCGCGGTGGCAGGTGTGACCGAGCCCAACGCAAGGCAGGTGGTGGTGATGTGGCGAGAAAAATCCGAAGCCGAGACCAACAACGTGGCGAATGCAGCCGCAGTCGAAGAAGTAGACGCCACCTGCCCTGGTGTACCGGTGGCAGGCATTCGCTGCCTCAACATTTGGGTAACTCCATGATTCACTACAAGCTGAAGCGCGCCCAGGCAGGCGCCTCACTGGTGGAGATCCTGATTGGATTGGCCATCGGATTGGTCATCCTGACTGCCATCGGCACCGCCTATGTCAACTCGAACAACACAACGCGTCAGAGGGAAGACCAAGCTCAATTGAACGACCCCGCTAGGAATGTGCTTCGCACGCTTCAGATGAATCTGATGCAAGCCGGATATGTCGACATCTTTGATATCGACGCCGTCAACCGGGCACAAGCAGCCTCCCTTTTTGTTCCTGGCAGCCCGGCTCTGGTGAACGTTTTCGTGCGTGACCCAGCCGTTGGCGCGCTGACATCTCCCATCACACAATTCTTCCCCGGCCTCACACCGATCTTCGGTTGTGATGGAGCCATGGCGTCATCACCCAGCGCACTGTTTGCTGCAGCACCACCTTTCAACGCCTGTGGCGCCGTGAGCGCAACACGACACACTTTGCAGGTCGCTTACCAGGCAACAGCGAACAACGCAGCCAACGCAGCCAACAGCCTGTTCGCTGCCAATGCCAACACCGGCGATGGACTCGACTGCCTTCAGCAGCCACCCCCTGCAGGCGAGACGATGGTGATCAACCGATTTTCGGCACCAGTTCCAGCAGCAGGGGCGGATTCGCAGCTGCGCTGCGAGGGTTCTGGAGGCAACGCGGCACAAGATCTTGCCTCTGGTGTCGAGGAGTTTGTGCTTCGATACCAGATGTCGGCGCCAGGGTTGGCGGCGAACAGACTGGCCGCAGGTGCTGGGCAAGAGAGATACATCAGCGCCACCGAAGTTTCAGCCAGCGCCCAGGGTTGGGCCGGGGTCACTGCAGTGGAAATCTGCATCGTTGCGGCGACTCCCGTCTCCAGAGGTCCAGCCGCACAGGGAACGGTCAACCTGCAACCCACTCGCCCCACATGCACGCGGGACGCGACAGGTGTTTTCAACGCCAACATAGCCCGCGCTGCGGGAGACGCCCGACTGTGGAAGCGCTACACCTCGGTGGTTTCGCTGCGCAATGCAATCTTTGCCACCCCTTTGTGAAACTTCTATGTCCATGCAAGCCAACCGTGGATTCGTGCTGGTCACGAGCCTGATCTTCCTGATCGTGCTGTCGCTGTTCGGCGTCATGGCTCTGCGCGGTTCGCTCTTTGAGGAACGCATGTCTGCCAATGACCGCGACATCACGCTGGCGCGCGAATACGCCGAGATGGCCTTGCGTGATGCTGAACGTGACATCTCCGGGATCCGGTTTGACGGTGTTACCTATTGCCGAAACGCGCTCGGTGCGGCTGTTTGCAACCTGCCCCGCCCTTTGGGAACCCGCCCAGTCAGCGCCGCTGATGCGGGAAACTTCTGGGTGGGGGCCAACCCTGCAGTTGATGGCATAGGCTTGGAGAATGGAGGTCGAGGTGGAGCGGCCGATTTGCAGGGCCTTTACTCAGCCACCGCGTCCGTGGCGTGCGGACGCCCCGTGTGGAGCGGGGCCAACTGGGGAGACAACGCCAACCCAGCGCGCACATGCATCGGCGCGATTGCGACGGATGTTCCGACCGTTGCCTACGGCACATTCACAGACGCGCCCTTTCCGGCTGCAGCGGATGTTCCTCCTCCCCGATACCTGATTGAGCTGTTCAAAGCAGCCGACCTGGGCATCGCCAACTCCAACAAGCTTTTCTTCCGCATCACCGCAGTCGGGTTTGGCCGCACGCAGGGGGTTGCCGGACGCACCTCCGTCACGCTGCAGTCCGTCTATTCGCCGCTTTGAGCACTTGGGGTTTTGTACTTTTTCAGGGACCAGACATGATCACAAACCGCATCCTCAAACTCGGTGCGATCACCTTGATCGCGGCATTTGCGGCGAAGAGCGGCGCTTTCACGCCGAGCCAGCAGCCCCCCGACACCACGGCTGTTCCGGGCAATGTGGTCTTGGCACTGTCGGTGGAGTTCCCGACAGCCACGCAAGCGTCATATCCAGCGACGACCTATACCTACACGGTCCGGTACGAAGGGTACTTTGACAATCGCAAGTGCTACAGCTACAACCCAACGAACGAGGTGTTCACACCGGTGAGTGCACAAAATGTGACCACGGGTGCTTGCCCTGACGCGACCCAATGGGCGGGCAACTTGCTCAACTGGTTGACCATGTCCAACCTGGACCAGTTTCGCTCAGTGATGACGGGCGGAACCCGGGACAGTTTTTCTTCAATGGCGACGGCGTATCCGGGCGACACCACTGCACGAACTGTGCTGATACGCACCTATGGCAGTCAGCAAGGCAGCAGTGGCAACAACCCAGTCCGCAACCTGACGGTGGGAACACCCGGCATGCCCTTGACGGGGGTGAACAAGTTCGCGAGATCCTTCGGATACGGATCCAAGTTCATCGTCTCCAATGCGAACAATTTTGCAAATTTGTCGCTGGCAGAACAGAAGGCCACCTGCGCCGCCACGCCACTCCCTGGCGCTGCAGGAACCAGCTCATGCTTCAACATTCGCGTCGAAGCCTGTGTCGCGGTGCCGGGTGTTGGACTGGAAGCCAACTGCCAAAACAAGTACTCCGGTGTGCCCAAGCCCGAAGGCCTGGTCCAGCAGTACAACAACGACATGCGATTCGCTGCGTTGGGCTACCTGAACGTGGCCAATGGAACCAGAAATGGCGCTGCGCTGCGGTCTGCCATGAAGAGCGTGGGGCCCAGCGCAGCCACAAAGATTGGTGTGGTGCCCAACCCTGCGCCCGAATGGAACACAACCACAGGTGTGATGTTCACCAACCCTGACCCTGCCGACGCGGCGGCCAGTGCAGTAACCAATTCTGGCTTGATGAACTACCTCAACAAGTTTGGCTATTCTGGGATCTACGAAACGTACGACAACGTCAGCGAGCTGTTCTATGCGTCGCAGCTTTATCTGCGGGGGCGTCCGGCACCAACGGATTACTCCGACAACTTGACGGCGGCATTGAAAGACGACTTCCCGGTCATCACGGGCAACGACCTGCTCAGGGCGGGTACGCGCGACCCCATCATCAACACCTGTCAGAAGAACTACATTCTGGGTATCGGCGACATCAACACCCATTGCGACGGCAACTTGCCTGGCTCCAACAACACCAGGTGCTCGGCAGGAACGCCTGCAGATCCGGACGGCGTCAACGTACAAGGTCTCTTTGACACGATCAGGGGTTACGAGGGCCTCGCGGCCAACGGTGTGGTCGGTGTGGGGGGCGGCGTTGGACTCAACAATGGCAACACACCCTACATCGCCTCACTGGCCTTCTGGGGCAACACCAACGACATTCGCAGCGACCTCAGCGGTACTCAGAACATCAGGACCTATTGGGTTGATGTGCTTGAAGCATGGACTGGCACGATCGCGGCGGCCAGCATCAGAAAAACGCAGTACTGGATGGCCACGAAGTACGGTGGTTTCAAGACAGAGCTGGTGACGGGCAACAACCCCAACACTGCCCCCTTGTCTTGGGACAGTGACAACAACGCCTCGCCAGACAACTGGTTTGCGGGAAGCAACCCTGTTGCCATGCGCAATGGTCTTTCTCAAGCGTTCAAGGCCATCGCAGACGACTCTGCGGCATCCGCCTCCAGCGCTGCGGTGTCTTCCAGTCGGCAGACCAGCAACAGTCAAATCATCTACGCAGGATATTCGCCGAAGGATTGGAGCGGCACAGTGAGTGCGTGCAAGCCCACGCAGACAGAAGCCGAATGCACCGCCTCCCCCGACTGGGAGGCATCAAAGTGGCTAAGGACCAAAGCGCCTTTGCAGGTGGCCACGCCTTTGACGGAAAGCACCCGGAAGATCTTCACTTCGGAGCGCGGTGCGACGTTCAGCAAGATGCGCTTTCAATGGGCCAATCTGAACACTACGCAACAGGCGGTTTTGAACGCTTCAGACAGCTTGGGGACGGCCAGACTGGACTATTTGCGCGGAAAACGCACAGACGAGGGAACCACTTTCAGGGTGCGCGCAGACAACCTGCTCGGCGACATCGTCAACTCAGGCGTGACCTATGTGTCGGGGTCAAGTCCAGCATATTCGGGCTCCAAGTTTCCAGGTCACGCCACTTACCGAAACAACACCAAGAATCGCCCCCCTGTGGTCTACGTGGGCAGCAACGACGGCATGCTGCATGCCTTCTCTGGCACAAATGGCAAAGAGCTTTTCGGCTACATCCCGGGTAGCGTGTTCGCCAACCTCCCGTCTTTGACGGCGCTCGCCTTCAGCCACCGCTACTTCGTGGACAGCACACCCATGGCAGGAGATTTCGAAAAATCCGCCGGCGTGTGGGGCACCATGTTGACGGGGGGGTTGGGCGCAGGTGGCAAGGGCTTCTACGCTCTGGACATCAGCGACCAAAGCAACTTCGCAACTTCTGACGAAGCAACGCTGGCGGCAATACCGATGTGGGAATTCACATCCGCACAAGATGCCGATGTCGGCTTCACATTCAACGAGCCCTCGATCAATCCGATCACTGGGGCATACCTCCAGATTGCGAAGGTTGCCGATGCTGCAGAGGTCAATGGTGTCTGGCGTGTCGTTGTTGGCAATGGTTACGGATCCACCAATGGCAACGCCGTTCTTTTCATGCTGGATGCCAGCACCGGAGCGTCTTCAACCAAGCTGACCGCTGCGATGGGTTCTGCCAACGGCCTGTCGACGCCGACCCCGGTCGACACCGATCGCGATGGACTCGTGGACACCGTCTATGCAGGAGATGCTCGCGGCAACATGCACAAGTTCCAGTTCTCGGTTCCGCAAGGTCTTGACTTTGTGCTGGCGAAAGCCGGAGACTCACTCGGACAGTGGCGCTACTTGGGCAACCTGTACACCGCATCAACCACGGCGACACCTCTGCTTCCCTCCACACGTGAGCCCATCACAACGGCTCCATCAGTGGCGCCCTCATGCGATGGTGTGGGCTGGAACGTAACCTTCGGCACGGGCAAGTTGAATGAAGACGCAGACTACGGCGACAAAACCGCGCGCGGCTACTACAACGTCGTCGACAAATCGCCCTCGTCCACGTTGACCGTCCCTGCCACGGATCTGGCCGCCATTTCCGTGACCGAGTCGGCTCTGGGTGTGGATCTTGTGAGACGCGATTGGGCCACGCCCAACCTCAATGGCAAACGGGGATGGAAGTTGACCTTCACCGATGGAGAACGGGTACTCTCCAACTCGACACTCCCCCCCGACACGGGAACGGTGTTGTTTGCCACCACCAAACCCAAAGGTGACATTTGCACCCCTGGCAACACCGGATTTCTGGTCGCGGTGAACCTATGCTCTGGGCGCTCAGGGGATCTGCTTGTGAACGGTGCTTTGGTGGGCGGTATCAGCATCAAATCGTCAGGTGTTGTGAAGGTCAGCAACACCTACACCGACACCACCAACAAACAAACGGTGGTTTGCAACCAAGAGGGTTGCAAGGGGCTTACGCCACCCAAGTTGACCCCATCTGTTGCGCCTCGCGGACGGTACAACTGGCGTGAAATCCTCACGAAATGAACACGATGAAATCAAAGCCTTTTCTCAATCGTGGTTTCACATTGATCGAGGTCATGATCGTGGTGGCGATCATCGGCATCTTGTCGGCCATTGCGATTCCGAGCTACAACGCCTACGTTTTGAGAAGCCACCGGGCGGAAGCCAAGAATTTTCTTCTGTCAGTTGCTCAACGCCTGGAGCAAAACTATACGTTGTCGGGCAGCTACTCCAGAACGCAGGGCTCCAACGTGGACAACATTGCTGCCCCCTGGATCGCTGCAACAGGTTTTGGTGCCGTTCCTCCCAGCGGAGCTCCCCGTTACAACATCTCATTCGTTGCGGGTGAGCCGACATTGGGAACATTCCAACTGCAGGCTGTACCCGTTGGCGCCCAACTGGCAGACCCTTGCGGCACTCTGTTGCTGAACCAACAAAACCTGCGTGGAGCAGGAGGCATTCTGGCAAATAGAGCTGCGCTCACGACGGAATGCTGGGGCAGATAGTGTTGCCCGGCTGTCATGCCCAACTGACCGCAGCTCTCACACAGGCAGCCGCCAGCCTCACCAAGTCAAACCCCAATCCTCGGGTAGGGTGCACCATTCAGTCAGCCGACGGGCAACTGATCGGCCAAGGCCACACCCAACAAGCAGGCGGCCCACACGCCGAAGTCATGGCCTTGCGCGATGCCCGTGCCAAAGGCCACTCGCTCGGCGGCGCCACCGCATTCGTCACCCTGGAGCCCTGCTCTCACCACGGTCGCACTCCACCCTGTTGCGACGCACTCGTTGAAGCTGGTGTCGCCAAGGTGGTGGTTGCCACCGAGGACCCCAACCCTCTTGTGGCCGGGCGCGGCTTGGCGCGACTGAAGGCTGCGGGCATCAAGGTGGAGTTGCTTCACCCTGGCAGCGCCGAGGCACTGGCCTCGCGCGAACTCAACATCGGCTTCTTCAGCCGCATGGTGCGCGGCACGCCTTGGGTGCGCATGAAGATGGCCGCTTCGCTGGATGGCACGACTGCACTGGACAATGGCGCCAGCCAATGGATCACCGGTAAAGCCGCCCGGTTTGACGGACACGCCTGGCGAGCGCGCGCTTGTGCCGTGCTCACAGGCATCGGCACGGTGCTGGAAGACGATCCACGGCTCGACGCGAGGTTGCCGGACATCACACGCCAGCCCCATCTTGTGATTGTGGACAGTGCACTGGCCACCCCGCTGACGGCGCGTCTGTTTGAACCCACCCACGACGGTTTGGCGCGCCAGGTCTGGATCTACCATGCCGTCGCAGACGCTGAGAAGCAGGCAAACCTGGCCGCTCTTGGTGCGCTGCTCATCCACATGCCGGGTGCCGACAACAAAGTTGATTTGGCGGCCATGCTCAGGGATCTCGCTCAACGCGAAGTGAATGAGCTGCATGTGGAAGCAGGACACAAACTCAACGGTTCTTTCATCCGCGAAGGCTTGGTGGATGAAATGGTCGTGTACCTGGCGCCCAAGCTCTTGGGTCAAGGAGCGGGCCTCTCAAACTTTGGCCCGCTGCAACAACTTCAGGAAGGTGTCGCACTGCACTTCTCTTCTGTGGAGCACGTGGGCGAAGACCTTCGGATCGTGGCCCGAGTGCAGGGACGTGACGCATTTTTGCAATCACACGACACTTGATCTGAGTTACTGCCAGCGACGGTTTGCCTCATCCCATCACCCGTACCAAGCTGAGTTTGGCGAAGTCCGTCAAACACCTTGAATGACGGATCGGAAGAAGAGCAGATGCACCGAGGAACAGAGCATCGGCTTCCTTAAGCTGGCCCAGGCAGGCGTGCCTTTCAAGGGGCTCTTCCAAAACAGCGGCTTCGGCTCTATCTGATTGGGAAGCGTGCGTCCAAATTCGATCCCCGTCAAACCAGACACCCGTCGCGACAGCTTGAACCCAAACTTCCACTTCTGATGGGTACGGATGGAAGGAGCATTTCACGGGCAGCGTTTTGGTTCAGATACCCAAGAGTCGAGCCAAGTCGGTGTTATTCCACGGATTCCACCTACTGCATTTATATAAGAAGAACCACCTATCCAATCAAGTCAGTACACCCATCTTTTGTCTCAGTCTATTACTATTTGATAACTTTAGACTGGCGGGATGAGTTGTCATTTCAACAATCCCAGCCTCAAGAACAAGCCCCGCAAGCTACCGCGCCTGCCTGCCAGCAGCGGTGTAACGCTGGTGGAATTGATCGTTTGCATCAGCCTGCTGGCGGTCTTGGTCGGGCTGGCGGTGCCCTCCTTTTCCGGCCTGCAGTCCGACTGGCGGCGCGACAGTGCTATCCGCGACTTCATGGGCGACCTTCAACTGGCACGTTCCACGGCACTTCGCACATCGCGAGCTGTCGTGATGTGCGTGACCACAAACGGGGTGGGATGTGAACTCGGCGCCACCTCCGACGATTGGCGTCAGGGATGGGTGGTGTTTTCGGATCTCGATGGCGACAACACACGCAACAACAACGAGCCGTTGATCGTTCAACGCGGTCCGTTGATTGGGCTGCAACAGATGCAGTCCAACGTGGCGCCAGGTCGCATTGCACTCCGCTCCAACGGCATGCTCAACAGCGGTAACGCTACCGTAACGGTGCTCCCCAACGGGTCTGATGTCCAAGCTGCTGTGGGCATCCTGATCAACGCCACGGGTCGGGCCTACCTGCGCTAAGCCAAAGAGGGACATGCAATGGGAGCCACCAAAAGTCACCAACGCGGCGCCGGCCTCATAGAAGTGCTGGTGGCGCTGTTGATCATCTCGCTGGGGCTGATGAGCATGGCGCGGCTGAGTGCGACCACGATCGGCTTCAACAAGGGCGCTCAGGTTCGGCTGGTTGCGCTGTCTCTTGCCAACCAATACGCAGAACACGCAAGGCTCAACGTCTACGGCTTCGACCTTGGCGGCTACGGCATCGCCCTCAATGGAGGCCACCCGCGCCGGCATGATGGTGGGCGACCGGTGTGGCGACTTGGTGATTGCAGACACGGGTCAGAGCCAGATGCTGAATGCGCAGCAAGGTCAGAACATGCAGGACTGTTTCAGGGGCTCCTGAGCCCTCGAGGAACCCCGGTCGCTCGCCCAACAAAACCCGATACCAAGGCGTCGACGCAAACCCTGCGAAAATAGCCGGATGTTTACCGGCATCATCACCGGCGTGGGGCGCATCGCCGCCCTCCACGACCTGGGCAGCTCTTTGGACCATGGCAAGCGACTCACGATCGAGGCACCCCCCGGGTACCTCGATGACGTCGGCTTGGGCGACAGCATTGCGCTCAACGGCGCGTGCATGACTGTGACCTCGCTGGATCTGCCCCAGCACCACTTCACCATCGACATCTCGGCCGAGTCGCTCGCCCGAACGACTGGGTTGGCGAAGACCGGCTATCGCATCAACCTGGAAAAAGCCCTCCGCGCCCACGATCGGCTGGGCGGGCACATCGTCTCCGGGCACGTGGACGGGGTTGGACTCGTCACCCGCTTTGCCCAAGTGGGTGAAAGTTGGGAGCTGCGCGTGGTTGCCCCGCCGGAACTCGGCAAATACCTTGCCTACAAAGGCTCGATTACCGTTAATGGCGTCAGCTTGACGGTCAATTCGGTCCAGGACTGGCCTGACGGCTGTGAATTCAGCATCAACCTCATTCCCCACACGGTGCAAAACACCGCGCTGGGCCAGTTGGCCGAGGGCAGCCCGGTCAATCTGGAAATCGACACCGTGGCGCGTTACGTCGAGCGCATGCTCAGCGCCGGTCAAATCCACCTCAAGGAATCCGCATGAACGCGCCTGAAACCCTGGCACCTGTGGCCATCTCTCCCGTGGAAGACATCGTGGCCGACATGCGCGCCGGGCGCATGGTGATCCTGGTCGACGAAGAAGACCGCGAAAACGAAGGCGACCTGGTGCTGGCCGCCGACCATGTCACTCCCGAAGCCATCAACTTCATGGCGCGTTTTGGACGAGGCCTGATCTGTCTCACGCTCACCAAAGAGCGGTGCGAGCGCCTGCAGTTGCCACCCATGGTGCCGCGCAACGGCACCAAGATGGGCACAGCCTTCACCATCTCCATTGAAGCCGCAGAGGGTGTGACCACCGGCATTTCGGCCGCCGACCGTGCGCGCACGGTTCAGGTGGCGGTGGCGCCCAACGCCATGGCCGCAGACCTCGTGCAGCCCGGCCACATCTTCCCGCTTCAAGCGGTGGAAGGCGGCGTACTCATGCGCGCCGGCCATACCGAGGCTGGCTGCGATCTATCAGCCATGGCCGGCTGCAGCCCCAGCGCCGTGATCTGCGAGATCATGAAGGACGACGGCACCATGGCCCGCCTGCCCGACCTGCAGGTGTTCGCCGCCGAACACGGCCTGAAGATCGGCACCATCGCAGACCTGATCGAACACCGCAGCCGCACGGAAAGTCTGGTGCACAAACTCGGCACTCGGCCCCTGAACACGGCGTTTGGCGAGTTCAGCGCGACCGCTTTTCGCGACGAACCCAGCGGCGCCCTGCACCTCGCGTTGGTCAAGGGCCAGTGGAATCCCGAGCATTCGGTGGACGTGCGCGTGCACGAGCCGCTGTCCGTGCTGGACGCACTGGAAGTCGGCCGCTCCATGCACTCCTGGAGCCTCGAAGCCAGCCTGCGCCACATCAGCGAAGCCGGTGCCGGCGTGGCCGTGTTGCTCAACTGCGGTGAGACCGCTGGCCAGCTGCTGTCCCAGTTTGAAGGCACCGCCCGCTCGGCGCAGGCGCCCGAGCGGGGACGCATGGACCTGCGCACCTACGGCGTGGGCGCCCAGATCCTGCGCGAATGCGGCGTGCAGAAAATGCGGCTCCTGGGCAACCCGCGCCGCATGCCCAGCATGACCGGCTACGGCCTGGAAATCACCGGGTACCTCAGCCGCAACGGCTGAACCCTTTCACCCCCCTCACGAAGAAACGGAGCCGCACATGTTCGGCGCAGACAAAGGCACAGCGGACTTGCTTGACGGCAAGAAGCTCAGCATCGGGATCGTTCAGGCCCGCTTCAACGAACCCATCACCGACGCGCTGTACAGCGCCTGCCTGGCAGAACTGCTCGCACTCGGTGTGCAGGAGAAAAACATCGCCCACGTAAAAGTGCCCGGCGCGCTGGAAGTGCCCGTGGC
This sequence comes from Polaromonas sp., assembly GCA_013823505.1. Next base: position 2,762 of record PNMH01000014.1, on the reverse strand, counting down.
GCTGCAGGCCATGGCCGAGCGCGACGACTTCGACGCGCTGATCGCTCTGGGCTGCATCATCCGCGGCGAAACCTACCACTTCGAACTGGTGGCCAACGAATCCGGGGCCGGCGTCACGCGCCTGGCGCTGGACTACCAGATCCCCATTGCCAACGCCATCCTGACCACCGAAACGCTGGAGCAGGCGATTGCACGCAAGACCGACAAAGGCCGCGACGCGGCCCGCGTGGCGGTGGAAATGGCCCACCTGCTTCAAGAGATCGGTTGAACATGTCCACAGAACTTCCCTCCCCCGCCAGTGATGCCGCCAAAAGCGGCCTGACTGGTCGCAAGGCTGCCGACAAGTCGGCCCGCACCCGCGCCCGCGAATTCGCCTTGCAGGCGATCTACCAGCACCTGGTGGGCCGCAACGCCGCCACCGACATCGACGCGTTCACACGCGACCTGGCCGGCTTCCACAAGTGCGACAGCGTGCACTTTGACGCGCTGCTGCACGGTTGCATCAACGAAGCAGACGCGCTGGACGCTCTGATCAAGCCGGCACTCGATCGGCCCTTGACGGAGCTTTCCCCTATCGAACGCGGCGTGCTGTGGATCGGTGCCTACGAATTCCAGCACTGTCTGGACGTGCCGTGGCGCGTGGTGCTCAACGAATGCATCGAGCTGGCCAAGTCGTTCGGTGGCACCGACGGCCACAAGTACGTCAACGGCGTGCTGCACCAGCTCGCCGCGCAGCTGCGCCCGGCCGAAGTGGCCGCCGCGCCGTCCAAACCCGGCGCCCGCAAAAACGCCGCACCGTGAGGATTTCGCAGCGCGCACAGCGCGTCGAACCCTTCTACGTGATGGAGCTGGCCAAGGCCGCTTCAGCCATGGCAGCCCAGGCCAAGCCGGGTGACCGGTCGATGATCTACCTCAACATCGGCGAGCCGGATTTCACAGCGCCACCCTTGGTCATGGCAGCCGCCGAGCGCGCCATCCGCAACGGCAGCAGCCAGTACACCCAGGCGCTTGGGCTGCCCGCCTTGCGTGAAGCCATCAGCGGGTGGTATGCGAGCCGGTTCGGTCTGGCCATCGATGCGAGCCGCATCGTCGTCACCGCGGGTGCTTCGGCCGCGCTTCAGCTGGCCTGCCTGGCCCTCATCGAGGCTGGCGACGAAGTGCTCATGCCCGACCCGAGCTACCCATGCAATCGGCAGTTCGTGCAGGCGGCCGAAGGCCGCGCGGTGATGATTCCCAGCGGGCCCGAACAACGCTTTCAACTCAGCGCAGATCAGGTTGAAGCCCACTGGAACCCCGCCACACGCGGTGTGCTGCTGGCCTCACCTTCCAACCCCACCGGCACCTCCATCGCCCGCGACGAACTCGAACGCATCGCGCGTTTCGTTCGTTCCAAAGCCGGTGTGACCATGGTCGACGAGATTTACCTCGGTCTGAGCTACGAAGATGACTTCGGCCACAGTGCCCTCGGACTTCCCGATGGTCTGGGCGAAGAAGTCATCAGCATCAACAGCTTCAGCAAGTACTTCAACATGACCGGCTGGCGCCTGGGCTGGCTGGTGCTGCCGCCCGCGCTGGTGCCCGCGGTGGAGCGTCTGGCGCAGAACCTCTTCATCTGCGCCAGCACCATCGCGCAACACGCAGCCCTGGCCTGCCTCGAACCCGAGAGCCTCACCGAGTACGAGCGCCGGCGCAGCGAGTTCAAGGCACGGCGCGACTACTTCATTCCCGAACTCAACCGACTGGGGCTGCGCGTCCCGGTGATGCCCGACGGTGCCTTCTACGCCTGGGCCGATGTCTCCGCGCTCTGCGAGCGCTGGGGCATCCCGCCTCAAAGTGCCCGACCCGACGAAGGCGGCAGTTGGGCGCTGGCTTTTGAACTCATGAACCGCTGCCAACTGGCCACCACACCTGGGCGCGACTTCGGCAGCGCTGATCCCGGCCGCTACCTGCGTTTTTCCACGGCCAATTCCATGGCTCAGCTTCGTGAAGCGGTGTCTCGATTGGAGCAGGCTCTGTGAGCTTGCCCGCGCTGCAGTCTGCGCCGTTCACATGGCCCGTGCGCGTGTACTGGGAAGACACCGACGCAGGCGGCATCGTGTTCTACGCCAACTACCTCAAGTTCTTCGAGCGCGCCCGTACCGAGTGGCTGCGCGCGTTGGGTATCGAACAACAACGCCTGCGCGAACAGCTCGGCGGCATGTTCGTCGTAAGCCAGACCCAGCTGCAATACCACCGGCCCGCGCGCCTCGATGATTTGCTTCTGGTTACAGCGCGGGTGGTGGAAGCAGGCCGTGCGTCCATGACAATCGAGCAGACCGCGCTCTTGAAAACGCAGCAAAGCGGCGCACAGGCAGAACTGCTCTGCAGCGGCACCATCCGCATTGGCTGGGTCGACGACCGCCTACTGCGCCCGCAGCGCATTCCGCCCGCCGTGATGGCCGCGCTCAAGCTGCCGCCCTGAAACTTCTTCACGACCAGCCTCCTCTGAACACCCATGAACCAAGATCTCTCCATCGTTCAATTGATGCTCAACGCTAGTTGGGTGGTACAGGCCGTGGTGGTGCTGCTCATGGTGGTCTCCGTCATGAGCTGGGCCGCCATCTTCCGCAAGGTGTTTTCGCTCAAGCGCGTGCGCGCCCACAACGAAGACTTTGAGCGCGAGTTCTGGTCGGGCACCAACCTCAACGACCTGTACGCCGCCGCCGCGCAGAGCGCCAAACACGGCGGCCCGATGGAGCGCATTTTTGCCAGCGGCATGCGCG
>PNMH01000013.1 GCA_013823505.1 Polaromonas sp. | reverse complement strand
ACGGTGGGCTCGGTGGCCAGGGTCATGGCGATTTCCAGCTGGCGCTGCTCGCCGTGGCTGGTGGTGCCCGCCACCATGCTGGCGCGGCTTTTGAGGCCCGCGAGTTCGAGCGCGCGTTCGCAGCGCTGGTTGACCGAACCCATGGCGCTGGCGGAGGACACCCAGCGCAGCGGGTTCCACGGCACGTGCCGTTCGCGCGATTGCGCGGCCAGACGCACGTTGTCCCACACGGTGAAGGGCAGGAAGATGTTGGTCTTCTGGTAGCTGCGGCCCAGGCCCAGGCGGGAGATTTTTTCAGGGCTCTTGCCCGCGGTCTCGACACCGTTGAGGGTGATGCGACCCGAGGTGGGCGGCAGGTCGCCCGAGAGCAGGTTGGTCAACGTGGACTTGCCCGCGCCGTTGGGGCCAATCACCGCGTGGATGCGTCCGCGGTGCAGGTCGACCGACACGTCGTTGACAGCGGCGAGACCCCCGAAGCGTTTGGTGAGGTTGCGGGCGGAGAGCAGGAGTTCGCTCATGGCGCACCCCGCTTCTTGGTCAGTTGAGTCACGAGGCCCAGCAGGCCCCTCGGCGCAAACACCACCACCAGCACGATGAACGTGCCCATGAGCAACTGCCAGTGTTTGGTGAGGTCCTTGAAGAAGTGCATCACGTACTCGAACGCGAAGGCCCCCACAATGGCCCCGGCGAAGTTGCCCATGCCGCCGAGGATGACCATCATGATCGCGTGTGCGCTCATGTGAAAACCCATCAGCTCGGGGTTCACGTAGCCGGTCTGCGCAGCCCACAGAAAGCCCGCCACACCAGCCAGCGCACCGGCCAGCGTGAAAGCCGCGAGCTTGTAGCCGAAGGTGCCGTAACCCACCGCGCGCATCCGGTGCTCGTTCACGCGAATGCCTGCGAGCACGCGACCAAAGGGCGAGAACAACAGCCGGCGCAGGAAGGCATAAACCAGCACCAGCAGCAGCAGCGTGAAGTAATAGAAAGTGGTCTTGTTTTCCAGGTCGATGCCGGTCCAGCCGAACACCGAGGCGTCGGGCCGGAAGTTCACGTAGACACCGTCTGAGCCGCCGAGCGCCTTGTTGTCGAAGAACAGGAAGAACACCATCTGCGCGAACGCCATGGTGACCATGATGAAGTAGATGCCGTGGGTGCGCACCACGAAGAAGCCGATGATCAGCGCCGCCAGTCCCGCGCCCAGCGCCGAGACAGGCAGCGACCACCACAGGCTGATGGGCGCATCGGCCGGCGTGAGGAAAGCCAGCGCATAACCAGCCAGACCAAAGTAGGCCGCGTGGCCGAGCGACACCAGGCCGCTCACGCCCTGCAACAGGTCGAGGCTCATGGCGAAGATCGCCAGGATCATCATCTGCGAGAGCATCTGGAGGTAGAAGTCGCCACCGGTCATGGGAATCAGCGGGAACGCGGCGAGTGCGATGGCGCCCAGCACCAGGATGGCCTGGATACTGCGCGGCAGCTTTTCGAGTTGGGCTTTGGGGGAGCTCATGGCATGACCCCCACGCTTGTCACTTCGTGTACTGCGCTGCCCCCCAAGGGGGCGTTCGCATCTTGGAACGGTCCGGCGATTCTCATTGTTTGAAGAGCCCTTCGGGCTTGTAGAGCAGCACGGCGGCCATGAGCATGTAGACGGCCATGCCGGCGATCTGCGGCACCAGCACCTTGCCGAAAGTGTCCACCAGGCCCACGAGCAGGGCGGCCACGAGCGCACCGCGCACCGAGCCGATGCCGCCGATGACCACCACCACGAAACACATGATCAGCACCGAGCTGCCCATGCCGGGGTACACGCTGGCGATGGGCGAGGCGATCATGCCGGCGATGGCGGCCAGTGCCACGCCCAGCGCGAACACCACACCATGGATCAGGCGGATGTTGATGCCGAGCGACTCGGTCATCTCTCTGTTGAAGGCACCGGCGCGGATCTTCATCCCCAGGCGGGTTTTGGAGATCAAGAGGTACAGACTGAGGGCGAGTGCGATGCACACGCCCGACATGACCAGCCGGTACACCGGGTACGAGAGGTTCTCGGTCAGCGGGATCGACCAGTTCAGCACCTCGGGCACCTGCACCGCGTGCACGTCGTCGCCCCAGAGGATGGAGCGCACCTCTTCAAAGATGTAGATCAGGCCGAAGGTGAGCAGCACCTGATCCAGGTGGTCGCGGTGGTAGAAGTGCCGGAACAAGGCCCACTCCAGCAGCCAGCCCAGCGCCACGGCCATCACCGTGCCCAGCACGATGGCGAGCACCAGGCTGTCAAACTGGCCCACCAGGAACCACGCGAGGTAGGCCCCCAGCATGTAGAAGCTGCCGTGGGCAAGGTTGACCACGCCCATGATCCCGAAGATCAGCGTGAGGCCGGCGGCCAGCATGAACAGCAACAGGCCGTATTGCAGGCTGTTGAGCAACTGGATCAGGAAGTTGGCGAAATCCATGGGGGACGAGGAGGGTGGTCGGATCTGGAGAGCGTGCAAAAAACAGGCCAGCGCCCGTGGGGCGCCGGCCTGCGGTGAGACCAGCCCGGATCGGGCGAGCGTCCGCCCGGCTTCAGGCCATGCGGCAGCCGGTGGCCGGATCGGCCACGGCCTTCTGCGCGATGCCGATCACCTTGTTTTCCTTGTTCTCGACCTTGCGCAGGTACATGTCCTGAATCGGGTTGTGCGCCGCGCTCATCTTCCACTTGCCACGTGGGCTGTCGATCTCGGCACCGTTCATGGCGGCGTACAGCGCGGGCTTGTTGTTCAGATCGCCCTTGACGGCGTTCGCACCCTTCACGAGCAACAGGCCGGTGTCGTAACCCTGCACCGCGTACACGTCGGGCTGCAGCTTGAACGTCTTGGCGTAATCGAGGCGGAATTTCTTGTTGCGCGGCGTGTCCAGCGAATCGCTGTAGTGCATGGTGGTCAGTACGCCGTTGGCCGCGTCGCCCGCAGCGTCGAGAACACCCTCGGTCAGGAAGCCCGAGCCGTAGAGCTGGATGTTCTTGTTCAAGCCGGCTGCCGCGAAGTCGCGCAGGAACTTGGCCGCGCCGCCACCCGCAAAGAAGCAGGCCACAGCGTCGGGGTTGAGCGAGGCGATCTCGGTCAGCAGCGCCTGGAACTCCACGTTGGGGAAAGGCAGGCCGAGCTTCTTGATGATGGTGCCGCCCGCTTCGGTGTAGCTCTTCTCGAAACCTTCAAAGGCCTCGTCGCCAGCTGCGTAGTTCCAAGTGATCCACACCGCCTTCTTGTGGCCGCGCTCCACCATGGCCTTGCCCAGCGCCAGCGTGGGCTGGGAGTTGGAGAACGATGTGCGGTAGACGTTGGGCGCGCATTGCGCACGGGTCGCCACGTGCACGCCGGCGTTGGGGATCAGGTTGAGCACGCCGCTGTCGCGCGCAACTTTGTGGATGCCCATCTGCACGCCGGAGTGCACCGTGCCCACGAGCACGTCGACCTTGTCACGCTGCACGAGGCGGGTGGCGTTCTCGATGCCCTTGGCCGGGTTCGATTCGTCATCGACCTTGAAGAACTCGACCTCACGGCCACCGAGCTTGCCGCCCTGTTCGTTGAGCGCCATGCGGAAACCGTTTTCGATCGCCACGCCCAGCTGGGCAAAGGTGCCGGTGTAGGGCAGCATGAAGCCCACGCGGACCTTGTCCGACTGTGCGCGCACGATTTCGGGCAGCAACAGGCCGGTGGACGCGGCGCCGATCACGGCAGCGCTGCGGGTCAGGACAAGTCGGCGAGTGGTCATGAGGGAATCTCCAGGTGGGTTGGCGGAATTCGATGCGGTGCAGTGGGAATGTAGACGCGAGGGTTTCGGTTGGCGATCCAGAATAACCCGTACTTGAGGCTTGAACTATTTATATGTGAATCTGAGGCGGTCTGTCAGGCGCTGGCAGTCAGCGCGAGGGCGAGCCATTCGCGCGCCCAGGCCGTGCACACCACCTCGGGTTCGGTGCCTGCCGACGCGTCGTGGCGAAACACGTCACCGATGCGGACCGCGCCCAGGTCGGCCAGGCGTTCGTCGAAGCGCAGGCCTCCGTTGCAAAAGGTTTGTGGGTAAACGCTGTCGCCCAAGGCGATCACCCCGTAGCGGACGTTGCCGAGAAACTTGGGCCGGCTCGCCAGCGATTCGTAGAGATGTCGGGCGTTGTCGGGCACGTCGCCGGCGCCATAAGTGGATGAGCAGATGACGTAAAGTGCATCTTCGTCAAACACCGAAATGTCCAGGCCGTCCATCATGCGGACCTCGATCGCCGGGATGAGATCCGCACAATTCATCTCGATGGCCTGAGCCACGTACTCGGCGGTGTTGGTCATCGTGCCGACCAGGATGAGGAGTTTGGAAGGAGTGTTCATAGGAAGTACAGGCAATATACTTCATGTTCTGTGGGCGACCACCCGGGGAAACCCCGACGGCACGCAGCGTGCGCAGGGCACAGCTGGCCCAAGAAGCGGGTCGGGCGCTTGGCGACGTGAATGATTGGGGGTGGGGGGTGGCCTGCCCGGAGGGACTCGAACCCCCGACCTGCTGCTTAGAAGGCAGCTGCTCTATCCGGTTGAGCTACGGGCAGACAGATAACCGGCAGCACATAGAAGAAAGGCCCACAGAGTGGGCCTTTTTCTTTTTCTTGATGAATGGTCGGAGCGGCGGGATTCGAACTCGCGACCCTCTGCTCCCAAAGCAGATGCGCTACCAGGCTGCGCTACGCTCCGACTAAGCGGTGAATTGTACCTGCTGAAATGGTGCGTTCTGGGGCCGAAGCCATCTTTCAGCGTTTTTCGTACTGGGTTTTGCCAAACAGGATGTCGCGCGACTTGTCATCGGTGAGTGGTTTGCGGGCATCGGCGAGCACGGCGACGCCACGTTGCACTGCGGGGCGCGCGGCAATCTTGTCAAACCAGGCCTTGAGATGCGGATAGTCGGCCCAGTCGATGCCCTGGTTCTGCCAGCTGCGCAGCCAGGGAAAGATGGCGATGTCGGCGATGGTGTATTGGTTGCCAGCGATGAACTTCTGGTTTTCCAGTTGATTGTTCATCACACCGTAGAGGCGCTTGGCCTCGTTGGTGTAGCGGTTGACGGCGTATTCGATCTTCTCGGGCGCATAAATGCGGAAGTGGTGCGCCTGACCCAGCATGGGGCCAACGCCACCCATCTGGAACATCAGCCATTCCAGCACCTTGAATTTCTCCCGATCCGACTTGGGCAGGAACTTGCCGGTCTTGGCAGCCAGGTACAACAGGATGGCGCCCGATTCGAACAGGCTGATGGGTTTGCCATCGGGCCCGTGGGGGTCCACCAGCGCGGGGATCTTGTTGTTCGGGCTGATCTTCAGGAACTCGGGCTGGAACTGATCGCCCTGACCGATGTTGACGGCGTGGACTTGCCAGTCGCGACCGAGCCGCAAGCCGCACTCCTCGAGCATGACGTGGACCTTGTGGCCATTGGGTGTGGGCCATGAGTGGACTTGGATCATCAATTTCACCTTTGGATGGATGGGGCTGCGAGAAGCTGCCGCACTCTAAGGTAAAACACATCACCATGTACGAACGCCTGAAAAATGCCTTGTCGCCGCCCAACTGGTTGCGCTCGCGCTCAGCGCCCTTGGCGCGATGGGCAGAGGAACACGCGCTGAGCTTCGCGCCGATGATGGGTGGGGCCTACCTGCTGGCGGGGAAGTGGCAGGGTCGGCCAGTTCGCATCCAGTGCCTGGCGCCTTCCCGGCCATTCATTCAGGGCATGGAGCTGATGGCGCGGGCCGATCTGGGTCTGCGGCCCGAGGGCAATGTGGTGGTGATGAACCGCGCGTTGAAGGAAGTGCTCGAAGCCCAATCCCGTGCGCTGTATTCGGCGTACACCGACGAATTGCGAACCATGGCGGGGGTGGTGCCCGACGAGGTGCGGTGGCTGTCCATGTACCGCGACGCAGGTTGGGGCGGGCCGGACCACCGTTTCTGGAGCCGCTACGCAGCGCTGACCGACGCGCCCGAACTCGCCCGCCGCTGGATCGATACCGAGACCGAACAACAGCTGATGGCTTGGCCCGAAGCAGTGAGCGAGGCCACGCCCATGATGTTCATGCTGCAGCGAGGCAAGACCTACATGCGGCTGCAGATCGACCACACCCGCGACACCGCCACGGCGGTGCACGCGCTGGAGCTGTTCAATCGGCTGAGCCAGCGCGCCATGGACATGGCGGCCGGCTGAACCGGTTGCAAGGCGGCTTCAGGAGCCGCGCGTGATCGGCATCTCCACCTCGGTTTTCACGAGCATGTGTTTGGCCAGCTCCAGCTTGGCGATCGACATGCGGTGCACCTCGTCCGGGCCGTCGGCCAGACGCAGCGTGCGCTGGTTGGCGTAGCTGTAGGCGAGCGGGAAATCGTCGCTCACGCCACCACCGCCATGCGCCTGGATGGCCATGTCGATGATGTCGCAGGCCATGTTGGGCGCCACCACCTTGATCATGGCGATCTCGGCCTTGGCCACCTTGTTGCCCACCGTGTCCATCATGTAGGCGGCTTTGAGTGTGAGCAGGCGCGCCATTTCAATGCGGCAGCGGGCATCGGCCAGGCGCTCGTGCCACACCGACTGGGCGGACACCGGCTTGCCGAACGCGATGCGGCTGTTGAGCCGCTTGCACATGAGTTCCATGGCGCGCTCGGCCGCGCCGATGGAGCGCATGCAGTGGTGGATGCGACCGGGGCCCAGGCGACCTTGGGCAATTTCGAAGCCGCGGCCTTCGCCCAGCAGCAGGTTGCCCAGCGGCACACGCACATTCTTCAGCACGACTTCCATGTGGCCGTGGGGCGCATCGTCGTAGCCGAACACCGACAGCGGTCGCACGATGGTCACGCCTTTGCTGTTGGCCGGCACGATGATCATCGACTGCTGCGAGTGGCGTGGCGCATCGGGGTTGCTCTTGCCCATGACGATGTAGACCGCGCAACGCGGGTCGCCCGCGCCCGACGACCACCACTTGCGGCCGTTGATCACGTACTCGTCGCCGTCGCGTTCGATCCGGCATTCGATGTTGGTCGCGTCCGACGAGGCCACGTCGGGCTCGGTCATCAGGAAGGCGGAGCGGATCTCGCCGCGCAGCAGCGGCTCGAGCCACTGGTCTTTGAGTTCTTCGCTGGCGTAGCGCTCGAAGGTTTCCATGTTGCCGGTGTCGGGCGCCGAGCAGTTGAACACCTCGGCGGCGAATGGCACGCGGCCCATGATTTCGCACATGGGTGCGTATTCAAGGTTGGACAGGCCTTGTGGCGCGCGCGGGCTGCGCGGCAGGAACAGGTTCCACAAGCCAGCGGCCTGGGCCTTGGGTTTGAGCTCTTCAATGATGGTGGTGGGAATCCAGGCGTTGCCCTTGGCGCGGTTGGCCGCGATCTCGGCGAAGAAGCGCGCTTCGTTCGGGTAGATGTGCTCGTCCATGAACGCCAGCAGACGCTCGCGCATGGCCTTGACCTTGTCGGTGTAGTCGAAATTCATCGTGTCTCCTGTGGGTGATCGGGTGTTTGAATGGGTCAGGCGCCGCTGGCGAATCGCCAGGCCATCTCGGCCATGGGCCGCGCCCCGGCGGCCGACTTCACCGCCTGGTCGCTGGAGGCCGTGCCGGCCTCAACCCGCTTGGCGATGCCTTGCAGGATCGCCGCCAGGCGGAACATGTTGTAGGCGAGGTAGAAGTTCCAGTCGGCCTTGAGTTGCGCGGGCTCGGCGATGCCGGTGCGCTGGCAGTAGAGCGCGATGTATTCGTCTTCGGTGGGAATGCCCAGGGCTTTCACATCGAGCCCGCCGATGCCGCGGAACAATCCGGGCGGGATGTGCCAGGACATGCAGTGGTAGCTGAAGTCGGCCAGCGGATGGCCCAGGGTGGAGAGTTCCCAGTCGAGCACCGCGAGCACGCGCGGTTCTTCTGTGTGGAACATCAGGTTGTCGAGCCGGAAGTCGCCGTGCACCACCGACAGCATGGACTCTTCGCGCGCCATGGCTGGTATGTTGTTGGGCAGCCATTCCATCAGCTGGTCCATCTCCGGGATGGGCTGGGTGATGGAAGCCACGTACTGCTTGCTCCAGCGGCCGATCTGGCGTTCGAAGTAGTTGCCAGGTTTGCCATAGCCGTCCAGGCCGATCTCAAGGGGCTTGACGGTGTGTAGCGCCGCGATCACGCGGTTCATTTCGTTGTAGATCGCCCCGCGTTGTTCGTTCGTCATGCCCGGCAACGACTGGTCCCACAGCACGCGTCCGTTGACACACTCCATGATGTAGAAGGCGCGGCCAATCACGGATTCGTCTTCGCACAACACGTGCATCTGCGCCACCGGCACACCGGTGCCGTGCAGTGCGCTCATCACGCGGAACTCGCGTTCGATGGCGTGGGCCGAGGGCAGCAGCTTGGCCACCGGGCCGGGTTTGGCGCGCATCACGTAGGAGCGCTGTGGCGTGATGAGTTTGTAGGTCGGGTTGGACTGGCCGCCCTTGAACATCTCCACCGTGAGCGGGCCTTCAAAGCCGGGCAATCGGCTTTGCAGCCAGGCGGTCAGGGCCACCTCGTCAAACATGTGCTGGCCCGCCACGGGGCGCGTACCGGTGAAGTTCTGTGTGTCGCTCATTCGTGAAGGCCTGGGTGTGAGATAGGGGAGAAGGCCATCACGAAAGGCCTCAGGATTCGGCTTCTGCGATGCGCATCAGCATGTCTCGGTTGCGCACCACCAGCCCTCCCTGTTCGATGCGGATCGCATCGTCGCGCTCCATCGACTTGAGTTCCTGGTTCACCCGCTGGCGCGAAGCGCCGAGCAACTGCGCCAGCTCTTCTTGCGCCAGTTGCAGGCCAATGCGCATCTCGTTGCCGTCGGACAGGCAGGGCACGCCGTAACTGCGCACCAGGTGCAGCAGCTGTTTCGCCAAGCGCGCGCGCAAGGGCAGGGTGTTGAGGTCTTCCACCAAGCCAAAGAGCGTGCGGATGCGCCGCGCCTGCAGGCGCATCAGGGCTTCGTACAGCTCCACATGCGAGCTGAGGATCTTCTGAAAATCGGTGCGCGCCACACACAGCAGCGTCGTGGGCCCATGGGCATACGCATCGTGCGTGCGCTGGTCGCCGTCGAACATCGCCACATCGCCGAACCAAACGCCCGGCTCCACGTAGGTCAACGTGATCTGTTTGCCCGAGAGCGAGGTCGAGCTCACACGCACGGCGCCCTTGGCCACCGCTGTCCATTCGGAGGGCGGATCGCCTCGGGCGACGATGAGGTCGCCGTCCTTGAATCGCTTGACGTAAGCGCATCGGAGTATGTCGTGCCGCAGGGAGGGAGAAAGGCTGGAGAACCAGCGACCGCTGTTGATCGCCTCGCGTTCTTCCATTGTCAGAATCGGTTCGTCCATGGGCTGTCTTTTGAGTGACTGGAAAGTCAATGATTGTCGCCACTGGGACGTGGCAACAGGCTCAGGGTATGCGCGCAGACGCTCTGCGCGGTCGAGCTTTAGCGGTAGCTGGCTGGGCGTTTGTTGATGAAGGCATCGATGCCCTCACCCGCGTTGGCATGGTGCAGGTTGCGCACGAAGTGGTCGCGCTCAGAGCCCAACTGTGCGTGCAGCGGCACCGTGGAGGCGTCATTCACCAGCTCCTTGATGCTGGCCAGCGCATTCGGGGCGCGCGCGTTGAGCCGTTCGCACAGGGCAAGCGCATCGGTGAGCGCTTCGCCGGTGGCGCTCACGGTGTTGATCACACCGAGCTGCTGCAGCCGTTCGGCTCCAATCCGGTCACCGCACATGAGCAGTTGCACGGCGGTGGCACGGGGCAGGGCACGCATGAGGCTCCAGGTTGCGCCGCCATCGGGCGACAAGCCGACGTTGCTGTAGGCCATCACAAACACGCTGCTGTGCGCGGCCACCACCATGTCGCAGGCCAGCGCGAGCGAGAAGCCGGCACCGGCGCACGAGCCCTCGACAGCGGCTACCACTGGTTTGGGAAACGCGCGGATGGTCTCGATCCAGTTGTGCAGTCCTTCAATGCTTTGCGCCTGGACTTCGGGCGGCTGTTGGCGGTTGGCCAGCAGGCGCTGAAGGTTGCCGCCTGCGCAAAAGTGGTTTCCCTCGCCGGTGATCACCACGCTGCGCACTTCCGGGCTGCTCTCGGCCACGTTGAGTGCTTCCACACCCGCGGCGTACATGTCGGGGCCCAGCGCATTGCGGTGTTCGGGGTTGCTGATGGTCAGCACCATGGTCTGGCCATGGCTGTGGCTCTTGAGGCTGGCGGTCATGGTCAGGCCTCTTCGTGCGTGAGACTCAGGCCGAGCGCGCCGCGGCGACGCAGCCATGGGGACGGGCGGTAACGCGGGTCACCATAGACCGTCTGGAGGTTGAACAAAATCTCAAGCATGTTGGTCGGGCCGATGCGGTCGCCCATCGCCAGTGGACCCATGGGGTAGCCCAGGCCGAGCGTCACAGCCACGTCCAGGTCGGCGGGCGAGCAGATCCCTTGCTGGCACATGTCTGCCGCGATGTTGACGATGGTGGCCACCACGCGCTGGGTGACGAAGCCGCCGCTGTCACGGATCACGCTCACCGCCTTGCCGTCGCGCGCAAAGAGTGCGTGGGCGGCCTGCGCCATGTCGGGGCGCGTGGCGGGGTTGGTGGCGAGCACCCGGCGTTTCACCGACGCGTCGTCCAGCATCATGTCGATGCCCACGGTGCGCGTGGCGTCCAGGCGCTCCACCGCCGCCAGGGTCGTCACATCCAGGCCCAGCGGAGCGACGAGGATCAGCGCGGAGGACGAGGGTGCCGCAGCAGTTTCGATGTGGGCCCCCAGATCTTTCAGCAACTGGTAAAGCTCTGCGCGCCGCGCCGCCTTGGGCGACACCCACACCGGGGGCAGCTCGGCCACCTGGGGTGCGGCGGGCTCGGCAGGCACCTGAGCCGCACCCTTGTCGTAGGCGTAAAAACCTTCCCCCACCTTTTTGCCCACCACACCGCCAGCGAGTCGCTGTGCCGTGATCACACTCGGGCGGTAGCGAGGTTCTTCGAAGTACTGGTGGTAGATCGACTCCATCACGGGGTGCGAAACGTCCAGCGCGGTCAGGTCCATCAGCTCGAACGGGCCCAAGCGAAAGCCCATCTGGTCTTTCAGGATGCGATCAATGGTGGCGAAGTCAGCGACTCGCTCGCCCACCACCCGCAGCGCCTCGGTGCCGTAGCCACGCCCGGCATGGTTCACGATGAAACCAGGGGTGTCCTGCGCCGTCACGGGTGTGTGGCCGAACTGGCGGGTGAAGTCGGTGAGCTGTTGGCAGACCTTGGCACTGGTTTTCAGGCCAGCGATCACCTCGACCACGCGCATGAGCGGCACCGGGTTGAAGAAATGAAAACCCGCGAGTTGGGCAGGCCGCTTGAGTGGTGCGGCGATCGCCGTGACCGACAGCGACGAGGTGTTGGTGGCCAGCACCGTGTCGGCTCCGACAATGCCTTCGAGCTCCGCGAAAAGGCGTTGCTTCACGTCCAGCCGCTCGACGATCGCCTCGATCACCAGATCGCAGGGCGCGAGGTCGTTCAAGGCATTGGCCAACCGCAGGCGGTCCACGCAGGCCTGCATCTGTTCGGCCGACATCTTGCTTTTCGTCACCAGCGTTTGCCAAGTGGCGTGCAATGCGTCACGCGCTGCCTGGGCTGCGCCCGCCTGCACGTCGAACAGCCAGACCTGACTGCCGGCCTGAGCGGCCATCTGTGCAATGCCGCGTCCCATGGCGCCGGTGCCCACGATGCCGGTGTTCTGAAAAATGGGGTGCATAAGTGTGTTGTATTTGGAATGAGAGCTTCTGGAGCTATGACAGAATCAACCAACGAACGAAAGAAGGAAGTCTGGCGTGCGCAAGTACTGGACAGGTTGTATTTTGCTATCAACTGCCTTGAGCAGTTACGCCGCCACCTTGGGTCGGCACAGCGGTGCCGCCATGATCGGCCGCCCGCTGGACGTTCGCATCCAGGTTTTGCTGGCACCTGGCGAAGAGCTGAGCAGCCTGTGTATCCAGACCGATGTTTTCTATGGCGACACCCAGGTCTCGCCCAGCGTGGTGCGAACGTCGCCCCAGCGAACCGCGCCCGACGTCGAAGCGTCGGTGCGGGTGCAAGCCAGCTTGCCGGTCAACGAACCCTTTGTCACCCTGTACGTCAAAGCTGGCTGCGGTACCCAGTTCACGCGCCGCTTTGTGTTGCTCGCCGATCTCGTCAATGAACCCCTGACCGCTGCTGCGCAGCCTTCGGCCGCTCCAGCGGCTGCAGCGGGTGCAGAACCCGCCGCTTTGCCGCGCGTGATCGCGGCGCCCGGCGCGTCCAGCGTGCCGTCTGCATCGGTTTCTGCTGGCGGTACAGCCGCACCGGCTTCTCGTTCCCCACAGGCCAGGCCTTCAGCGCCTGCACGCGCGGACGCTCCGGCAACCAAGCCGCCTTCGGTGGTGCGCCGTGCGCCACCCAAGCCTCCCGCTCCCGCTGTGCCCAGGTTGCAGCTGGACCCGATCGACCTGACCACCGGCATCGAACGCGATCCCACGCTCAAGCTCTCTCCCCTCTTGCTGAGCGAACCCAGCACTTCTGAAGAAGCGCGCGCTGCCGCGGCGCAGCTCTGGAAAAGCATCAACGCCACGCCTGAGGAGATCCTGCGCGATGCCCAGAAGCTCGCGGCGCTGGAATCCGAAGTGGCACAGCTGCGCCAGGAGCAGTCGCGCTCCCAGGCCGCCCTGAGCGACCTCAATGTGCAGCTTGAACAATCGCAGGCTCAGCGGTTTCAGAACTGGCTGGTGTATCTTTTGGGCGCCTGCTTGTTGCTTGCTTTGTTGGCGGTGCTGCTGGTGTGGCGTCGGCGGCAAGAGGTCGTGGTGCAGGGCTCCGAAGCTTCGCGAGCTTGGTGGGCGCCGGAAGACGAAGAGCCGACGTTGCGCTCCCCTCTGGATGTGGGCGATCAAACCACCGGCCGATCGTCCGGCCTGACACCGTTGGCGCCAAAGGGCGATGGCCTGGATGTCGACCTGGACTTCGATCTAGACCAAGACTCGTCCTTTGACGAGCTGAACGACCGCTCCGGCAAAAATGCGGTGACTCAGCCCATGCCCCCAACATCTTCGGCAGAGGGCTCACTGGCCGCTCGCGACCGGCGCGAGTTTTCCACCAGCGCCATCGGCGTGTCCCGTTCCGTGGCCACCGAGGAGTTGTTCGACGTGCAACAGCAGGCCGACTTCTTTGTGTCGCTGGGGGAGGACGAGCAAGCCATTCAGGTGCTCAAGGACCATCTCACGGAAAGCCACGAACCCAGTGCTCTGACCTACCTCGACCTGTTTCACATCTACCACCGCCTCGGTCGCCGCCAGGATTACGAAAACCTGCGGGAAGAGTTCAACCATGTGTTCAACGCCGGGGCGCCGCCTTTTGACAGCTATTCCCAGCGGGGACATGGGCTTGAGTCGTATGAAACCGCTTTCAGCCGGATTCAGGCGCTCTGGCCGCAGCCACGGGTGCTCGACCTGATCGAGCAGTCGATCTTCCGCGACTCGACCGACAGCAACTCGGAGGTGTTCGATCTGGAGGCCTACCGCGAGCTGTTGATGTTGCACGCGATCGCCAAGGACCTCATCCAGCGCGATGGCCACAAGCCGCGCGCCAGTGGCGATTTTCAGCACACAGCCATGCAGCCTTTGAAGGCGGCGGGCAAGGCTGCCCCTGCCGGGAGCAGACCCTTCGTCGGAGCCTCGGAGCAGCACACCCAACCCATGGGCCTGGGCGACATCCCCCCAGCATCTCCCCGACTCGGTCTGGACGTCAATCTGGACGATCTCTCCGAGATGGCTCGTTTCGAAGCTTCGCTGCCCGAGGTGAGCGTGACGGTTGAGGCGTCTTCCAAACCCACCCAGCCCGCAGACTTCGACATCCGCCCGGGCGATGACAACTTGATCGACTTCGAGTTGATCGACTTTGATCCGCCACCCGATGCCGCCGACGACGGCAAACCCGACGGGCGCCGCTGACCGAACAACGCTGACGCAGAAAGCAAAAAAGCGCCGCTGACGCGGCGCTTTTTTTTGGTGGGCCGGGCTCTACCGACGGACCTGCAATGCACCGGGGTTCACGATGTTGGTCGGGGTGCCCTTGATGAAGTTGACCACGTTCTCGAACGCAGAAGCGAAGTACTGTTCGTAGCTGTCTTGCTCCACGTAGCCAATGTGCGGTGTGCAAATGCAGTTCTCCAGTCGCAACAGCGCATGTCCCTGGAGAATCGGTTCCGATTCAAAAACATCCACTGCGGCCATGCCTGGGCGCCCGCGGTTCAGCGAAGCGAGCAAGGCCTCGGGCTCGATGAGCTCGGCGCGTGAAGTGTTGACCAACAGCGACGTGGGCTTCATGCGGCCTAGGTCTTCCAACGTGACGCACCCTGAGCTTGTATCGCTCAGTCGCAAGTGCAGCGACAGTACATCGGCAGACGCAAAGAAAGCCTCTCGGCTTTCGGCGGCTTCAAACCCATCGGCAACCGCTCGGGCGCGTGAAGCCTCGCTGCCCCAGACAACCACTCGCATGCCGAAAGCACGACCGTAGCCAGCCACCAGTTGACCGATGCGCCCGTACCCCCAAAGACACAGGGTCTTGCCGCGCAGCACCATGCCCACCCCGAAATTCACCGGCATGGCCGACGATTTGAGCCCGGCCTGTTGCCATGCGCCGTGTTTGAGATTGGAGACGTACTGGGGGATCCGGCGCATCGACGCCATGATCAAACCCCAGGTGAGTTCAGCCGTGGAGACGGGTGAGCCGACGCCTTCGGCCACCGCAATGCCACGTTCCGTGCAGGCCGCCACATCGAGGTGGCTGCCCGCGCGGCCAGTCTGTGCAATCAGCTTGAGGCGCGGAAGCTTTTCGATGAGCTGGCGCGAGATCTGGGTGCGCTCGCGAATCAGCACCAGCACGTCGGCATCCCTGAGTCGCACCGACAGCTGGCCCACGCCCTTGACCGTGTTCGTGAACACTTTGGCAGGATACGGCTCCAGAATTTCTGCACACTTCAGCTTGCGAACCGCATCCTGATAGTCGTCAAGAATCACAATATTCATGCGCCTATTGTGCCTCCGCCGCCTTTGCCCTTATTGCTGTGGCGCGCCGCTCGCCAGGGCGGCCCCGCTTTCAATGGGCTCAGGCTGCGCGTGCCAGGGAGGCCTGTTCGAGTGCCGCGAGCCGATCCAGTTCTGCGCACACGTCGCCGATGGGCCCCGAAATGACAAGGCGCATGTCGCGGCTCTGCGACCGATGGACTTCGGCCTGGCGCAGAACCCGGACGCGGCAGGCGGGAGGGGACCCGGGTTGCGCCGACGCGGCCTGTCGAACTTGCGACGTTGGGCCGTTGGCAGCTTCGCGATTGAGCCAGCCGGCTCGTGCGAAGCGTTGCACTGCCTTGGCTGCTGCGAACGAACCGGCCGGACGGGCGTGGCGTTCAGAGGGCAGGGGCAGCCAGCAGTCGATCAACTGCAAAGGGGCACGCCACGTGTTGGTATTGAAGATTTTTCCCATGCGAAACTCCAGATGAGGGGTTGAACACAGGCAGGATTGGGAGGAGGTTGCCAACGCAGGGATGTGTCCACATGGCGGGCTTTGTGCTCGCCGGACCAAACGCCCGCCACCTGCTGAGGCAACGTGACCCGAGGGGTCAGAGTTGGAAGCTGTTTCGGATAAGCCCGACTGCAAGGCCTTCAATTTCAAACGGTTCACCGGGCTCGACCACGATGGTTTTGTAGTCCGGGTTTTCGGCGTGAAGCTCGATGACATTCTGGCGGCGCATGAAACGCTTGACGGTCACGTCGTCACCCAGGCGGGCCACCACGATCTGGCCGTTTTTGGCGTCCTTGGCGGACTTCACCGCCAGCAGATCGCCATCGATGATGCCGACATCGCGCATGGACATGCCACGCACCTTGAGAAGGTAGTCGGGCTCGCGCTGGAACAGGCTGCGCTCCACGTGGTAAGTCTGGTCCACGTGCTCTTGCGCCAGGATGGGCGAGCCGGCCGCCACACGGCCGATCAGGGGCAGCATGAGCTGCGCCAGGCTGGGGAGCGGGAGTGTAAGCTGGCGCCCGCGCGAATCGTTGATGGAGCGGAGGTCTTCGCTTCGAAGGCGGATGCCGCGTGAGGTGCCGCTGACCAGCTCGATGACCCCTTTGCGCGCGAGGGCCTGCAAGTGCTCCTCAGCTGCGTTGGCCGACTTGAAGCCGAGTTCGCTGGCGATCTCGGCCCGCGTGGGCGGGGAACCGGTGCGGGCAATGGCGGTCTGGATGAGTTCCAGAATCTGCTGTTGCCGGGCGGTGAGCTTGGGCGTGGTGGCGGGCATGTCTAGCATGTGGACCTCATCGGGGTGGATGCCTCACCGGGCGGGGTATCCGAACGGTGGGCTACTGTTTTCTTATCCAGTGGCTGTATTTTTAACCAGTTCAAAGGACTTGGCAAGTGGTGAATGCAAACCAGGCACGTCGCCTCGTGGTGTTGGGCACGGGGGGCACGATTGCCGGCCGCGCTACACGGGCGAACGACAACGTGGGCTATGTGGCCGGTCAGGTGGCGGTGAGCGACCTGGTGGCGTTGGTCCCGGCCTTGGCCGCCTGTCCTCTGGACGTGGAGCAGGTGGCACAGATCAACAGCAAGGACATGGTGCTGAGCGTGTGGCAAGCATTGATTGCGCGAGTGGCCGAGCACCTGGACAGGCCCGAGGTGGCCGGCATCGTGATCACCCACGGCACCGACACGATCGAGGAAACCGCCTTTTTGCTGCAGACCGTGCTGCGCCCTTCCAAACCGGTGGTGCTCACGTGTGCAATGCGGCCTGCCACGGCCCTGGTTCCTGACGGGCCGCAGAACCTGAGCGACGCCGTGGCGGTGGCTTTGCATGCCGAGGCCCGTGGCGTGGTGGTGGTGTGCGCCGGACGCATCCATGGCGCCATCGATGTGGCGAAGGTGCATCCCTACCGGACCGACCCGTTCGACTCGGGTGATGCCGGCGCTCTGGGCTGTGTGGAAGAGGCACAGCTTCGCATGTTCAGACCCTGGCCAGCGGCGGCCGGGCAGGGCAGCCACGACGCTGCAGCGTTTCAGCGCCTGTTGGCCGCAACAGCGTTGCCGCGCGTGGAATTGATCTTCAGCCATGCCAATGCCGATGGCGAGGTGGTGCGCGCCTTGCTTGGCCACACGGCTTCGGCGGCTCGCCTGCGTGGCATTGTGGTGGCTGGCACGGGCAACGGAACCGTGCACGACGATTTGCTCGCGGCGCTGAGGCAAGCGCAATCCTGCGGTGTGGAGGTGGTGGTGGCCAGCCGCTGCGCGCAAGGTCGCGTGGTACCGCACAGCGGCCAGCCTTTGACGGATTCCGCCGGTCTGGCTCCCGTCAAGGCGCGCTTGGCGCTGGCCTTGCAACTGCTGGAGACCTGACTTGCTGACGGCTTTGGGCGCCCACCCCTGGGCTTATCCCATGCTGGAAGTGGTGCACCTGATCGGTGTGGCCTTGATCCTGGGCAATCTGGTGCTGTTGGAAATGCGCGTGTTCGGCTGGGCATCGACACTTCCGATTGAACCGCTGGCCCGGTTGAGCCTGGGGCTGGTGGGCATGGGTTTCGGGATGGCAGTGGTCACGGGTTTGCTGATGTTCGGCACACAACCCGGGGAACTGCTGGCCAACCGTGTGTTCACAGTCAAGATGGCCTTGATCATGATGGCCGGCTGCAATGCAGGCTGGTTTCATGCGCGCCGTTCGCTGCAGCTCCAGGACACCACAGCCCGTGCGAGCATGCTCTTGTCTTCGGTGATCTGGATTCTCGTGATCACCTGTGGACGCTGGATTGCCTACGTTTGAAGGAGAAGCTCATGCAACGACGTGATTTTGTTCAAATGGCCACCGCGCTCGGATGGAGTGGTGTTGCCACGGGTGCATTGGCCCACCACGGCTGGAGCAGTTTTGACCAGACCAGACCGATCTACCTGGAAGGCAAGGCTGTCGATGTGAGGTGGCGCAACCCTCACGTTGAACTGTCGCTGGAGTTGCCCGAGTCACTGCGCGTGCCTTCCGATCTGGCCCAGCGCGCGCTGCCGGCCCAGACCGCCGGAGTTGATGGCCCCGCGCTGCTCTCCAAAGCGGTGGTGCCCACGCGGCGGGACCGGCGTTGGGAAGTCGAGTTGGCGCCCTTGTTCCGTTTGGGCCAGTGGCAGATGCCGGAGATCAAGAACGGTGAGGTGCTCTCACTGGTTGGGTTCACTTTCAAGGACGAAGCGGGTGCGGCCATCGTGCGTGCCGAGTACGTGTTTGTCGGCGGCAAGGTTTACGGTCTGCGTTCCAGCCCGGCTTGAAGTGCGAGGCCCAACAAAAAACCGGCTCTAGGCCGGTTTTTTGTTGGGGTGAGAGAGGGTTACTTCGACAACGCTTCGAAGGCTCGAGCGGTGATGTCTTCCACCGTTCCCATGCCGCTGATGGCGCGGTACTGGGGCGCAGACGCAGCGTCGTTGCGTGCCCAGCTGCTGTAGTAGTCCACCAAGGGGCGGGTCTGCGCACTGTAGACCTCCAGCCGTTTTTTCACCGTTTCTTCCTTGTCGTCTTCGCGCTGGATGAGCGGTTCTCCGGTCACGTCGTCCTTGCCGTCGACTTTGGGCGGGTTGAATTTGACGTGGTACGTGCGGCCCGAAGCGGGATGCGAGCGACGGCCGCTCATGCGTTCGATGATGGCGTCGAAGGGCACATCGATTTCAAGCACGTAGTCAAGCTTGACGCCGGCGGTTTTCATCGCGTCGGCCTGCGGAATGGTGCGGGGGAAACCGTCGAACAGAAAGCCACCCGCGCAGTCGGCCTGGGCAATGCGCTCTTTGACCAGATTGATGATCAGGTCGTCGCTGACCAGTGCGCCCGACTCCATGACCGACTTGGCCTGGAGGCCCAGTGGTGTGCCTGCCTTGACGGCGGCGCGCAGCATGTCGCCGGTCGAAATCTGGGGGATACCGTACTTTTGGCAGATGAACGTCGCCTGCGTTCCTTTGCCGGCTCCCGGAGCGCCCAAC
This sequence comes from Polaromonas sp., assembly GCA_013823505.1. The sequence goes on along the minus strand of PNMH01000013.1, from coordinate 42,234 downwards.
AAAATCAGTCTCATCGCTTTCCTTCTTTGATGTTTCAATGGCTTGGCCGCTTGTCTCGGGCGGCTGCCCTGGGGTGGGCCGGGGCGTCCGGTTGAGGATAGCATGCACATCCTCGCGCCCGGCTTACAGCAACCGTTGTGAAAGGCCTGCCCCGCAGGGTATGTGCTCAGCCTTGAGACAGCAGGCGGCGGACCCGTTCAAGGTCTTGCGGCGTGTCGACTCCGCTGCCAGGTGCGGTGGCACTCAGATGCACCCCGATGCGCTCGCCATGCCACAGCACTCGGAGCTGTTCCAGCGACTCCAGGGTTTCCAACGGCGCGGGCTCCAGACCGGGAAAGCGGCGCAGAAAACCAGCGCGATAGCCGTACACGCCCACATGGCGCAAAGGGCGGGGTGACGGAAGCGCGTACGCGGTCCCCTGTGCCATGCCATCGCGCCACCACGGAATGGGGGCACGGCTGAAATACAAGGCAGTCCGCTGCCCGTCGAGCACGACCTTCACCACATTGGGGTTGAGGAAATCGGCCAGCTCGTCGATGGCATGTGCCGCCGTGCTCATGACGCAATCGGGCCGGGCGTGGAGTTCCTGCGCCACCGCATTGATGAGCTCGGGCTCAATCAGGGGCTCGTCACCTTGCACGTTCACCACGAGCTCTTCATCGGCCAGGCCAAGCAAGGCGCAGGCCTCCGCCAGACGGTCACTGCCGCTGACATGGTCGCTCCGGGTCAGGATCGCGCTCACGCCATGGGCTTCGCAGGCCTGCACGATCCGCACATCGTCGGCCGCCACCACGCAGCGGTGGGCAGCGCTGCGGTGCGCCTGACGCGCCACTCGCACGACCATGGGCACACCGGCGATGTCGGCGAGTGGCTTGTCTGGCAGACGCGTGGAAGCCAGGCGTGCTGGAATGAGTACCGTGAAGCCGCCAACAGTGATGACAGCGCTCATGACTGCGGAGTGGGCGCGTTGGGCCTGGTGGCTTCTTCGTCGGTCAACGGGCGGGCTTCGTGCTCCAGCAAGATCGGGATGCCGTCGCGTACCGGGTACGCCAGGCGTGCACTGCGCGACAGCAGTTCCTGGGTGTCGCGGTTGAAGATCAGGGGCCCTTTGGTCACGGGGCAGACCAGCAGTTCGAGCAGTTTGGTGTCCATGGGGTGATGATAGTCGCGGGGCCCACAGGCGGTGGCACTTCAGGTGCGTCGTTTCAAGGCTTGGAGACGCTCGTCCAGCGCGGTGAAAAAACCGGGATCGGGGGTCAGCTCCAGCGGAGCGGCCCAGACCTCGGAGCGCTGGCCTGCAGGGCTGGCAAGGAGCAAGGGAAACAACTTGACCGCGTCCTTTTCCGTGCAGAGCAGGACAGGCGGGTTCTCCTCCATGAGCGCTGCATAGTCCGCCTGGCTGGCGTGGTCGGCCAAACCCACTTCAACCGCTGGCGAGATCCCGCGAGCTCGAAGCATGTCAAAGAAGACGCCGGGCCTGGCTGTGCCCGCCACTGCGGTCAAGCGTTGACTGCTCAGCCGTTCCAGCGCCATGCTTTCACCCCTGGGGCCCACCACGTGGTCAGCGAGGCGTCTCACCGCACCAAACACCTGTGTGCCGGGCGAACAGGCCAGCGGGGCATCGGTCTTGTCTTCCCGGCGTTGGCGCAGGACCATGTCAGAGGCGGATGCGCGGGACACGCGCGGCCAAGGTTCGCGAAGCATGCCGGCCGGCAGCAGCCAGCCGTTGCCCGCTCCCCGGTCGTCGAACACGACGATTTCCAAGTCTCTGTGCAGGGCCAAATGCTGAAGGCCGTCGTCGCAGACGAGGATGTCGACGTCCGGGTTGGCGGCCAGCAAGGCTTCTGCGGCTGCCACGCGTTTGGCCGCCACGCACACGGGTGCCTGGGTTCGCAGATGGATCAGGGCCGGTTCATCGCCACTGTCGTCGAGTGCCGTGTCGGCCTGCACGTGTACCACGTGCTGACTGACGCGGCCGTGACCACGGGACACCACGCCAGGTCGCCAGCCTTGGGCATGCAGGTGGTTCACCACACTGATCACCGTGGGGGTTTTGCCCGCACCACCGACCACCACGTTTCCGATCACGATCACCGGCACGTTGACGCGACGGCTTTGTTTCAGACCCCATTGATACAGGCCACGGCGCAACGCGATGAGTGCGCCATAGACCAGCGAAACGGGCCACAACAGCCTCGCCAGCCAGCTGCGCCGCTGCGAGTTGAGCAGCCACAGGGCCTGCCAGCGGGCCTGACTCATTGGTGCGGTGGGGACAGCCCCTCAGGGCTTGCCACGGGCAGCAGCGCCACCGGTCTGCTGTGTGGCGAATGTGATCTGAACAAGGCCTGCGCGTCGCGCAGCATCCATCACGTTGATCACCGATTGGTGGGTGGCCGCCGCATCGGCGCTGATGATGATCACCGTCTCGGCGTTGCCCTCCGAGGCGCCCGCCAAGGCACTGGTGAGCAGTTCGACGCTCGTGCCGTCCAGCACCTGCTTGTTCACCGAGTAACGCCCGTCGTTGCCAACCGCCACCACCACTTCGCGTTTGTTGGTCTTGGGCGCCTGTGCGTCCGCCACCGGCAGGTTGACGTTGAGCTCTGTGAACTTGCTGTAGGTGGTGGTGAGCATCAAAAAGATGAGAACCACCAGCAGGATGTCGATGAACGGGATCAGGTTGATCTCGGGCTCATCGCGCGTGCCGGGACGGAAGTTCATGGTTTCAGTGCTTGCGCAGGTTCAGCAGGTGGCGGGCGAAGCGCTCAGCAGCGAGCTCCAGACCCAACAGGTAGTCGTCAACCCGGCCGCGGAAGTAGCGCCAGAAGATCAGGGCTGGAATGGCCACGATCAGGCCGAAGGCGGTGTTGTAAAGGGCAATCGAAATGCCTCGCGCCAGCTGTGCCGGGTCGCCCATTCCAGGCACCCCACCCGCGCCGGTGGCCCCCTGCGATCCGAAGATTTCGATCATGCCGATCACGGTGCCCAGCAGGCCGAGTAGCGGGGCAGCGGAGGCGATGGTGGCCAGCGCACCGAGGTAACGCTGCAACTGCGCAGCCGCTTGCCTTCCGGCGCCCTCCAGGCTGGAGCGAAGGTCGTCTTCGCTCGCTCGCGGGTTGCTGTTGAAGGTGCGAAAGCCGCTGGCCAAAACGGCGCCAAGCACGGAGTTCTGTTCAAGTTGGGTCACAACGTCCGGCCCCGGCACGCCGTTGCGAGACACCATGATGGCCTCGTCCAGCAGTTTGGGGGGGAGGATCTTGGCTGTCTTGAGGCTCACGAACCGCTCGATGACCAAAGCCAATCCGAGAACAGAACAGATGATCAGGGGCCAGATGGGCCATCCGGCGGCTTGTATGATGGAAAGCAAGTCTGAACTCCAGGCGTGTGCCGTTGGGTTGCTCGGCGCTAGTCGGTCGACCGATTATGTCTCAGGGGTGATGCGCTCCCGGCGCGACCTTTCCAACCTCCCATCCCATGCTCCGACAGTCACGACGATGTCGTGCACAGATTCTGTGGATAACTTTGTGAAGAACCCTGCCAGCAAGGCTTGCGAGCCCGCGCCGAGCCTCGGTTTTGTCAAAACGATCAGCAAACAGGCAGTGCAAAACGCTTTCGAATCAATGCGCTATTTCCCAGAGCGAGCCCGTGACGGCCTTGTGAGCCAGTTCGTCAGGTTCCATGCGGCCTGTGGACACTTTTGCTCGGGAGACGCCCGTGGTTGATGCCTTTTCGGCGTCGCAGCCGCTGGTGGCGGGGCGCGTGTGGGCGGTTGGGCCGCTGATGCGGGCGGTGGCGGACACTCTTGCCGCCAGATTCAATCCGGTGGCCGTTCGGGGCGAGATTTCGGGCTTTTCGCGCGCTGCCAGCGGCCATTGTTACTTTGCGCTCAAGGACGAGACCGGGCAGGTGCGTTGTGCGCTGTTTCGTCGCTCGGCCGAGCAGCTCACCTTCAGCCCGCGAGATGGCCAGCTCGTGGAAGCCCGCGGCAAGCTCGACGTGTACGGTGCGCGAGGCGAGCTCCAGCTGATCGTGGATTCGCTGCAGCCGGCAGGGCAGGGCGCGCTGTTCGAGCAGTTTCTTCGCCTCAAGGCCCAACTGGAGGCCGAGGGCTTGTTCGAGGCCGCGCGCAAGCGTGCCTTGCCGCCCCAACCCCGCAGCATCGGCGTGGTCACGTCGCTTGGCGCCGCTGCATTGCGCGATGTGGTCATCGCCCTTCGGCGCAGGGTGCCGCACCTCCCGGTGGTGATCTACCCCGCCTCGGTTCAGGGCGCTCAAGCCGCCGGCGAGCTCCGGACGGCGTTGCAGAGCGCTTACCGTCGCCACGGGGAGACAGGTGAGAGCGAGGTCTTGTTGCTGGTTCGCGGTGGTGGCTCGCTGGAGGATCTGTGGTCGTTCAACGACCCGGACCTCGTGCGCCTGATCGCGCGCGCTCCGATGCCCGTCATCTGCGGCGTGGGCCATGAGACCGACTTCACCCTGGCCGACTTCGTGGCCGACTTGCGGGCACCCACGCCAACGGCTGCGGCCGAGCTGTGCTCGCCGGCGCGCGAGCAGCGGGTGGGTGAGCTGGACTACCTGCAAGAGCGACTGGATGCAGGCGCATTTGCCAACATCGATCAGCGCGGCCAGCGGCTCGACCGCTTGGCTCAGCGCATGGGACGCCCCTCGGCTCGTCTGCACGAGAGCTTGCAACAGCTCGCGCGTCTGAAACACGGCTTGCAAAGCGGCTGGATGCTGTCGACCCAGCAGCGGCGCAACCGGTTGAGCGTGCTGCGGGCCCAGCTCCCGGTGGCCTTGAGCCGCGCTGTGGACGCTCAGCACCGGCGACTGCAGCGCTGCGAACTCGCGCTGGGCCTGCTGGACCCCCAACTGGTGCTGGAGCGTGGCTATGCGTTCCTCACCGACGCTCACGGCGCGGCGGTCACGCGGGCGTCCCAGGCGCAGGCCGGGCAGGCGCTCACCGCCACCCTGGCCGATGGCACCCTCGAGGTCACGGTGGAGCCTGGCGTCCAGAGACCCTGACACCGTCGCTGCACATTCGCGTGCCTACAATGGCCGCCTGTCCGCGGGTGAGTCCACCCGGCCGGCGAGACTTTCCACAACAGCACTCACGAGGAACCCCATGGAACACACCCTGCCCGCATTGCCCTACGCCCTGGACGCCCTGGCTCCCCACTACAGCCGCGAAACGCTGGAGTTTCACCACGGCAAGCACCACAACGCGTACGTGGTCAACCTGAACAACCTGCAAAAAGGCACCGAGTTCGAAGCCATGGACCTGGAGTCCATCGTCAAGAAGTCCAGCGGTGGCATCTACAACAACTCTGCGCAAATCTGGAACCACACCTTCTTCTGGAGCTGCATGAAGCCCAACGGCGGCGGTGAGCCGTCCGGCGCGCTGGCAGCCGCCATCACCGCCAAGTGGGGCAGCTACGCCGCCTTCAAGGAAGCTTTTGTGAAGTCCGCCGTGGGCAACTTCGGATCCGGCTGGACCTGGCTGGTGAAGAAGGCAGACGGCTCGGTCGACATCGTGAACATGGGCGCCGCCGGCACCCCGCTGACCACGGGCGACAAAGCCTTGCTGACGGTGGACGTGTGGGAGCACGCCTACTACATCGACTACCGCAACGCCCGCCCCAAGTTCGTGGAAACGTTCCTCGACAAGCTGGTGAACTGGTCGTTCGCAGAAACCAACTTCGCCTGAGCATCGGCTCGCTGGTGACAGGGCTCGAAGGGCGACCTTCGGGCCCTTTTTCTTGGCCGTCATCGGGAAAAGAACGCAGAAATTTCATCCCAATTTTTGCATCGTGAGATAGGGGTTCAAAAATCGGGGTTCGACCGTTCACTCGGAACGCAAAATCATGGCTGGTCTGGTTGCCCGCTTCGTCATACCCTGCCGGGAACAGTCAGACGGACCCTACCCAACAATTCTGGAGATACGCGATGAGCAGTCAGCAACCCACCATCATCTACACCTTGACGGACGAAGCACCCTTGCTGGCGACCAGTGCGTTTCTGCCCATCATCCGCACCTTTGCGGCACCTGCCGGCATCAACGTCGCGACCAGCGACATTTCGGTGGCTGCCCGCGTGCTGGCGGCTTTCCCCGAGTGCCTGACCGAAGCCCAGCGCGTGCCTGACCACCTGGCTGAACTCGGCAAACTGACCTTCAAGCCCGAAGCCAACATCATCAAGTTGCCCAACATCAGTGCGTCGGTGTCCCAGCTGGTGGCCTGCATCAAGGAATTGCAAGGCAAGGGTTACGCCATTCCGGACTATCCGGAAAATCCGAAGACCGAGGAAGAGAAGGCCCTGCGCGCGCGCTATTCCAAGTGCACCGGCAGCGCGGTGAATCCGGTTCTGCGCGAGGGCAACTCGGACCGCCGCGCACCCCGGGCCGTGAAGGAATACGCCCGCAAGAACCCGCACAGCATGGGCGAGTGGAGCCAGGCCTCGCGTTCGCATGTCTCCCACATGCACGCCGGCGACTTCTACCACGGCGAAAAGTCCCTTACGCTGGACAAGGCGCGCGACGTCAAGATGGAGCTGATCACCAAGAGCGGCAAGACCCTCGTGCTCAAGTCCAAAGTCTCTTTGCTCGACCGCGAGATCATCGACTCCATGTACATGAGCAAGAAGGCCTTGCTGGAGTTCTATGAAAAGGAAATCGAAGACGCTCACAAGACCGGCGTGATGTTCTCGCTGCACGTCAAGGCCACCATGATGAAGGTGTCGCACCCCATCGTGTTCGGCCACTGCGTGAAGATCTTTTACAAGGAAGCTTTCGAGAAGCATGGCAAGCTGTTTGACGAACTGGGTGTGAACGTCAACAACGGCATGGTCGATCTGTACAACAAGATTGGCACGCTGCCCCAGAGCAAGCAAGACGAAATCAAGCGCGACCTGCACGCTTGCCACGAGGGCCGTCCGGAATTGGCCATGGTCGACTCGGCCAAAGGCATCACCAACTTCCATTCACCCAACGACGTGATCGTGGACGCGTCCATGCCGGCCATGATCCGCAACAGCGGCAAGATGTGGGGCGCCGATGGCCGCCTGAAGGACGTGAAGGCCGTGATGCCCGAGTCGACCTTCGCCCGCATCTATCAGGAGATCATCAACTTCTGCAAATGGCACGGCGCCTTCGACCCCAAAACCATGGGCACCGTGCCCAACGTGGGCCTGATGGCACAACAGGCCGAGGAATACGGTTCGCACGACAAGACCTTCGAGATCACCGAAGACGGCGTGGCCAACATCACCGATCTGGCGACCGGCGAAGTGCTGCTCAGCCAGAACGTGGAGCAGGGCGACATCTGGCGCATGTGCCAGGTCAAGGACGCCGCCATCCGGGACTGGGTGAAGCTGGCGGTGACCCGCGCACGCAACTCGGGCATGCCGGTGGTGTTCTGGCTTGACCAGTACCGTCCTCACGAAGCGCAGCTGATCACCAAGGTCAAGATGTACCTGCACGAGCACAACACGGCCGGCCTGGACATTCAGATCATGAGCCAGGTACGAGCCATGCGTTACACGCTGGAGCGCGTGGCCCGTGGCCTCGACACCATCAGTGCCACCGGCAACATCTTGCGCGATTACCTCACCGACCTGTTCCCCATCATGGAACTGGGCACCAGCGCCAAGATGCTGTCCATCGTGCCGCTGATGGCAGGTGGCGGCATGTACGAAACGGGCGCCGGAGGCTCGGCACCCAAGCACGTGCAGCAGCTGGTCGAAGAAAACCACTTGCGCTGGGATTCACTGGGTGAATTCCTGGCACTGGCCGTGTCCATGGAAGACCTGGGCCTCAAAACCGGCAACCTGCAGGCCAAGGTGCTCGCGAAAACGCTGGATGCGGCCACAGGCAAGCTGCTGGACAACAACAAGAACCCCTCGCCCAAGACCGGTCAGCTCGACAACCGCGGCAGCCAGTTCTACCTGGCCCTGTATTGGGCCCAGGAACTGGCCGCGCAAACCGAAGACTCGGCGTTGGCCGCGAAGTTTGCGCCGCTGGCCAAGCAACTGGCCGACAACGAGCAGACCATCGTGGCCGAGCTGGCGGCCGTGCAGGGCAAGCCGGTGGACATCGGTGGCTACTACAAACCCGACTTCGACAAACTCGAAGCCATCATGCGACCGAGCAAGACCTTCAACGCGGCACTGGCCTCGGTTCAGGCCTGACGCGACTTTGTGATTCGGTGAAGCGGCCTACCGTGTGAACGGTGGGCCGCTCAATTTGGAGCCGGCCTTCAGGCCGCGCTTGTCGAACCATCCCTTGTTCATCTCCAGCACAAAGCGCACCGGTTTGGTGGAGCAGTGTGAGGCGAGGCTCTGCGGTTGCATGTCCGCGAGGTTGACGATGGTGCCGTCATCGGCCACGAATGCTGCCGTCAGCGGCAGCAGCGTGTTCTTCATCCAGAAACACTGCTCGGAGGCCTGTTCGAAGGCGAACAGCATCCCTTCGTTGACCGGCATCTCTTTGCGGAACATCAGACCCACCGCGCGCTGCTGCGGGGTGGCCGCCACCTGGGCGTTGATCAGGTGCATGCCGGCCGACAAGGTGACCCGCGGCAACTGAAGCTGGGGCGATTCCTGGGACCAGGCCGTGCTGGCGAAAAGGACCCACAGACACAGCAGGCGGAGGGACAGGTTTTTCATGCGGATGGTCGTGTGGTTCAAATCGATCGCTCATTCTCTGTCATCCATCCGCGCGGGGTGGCTCGTGCGAGAATTTGCCGCATGTACCAACATATCCAGGTGCCCGCCGAGGGCCAGAAAATCACCGTCAACGCCGACATGTCGCTCAACGTGCCGGACCAGCCCATCGTGCCGTACATCGAGGGCGACGGCACCGGCCTGGACATCACGCCGGTGATGCTCAAAGTGGTCGACGCGGCCGTGGCCAAGGCCTACGGTGGTCAGCGGAAGATACACTGGATGGAGGTTTACGCCGGTGAAAAGTCCACCCGGATCTACGGGCCCGACGTTTGGTTGCCCGAAGAAACCCTGGCTGCCTTGCGCGAATACGTCGTCTCCATCAAGGGCCCGCTGACCACGCCGGTGGGCGGTGGCATCCGCTCGCTCAACGTGGCGCTGCGCCAGGAGCTGGACCTTTACGTGTGCCTGCGACCGGTGCAGTACTTCAAGGGCGTGCCTTCGCCGTTGAAGGAGCCTGAAAAGACCAACATGGTGATTTTCCGGGAGAACTCGGAAGACATTTATGCCGGCATCGAGTACGAGGCCGAGTCCGACAAAGCGAAGAAGCTCATCAAATTCCTGATGGAAGAGATGGGCGTGACCAAGATCCGATTCCCGAACACCTCGGGCATCGGCATCAAGCCGGTATCGATCGAGGGCACCGAGCGCCTGGTGCGCAAGGCCATCCAGTACGCGATCGACAACGACAAGCCCAACGTGACCATCGTGCACAAGGGCAACATCATGAAGTACACGGAAGGCGGCTTCCGGGACTGGGCCTACGCCCTGGCCCGCAAGGAATTCGGTGCCGAACTGATCGACGACGGCCCCTGGTGCCGGTTCAAGAATCCAAAAACGGGGCGGGACATCATCGTCAAGGACAGCATCGCCGACGCCTTCCTCCAGCAGATCCTGCTGCGCCCGGCCGAGTATTCGGTGGTCGCCACGTTGAACCTCAACGGCGACTACATCTCCGACGCGCTGGCGGCCCAGGTCGGCGGGATCGGCATTGCGCCCGGCGCCAACCTGTCCGACACGGTGGCCTGCTTTGAAGCCACCCACGGCACCGCACCCAAATACGCGGGCAAGGATTACGTGAACCCCGGCTCCGAAATCCTGTCGGCCGAGATGATGTTGCGCCACATGGGCTGGAAGGAAGCGGCGGACTTGATCATCAGCTCGCTCGAGAAATCCATCCTGAGCAAAAAAGTCACCTATGACTTCGCCCGCCTCATGGAGGGGGCTACGCAGGTGAGCTGTTCTGGTTTTGGTCAGGTGATGATCGACAACATGTAAGGCCCCCGCGCCGGTTGCGTTCCAACCGGCTCCCTCCATCGCCCGATATTGCGAACTACACCCCCAAAATCCGCTTGCTCTGCGGTTTTGTTTTCGCCTTTCCCCTCACAATGAGGCATGGAAAAAACCATGTCCTGTGCGTCGGCTCCGCCTACGGTCCGGGGCAGGTTCGTGCGCTCCAGTCTGCGCCTAATCCCGCATGGTGATGTGGGCGGATACGCACCGCTAGAATGGTTTTCATGGCCACCCAGAACCCCAAAAAACCCGAAAACCCGACGGCGCCTCCCAGCGTCAGCAACGACGAGTCGGTGGTGCTCGAAAGGCGCGCCCAGCGCACCCAGCCACCCCAGATGTTTCAGGTGGTCCTGCTCAACGACGATTTCACGCCCATGGAGTTCGTCGTGCACGTCATCCAGGAGTTCTTCAGCAAGGACCGCGAAACAGCCACCCAGATCATGCTCAAGATTCATCTGGAAGGAAAAGGGATCTGTGGGGTCTATTCGCGCGACGTGGCCAGCACCAAGGTCGATCAGGTCCTCCAGGCGGCGCGTGCCGCCGGCCATCCTCTGCAATGCATGAGCGAGCCGGTTGAATAAAGCCAAAAGCGCCTCATCTGCCCCAACGAATCCGTTCTGTTCTTATTTCAGACATTTGCTTTCCCGTTCACCCCAGCCCAAAGGACGTGCCCCATGATTGCCCAGGAACTTGAAGTCAGCTTGCATATGGCCTTTGTTGAGGCCCGGCAGCAGCGGCACGAATTCATCACGGTCGAGCACCTGCTGCTCGCGCTGTTGGACAACCCCAGCGCCGCCGAAGTGTTGCGCGCCTGCTCTGCCAACATCGACGACCTCCGCAAGTCCTTGACGAACTTCATCAAGGACAACACCCCACAGGTGGCCGGCACCGACGAGGTGGACACGCAACCCACGCTGGGTTTCCAGCGTGTGATCCAGCGCGCCATCATGCATGTGCAGTCCACCGGAAACGGCAAGAAGGAAGTCACCGGCGCCAACGTGCTGGTAGCCATCTTCGGCGAGAAAGACTCGCACGCCGTGTATTACCTCCACCAGCAGGGTGTGACCCGCCTGGACGTGGTGAACTTCATCGCCCACGGCATCCGCAAGAGCGACCCACCCGAGGCTGCCAAGCCAGGCGAGAGCGCGGCCGAGAACGAAGAGGCTGGCGAAGCCAAGAGCAACGAAAAGGCCTCGCCGCTGGAGCAGTTCACCCAGAACCTCAACCAGATGGCCAAAGACGGCAAGATCGATCCGCTCATCGGGCGCGAGTACGAGGTCGAGCGCGTGATCCAGATCCTGTGCCGCCGCCGCAAGAACAACCCGCTGCTGGTGGGAGAAGCCGGCGTTGGCAAGACCGCGATCGCCGAAGGCTTGGCCTGGCGCATCACGCAGGGCGAAGTGCCCGAGATCCTGGCCGATTCGAGCGTGTTCTCGCTTGACATGGGCGCCTTGCTGGCCGGCACCAAGTACCGTGGCGACTTCGAGCAGCGCCTCAAGGGCGTTCTCAAGTCACTCAAGGACCGCCCCAACGCCATTTTGTTCATCGACGAGATCCACACCCTGATCGGTGCGGGTGCTGCCTCGGGCGGCACGCTGGATGCGTCCAACCTGCTCAAGCCGGCGCTCTCCAGCGGCCAGCTCAAGTGCATCGGCGCGACCACCTTCACCGAATACCGCGGCATCTTCGAGAAAGACGCAGCGCTCAGCCGGCGTTTCCAGAAGGTCGACGTGGTCGAGCCGACCGTGCAGGAAACGGTGGACATCCTCAAGGGCCTGAAGTCGCGTTTTGAAGAGCACCATGGCGTCAAGTACGCCATGGCCGCGCTGCAGGCCGCGGCCGAGCTCAGCGCCAAGTACATCAACGATCGTCACCTGCCTGACAAGGCCATCGACGTGATCGACGAGGCAGGTGCTGCCCAGCGCATCCTGCCCATTTCCAAGCGCAAGAAAACCATCAGCAAGACCGAGGTCGAGGAAATCGTGGCGAAGATCGCGCGCATTCCCCCGGCCAATGTCTCCAACGACGACCGCGGCAAACTTCAGACGCTGGAACGCGACTTGAAGAGCGTGGTGTTCGGCCAGGACAAGGCGCTGGAAATCCTCGCCTCGTCCGTCAAGATGGCGCGCTCCGGCCTGGGCAAGAGCGACAAGCCGATCGGCGCCTTCTTGTTCAGCGGCCCCACCGGCGTGGGCAAGACCGAAGCCGCCAAGCAGCTGGCCTACATCATGGGCATCGACCTGATCCGCTTTGACATGTCGGAGTACATGGAACGCCACGCTGTGAGCCGCCTGATCGGTGCGCCTCCCGGCTACGTGGGTTTTGACCAGGGTGGTCTGCTGACCGAAGCCGTGACCAAGAAGCCGCATTGCGTGCTGCTGCTCGACGAAATCGAGAAGGCGCACCCGGACATCTTCAACGTCTTGCTGCAGGTGATGGACCACGGCACGCTGACCGACAACAACGGGCGCAAGGCCGACTTCCGCAACGTCATCATCATCATGACGACGAACGCGGGTGCCGAGACCATGAACAAGGCCACCATCGGCTTCACCAACCCGCGCGAAGCGGGTGACGAGATGGCTGACATCAAGCGCCTGTTCACACCCGAGTTCCGCAACCGCCTGGACGCCACCGTGAGCTTCAAGGCGCTGGACGAAAACGTCATCATGCGGGTGGTGGACAAGTTCCTGCTGCAGCTGGAGACGCAGCTCGGCGAGAAGAAGGTCGAGGTCACGTTCACCGACGCGCTGCGCAAGCACCTGGCCAAGAAGGGTTTCGACCCGTTGATGGGTGCCCGCCCGATGCAGCGCCTGATCCAGGACACGATCCGCCGTGCTCTGGCCGACGAGTTGCTGTTCGGTCGATTGACCGAAGGTGGTCGCCTCACGGTGGACATCGTCACCAAGACCGACGAAGCCGGCAAAGAAGTGCAGGAAGTCGATCTGGACATCCAACCGCTGCCGAAGAAGGAAGGCAAAGCCAAGCCTGAGGAAGCCACGGCGGGCTGAGTCGCTTCTCGTCTCTTCCATGAAAAAGGCCCGGCATGACCGGGCCTTTTTCATGGGGCGCAGCGTTTCTCTCAGGGCGCAGCGAGGTAGGCGGCGCGAATCTTCTCGGTGCGCTGCCGGTTCACGCTGAAGTCTTCGCGGCCCAGCCGGCTGGCGCTGCGCAACTCGATCACGCCGCTGGCGGGGTTGGCCCAGAACTCGAGGTCGTCCACAAACTTGAGCCAGCGCGTCTGCGCCTGGGCGTACACGTAGTCCGGGCGCTGCTCGACGATGGTCACGCCGGGCGTGGTGCCCAGCACCGCTTCCAGCGCCTTGATCGAAGCCGCTGCTCCGCCCGCCTTGAAGGGCAGCGGATCGATGGCCGCGTAGGCGCGCTGCGGGTGGTCTGGCAACAACGCCGCTTGGCTGCTCACACTGTTGCGGGTCACCGAGGGCGGCTTGAGGCGACCGTCTTTCACGCCGAGGTCATCGGGTCGTTGGCCGCTGAGCATGCCGACCTGTGCGGCCACGAGGGCCAGCACGATGGCGGCCAGGACGATGTAGAAGGCGAATTTCATGGTGGTGTGTCCGTTCAGCGTTTGCCGCCGAGCAGGCTGCCCAGCACGCCACGCACGATCTGACGGCCAATGCCGCTGGCCACACTGCGCGCCGCCGTTTTGGCCATTGTCTGCACCAGGCCGTCGTACTGGCCGCCGCGCGGGCCGGTGCGGCCGAACAAGGCCTCGTTGACCATGCCGCCAATCCCACCGCCACCGGCTTCGGCCTCCTGCTTGGCCGCGCCGGGGATGCGGGGCGTTTTGGGCGCGTTCTTGGCGGCCTCGGGCTCGGCCTCTACGCCGCGCTGGCCCACATGTTTGGCGAACATTTCGTAGGCGCTTTCGCGGTCGAGCACCTTTTCGTACACACCTGCCACCAGCGAGTCTTGGCGCAACTGCTGTCGCTGGGCGTCGGTGATGGGCCCAAGCTGACTGCCCGGTGGCAGCACGAACACGCGCTCGGTCTCGCTCGGCCGGCCCTTGGCGTCGAGCAGGCTCACCAGGGCCTCGCCCACGGCCAGTTCGGTGATGGCGGCTTCGATGTCCAGCCCGGCTTTGGGGCGCATGGTCTGCGCGGTGGACTTGACCGCTTTCTGGTCGCGCGGCGTGAAGGCGCGCAGTGCGTGTTGCACGCGGTTGCCCAACTGACCGAGCACGCTGTCCGGAATGTCCAGCGGGTTCTGCGTCACGAAATACACCCCCACGCCCTTGGAGCGCACCAGGCGCACCACGAGTTCGATGCGCTCGATCAGCACCTTGGGCGCTTCGTTGAACAGCAGGTGGGCCTCGTCGAAGAAGAACACCAGCTTGGGCTTCTCGGGGTCGCCAATTTCGGGCAGCGTCTCGAACAGCTCGGAGAGCATCCACAGCAAAAAGGTGGCGTACAGGCGCGGCGCGTTCATGAGCTTGTCGGCCGCCAGGATGTTGATCACGCCTTTGCCGTCCACCGTCTGCATGAAGTCGCTGATGTCGAGCATGGGCTCGCCAAAAAACTGATCGCCGCCTTGCTGCTCCACCTGCATCAACCCGCGCTGGATCGCGCCGATGCTGGCCGCGCTGATGTTGCCGTACTCGGTGGTGAACTGCTTGGCGTTGTCGCCAATGTGCTGCAGCATCGCCCGCAGGTCCTTCATGTCCAGCAGCAGCAGGCCGTTGTCGTCAGCGATCTTGAACACCAGATTCAACACACCGGCTTGGGTGTCGTTGAGGTTGAGCATGCGGGCCAGCAGCAGCGGGCCCATGTCGCTCACCGTGGCACGCACCGGGTGTCCCAGCTCGCCGAACACGTCCCACAGCGTGGTGGGGCAAGCCTGGGAGGCGGGCAGGGTGATGCCGCGTTCCTGCAGCACCTTGCTGATCTTCTCGCCGAAACTGCCCTTCTGGCTGATGCCGGAGAGGTCTCCCTTCACGTCGGCCATGAACACCGGCACGCCAATGTTGGAGAACTGCTCGGCCAGGGTTTGCAGCGTCACCGTCTTGCCGGTGCCGGTGGCGCCCGTGATCAATCCATGTCGGTTGGCCAGGCCCGGCAGCAACTGGCAGGTGGTGTTGGCGTTCTGGGCGATCAGCATCGGTTCGGCCATGGCGGAGCTTCCTTGTGGGCGGGTTCAGGGCGGGGCGGTTGAAAACGTAAAATCGCAGGCTTATTAGATCAAAGCCCAAGCAGGCAAAAGGACAATTTCGTGGCCGGACACAGCAAATGGGCAAACATTCAGCACCGCAAGGGTCGTCAGGACGAAAAGCGCGGGAAGATCTGGACGCGCGTCATCCGTGAGATCACTGTGGCCGCGCGCCAGGGCGGCGGCGATCCGGCCATGAACCCGCGCCTTCGCTTGGCCATCGACAAGGCCAAGGCCGCCAACATGCCAGCCGACCGCATCAAATACAACGTGGAAAAAGCCTCCGGCACGCTCGAAGGTGTGAGCCTGGAGGAGATTCGTTACGAGGGTTACGGCATCGGCGGCGCGGCGGTGATCATCGACACCATGACCGACAACAAGGTCCGCACCGTCGCCGAAGTGCGCCACGCCTTCAGCAAGCACGGCGGCAACCTGGGCACCGACCGCTCGGTGTCTTTCCAGTTCAAACACTGCGGCCAACTGGTGTTTGCGCCCGGCACATCCGAAGACAAGGTGATGGAGGTGGCGCTGGAAGCTGGCGCCGACGACGTGATCACCGACGCCGACGGCGCCATCGAGGTGTTGACCTCGCCGACCGAATTCGAAGCCGTCAAGAACGCGCTGGAAGCCGCTGGCCTCAAGCCCGAGATCGCCGAGGTGACCATGCGCGCCGAAAACACGGTGGAACTCACGGGCGAGGACGCCGCGCGCATGCAGAAGCTGCTCGATGTGCTGGAAGACCTGGACGACGTGCAAGGCGTTTTCCACAACGCAGAAATTCAAGAATGAAAGTATTGGTCATTGGCGGCGGTGGCCGCGAACACGCCCTGGCCTGGAAACTCAAGCACGACGAGGGCGTGAGCCAGGTCTTTGTGGCACCCGGCAACGCCGGCACGGCGCGAGACCCGGACCTGATCAACCTCGACATCACCGACAAGGTGGCGCTGCGCGAATGGGCGCAGGCCCAAGGCGTGGCACTCACGGTGGTGGGGCCCGAGGCGCCTTTGGCTGCCGGGGTAGTGGACGAGTTCCGTGCGCACGGCCTGCCAATCTTCGGCCCCACCAAGGCCGCTGCACAGCTGGAAAGCTCCAAGGCCTTCTCCAAGGCCTTCATGCAGCGCCACGGCATTCCCACCGCCAAGTACCAGGCCTTCACCGACCCGGCGCTGGCCCATGCCTATGTGGACGCCGAGGGGGCGCCCATCGTTGTCAAGGCCGACGGCCTGGCTGCTGGCAAAGGTGTGGTGGTGGCCATGACGGCTGCCGAGGCCCACGAAGCCATCGATTTCATGCTGCTCGACAACACCCTGGGCGTGGCGCACAACGAAGGCGGCGCGCGGGTGGTCATCGAAGAATTCCTGGAAGGCGAAGAGGCCAGCTTCATCGTGCTGTGCGACGGCGAGCACGCGCTGGCGCTGGCCACCAGCCAGGACCACAAGCGCCTGCTCGACGCCGACCAGGGCCCCAACACCGGCGGCATGGGCGCGTATTCGCCCGCGCCAGTGGTCACGCCTGCGGTGCACGAACGCGCGATGAACGAGGTGATCCTGCCCACGCTGCGCGGCATGGCCGCCGACGGCATTCCGTACACTGGCTTCCTGTATGCGGGTCTGATGATCACGCCCGATGGCCGGGTGAAGACGCTGGAGTTCAACTGCCGCATGGGCGACCCGGAGACCCAGCCGATCATGATGCGCCTCAAGAGCAATTTCACGCGGGTGCTGCTGGCGGCCACCAAAGCCGAGCTGGACCGCGTGGAGCTCGACTGGGACCCGCGCGTCGCGCTGGGTGTGGTGCTGGCCGCCGCCGGCTACCCGCTGAACCCGCGCAAGGGTGACGCCATCATCGGACTGCCCGCCGACGCCGCCGACCGCATGGTGTTCCATGCCGGAACCGCATCGGCCGGCGGTGAGGTGCAGGTGTCGGGCGGCCGTGTGTTGTGCGTGACCGCCCTGGCGGACACGGTGGCCGGCGCTCGGCAGAGCGCCTACGAGGTCGTGGACGCCATTCGCTTCGACGGCATGCAGTGCCGCCGCGACATCGGTTACCGTGCACTGTGAACCCGGCAGGCCCCCTTGCCTGAACAGCCAGCGTTGCCGCCCCATTTCCGACGATTCGGTCAAACCATGAAACAGACTTCCCTGTCTTCCGTGCGCGAGTTCCTCATCGACCTGCAGGACCGCATCACTTCCACCGTGGCCATGGTGGACGGTGGCAGCTTCGTGGTGGACCGCTGGACCAAGCCAGCGGGCGAGATTCTGCAAGGCAACGGCATCACGCAGATCCTGGAAGACGGCGCCGTGTTCGAGCGCGCGGGTTGCGGCTTCTCGCACGTCACTGGCCCGCGCCTGCCGCCCTCGGCCACCGCGCATCGGCCCGAGCTCAACGGCGCGCCGTTTGAAGCCATGGGCGTGTCGCTGGTGTTCCACCCACGCAACCCCTATGTGCCGACCGTGCACATGAACGTGCGCATGCTCGCTGCGACGCCCGAAGGTGGCGAACCCGTATGCTGGTTTGGCGGCGGCATGGACCTCACGCCGTACTACGGTTTTGAGGAAGACGCGGTGCACTTCCACCGCTCGGTGAAGAACGCGCTCGACCCCTTCGGCGTGGACAAGTACCCCCGCTTCAAAACATGGTGTGACGAGTATTTCTATCTGAAGCACCGAGACGAGCAGCGCGGCATCGGCGGTGTGTTTTTTGACGATTTCTCCGAGCTCGGTTTCGACGGCAGCTTCGCCATGATGAGTTCGGTGGGCGACGCCTTTCTCGACGCCTATCTGCCCATCGTGGACCGACGCAAGAACACGCCGTATGGCGAGCGCGAGCGCAGCTTTCAGCTCTACCGCCGCGGGCGCTATGTCGAATTCAACCTCGTGTGGGACCGCGGCACCCATTTCGGGCTGCAGTCGGGTGGACGCAGCGAGTCGATTCTCTTGTCCATGCCACCGCTGGTCAGCTGGGCGTACAACCGCAAAACCAAGAAGGGCACGCCAGAGGAGCGGCTTTACAAGGATTTTCTGGTGCGCAAGGACTGGCTTTGAACGCGCGCGCCGCTGGCCCGTTGCGCGTGGGCATGTTTGGCGGAGCATTCGATCCGCCGCATTGGGCGCACCTGGCGCTGGCTGAAACCGCGCTCAGCCAGTTGGGACTGGACGTGCTGCACATCCTTCCCACGGGCCATGCCTGGCACAAGGCGCGAGTGCTTTCACCCGCCGCCGATCGTGTGGCCATGTGCCACCTGGCGTTCGGACATCTCGATCGTGTGAAGCTCGATGAGCGTGAAATCCACCGGGAAGGCCCCAGTTACACCGCCGACACGCTGCGTGAACTCAAGCGCGAGTACCCTGGTGCACAGCTTTTTCTCGTGCTGGGTGCCGATCAACTGTTGGCGTTTCGAAGCTGGGTGCGCTGGCAGGAAGTGCTGGAGCTGGCCACGCTCGCGGTGGCCAACCGCGCCACCAACATCGGAGCAGACGCCCCGCTGGACCAAGAGGTGGAAACCGATCTGTCGCAGGTGGATCTGCCCTTCGAACGGCTGGACATGCCGCTCAAGAACATCAGCGCGACCGCCGTGAGGGCCCGACTGGGGCAGGCGGCGCAAAGTGCTCGCGCCCTGGAGGTTCTGGTGCCCGAGGCCGTCGCAGGCTACATTTCAACCCATCACCTTTATCAGATTCCTACATGACCAGCGAAACCATTGCCAAAAAAGACATCCAGAGACTCCAGCGCGCCATCGTCGACGGGCTGGAGGACGTCAAGGGTCAGGACATCGTGGTTTTCAACACCGAACACCTCTCACCGCTCTTCGAGCGCGTGATCGTTGCCAGCGGCACCTCGAACCGCCAAACCAAGGCCCTGGCCGCCAGCGTGCGCGACGCCGTGCGCGAAGCCGGCTTCGACAAACCCCGCATCGAGGGTGAAGACAACGGCGAATGGATCATCGTGGATTGCGGCGCGGCTGTGGCCCATGTGATGCAACCCGTGATCCGCCAGTACTACCGGCTCGAAGAGATCTGGGGTGCCAAGCCGATTCGCCTGAAGCACGGCGCCGAGAAGCCTGTGGTACCCGAGGCCAAGCCCGCTGCCAAGAAGACCAGCCGCAAGAAGCCGGTGGCCACCGCCGCCGCCCAACCTGCGAAGAGCACGGCGCGCAAGGCCGCGCAGTCGGCGGCCCGCACGGCCGCTGCAGCACCAGCCAAGCCGGTGGCCAAAACCGCGAGCAAGAAGCCCGCGCTGAAGTCGGCTCCGGCCAAAACCACCGCTGCCAAAACCGCTGCCACCAAAACCGCCCGCAAACCCGCAGCCGCGCCGAAGACCGCGCTGCAGAAACTGGTGGTCAAGCCACGCGTGGCGCCGAGCGCGAAGCCCGCTGCCAAGACAGCGCCCAAAGTGGCCGCCAAAGCAGCACCGAAGGCAGCGGCGAAACCTGCTGCCAAGACGCCCGCGCGCAAAACCACCAAGGCCGCAGCCCCCCGCAAGGCATGAAGCTGCTGATCGTCGCGGTCGGGCAGCGGGTGCCTGACTGGGCCCAGACCGCCTACGACGATTACGCCAAGCGCTTCCCGCCCGAACTGCGGGTCGAACTCAAAGCCGTCAAGACCGAGCCGCGCGGCTCCAAGACCCTGGAGACCTTGCTCTCGGCCGAGCGAGAGCGCATCGAGGCGGCGATCCCGCGCGGCTCGCGCATCGTGGCGCTGGACGAACGCGGCACCAACCTGACCACCAAGGCGCTGGCGCAACAACTCAATGAGTGGCAGCTGGAGAGCGATGACGTGGCCCTGGTGATCGGTGGCCCCGACGGCCTGGACCCGGCGTTTCGCGCCGCAGCGCACCAACGCATCCGCTTGTCCGACCTCACCTTGCCGCACGCCATGGTGCGTGTGCTGCTGATCGAGCAGCTCTACCGCGCCTGGTCGGTCAACGCCAACCACCCGTACCACAGAGAATGAGCGAATTCATCTATCTGGCCTCCCAGAGCCCCCGTCGCAAACAGCTCCTTGAACAATGGGGCGTTCGCTGTGAGCTTCTGCTCCCCGATGGAGATGAAGATGCCGAGTCGCTCGAAGCGGTATTGAAGGGCGAGGCACCAGCCGCTTACGTGCAACGCGTGACCGGACTGAAACTGCAAGCCTCGCTGGATCGCTTGAAGCGCCGTGGCCTGCCGCCCGCGCCCGTGCTGTGCGCCGACACCACCGTGGCGCTGGGCCGGCGCATCCTGGGCAAGCCCGCTGATGCCGCCGAGGCCCGACGCATGCTCGCCAGCCTGGCAGGCACCCGCCACCGCGTGCTGACCGCCGTGGCGGTGGGTGTGGCTGCCCAACGCAGCCAGCGCGTCCACGCAGGCTTGTCGACGTCTTGGGTCACTTTCGAACCGTTGACGGAACAGCAGATTGCGCGCTACGTGGCCACCGGTGAGCCGATGGGCAAGGCTGGGGCCTATGCCATCCAGGGGCGCGCCAGCCTGTGGGTGAGCCACATCAGCGGCAGCTATTCGGGCATCATGGGATTGCCCGCGCACGAGACAGCGCAGGTGCTGCATGCCGCCGGCTTGCGGCTGATTTGAACCGCATCACGCCTCGGAGAAGGGCCCCATGAGCCAGGACATTCTGATCAATTGGTCGCCGCAGGAAACGCGGGTGGCGGTGGTGGAGCAGGGCGCGGTGCAGGAGGTGCACCTGGAGCGCACGCTGGAGCGGGGTCTGGTCGGCAACATTTACCTGGGCAAGGTGTCGCGCGTGCTGCCCGGCATGCAATCGGCGTTCATCGACATCGGCCTGGACCGCGCGGCCTTTCTGCACGTGGCCGACCTCATGCCCAACATCGCCGCCAAACACGCTGCCCCGCGCGCCAGCGCGCCGGCAGCGGGGGAGGCCGAATCGGCGCCCGGGGCTGGCAACGGCAAGCTGCTCACACCCAACCCAGTGCTGCCGATCGAGCGCCAGATCTTCGAGGGCCAGGCCTTGATGGTGCAAGTGCTCAAGGACCCCATCGGCACCAAAGGTGCGCGCCTCACTGCGCAGATCAGCATCGCCGGTCGATTGCTCGTGTTCCTGCCGCAGGACAACCACATCGGTGTGTCGCAGAAAATTCCCCCGGCACAACGCGAAGCGCTGCGCCAGCGCTTGCTGCAGTTGACGGCCACCACCGACGGCAGTTCGGCGGGGGGCTTCATCCTGCGCACCAACGCCGAAGACGCCACCGACGAGGAGCTGAAGGAAGACACAGCCTACCTGCGCAAGACCTGGCTGCGCATCAAGGAGGCGTCCACCCGCCAGCCTTCGGCCACGCTTCTGCACGAAGACCTGAACCTGATGCAGCGCGTGTTGCGCGACCTGGTGGGCGCCGACACGCACTCCATCCGGATCGATTCGCGCGAACAGCACGGCCTGCTCAGCGCGTTTGCCGCCGAGTTCATGCCCGACACGGTGGCCAAGCTGCAGCACTACAGCGGCGAGCGCCCGATCTTCGACCTCTTCAATGTGGACGAAGACATCGTGCGCGCGCTCAGCCGGCGGGTTGACTTGAAATCGGGCGGCTACCTGGTGATCGACCAGACCGAGGCCCTGACCACAGTGGATGTGAACACCGGCGGTTTTGTGGGTGCACGCAACTTCGACGACACCGTGTTCCGCACCAACCTGGAAGCCGCGCAAGCCATTGCGCGGCAATTGCGCCTGCGCAACCTGGGCGGCATCGTGATCGTGGATTTCATCGACATGGTGCGCGAAGACCACCGCGACTCGGTGCTCAGCGAGTTCCGCAAACAACTCGCGCGCGACCGCGTGAAAACCATGACCGGTGGCTTTTCACAGCTTGGCCTGGTGGAAATGACGCGCAAGCGAACACGCGAGTCGCTCGCCCACATGCTCAGCGAGCCTTGCGAGGCTTGCAGCGGCAAGGGTGTGGTGAAAACCGCGCGCAGCGTGTGCTACGACATCCTGCGCGAGATCTTGCGCGAGGCCCGGGCCTTCAATCCGCGCGAGTTCCGCGTGGTGGCATCCGCCAAGGTGGTGGAGCTGTTTCTGGACGAAGAGCGGGCGCATCTGGCAGGCCTGTCGGACTTCATTGGCAAGCCGATTTCCCTGCAGAGCGAAGGTTCGATGACGCAAGAGCAGTACGACATCGTCCTTCTATGAACGGTCCACTCAGGTGCTTGCTTCGGGCCTGAAGCTCTGGGCGTGCAGCCGGGCGTACAGCCCGTCGGCTTGCAACAGTTCCCGGTGTGTGCCCTGTTCGCTGATGCGGCCGTCGGCCAGCACCACCACCCGGTCGGCGTGTTCGATGGTGGACAGGCGGTGGGCGATCACCAGTGTGGTTCGGCCCTTCATCAACCGGGCCAGTGCGTCTTGAACCAACCGTTCCGACTCGTTGTCCAGCGCTGAGGTGGCTTCGTCCAGGATCAGGATGGGTGCGTCCTTGTAGATCGCGCGCGCGATGGCCAGCCGCTGACGCTGGCCGCCCGAGAGTTCGGCCGCGTTGTGGCCCACCGTGCTGTGGATGCCCTGGGGCAGTCGCTCGATCAGCTCTCCCAGGTTGGCCGACACCAGCGCGGCGCGCACCCGGTCTTCATCGACCTCGTTGCCCAGCGCACCCAGCGCCACGTTGGCGGCCAGTGTGTCGTTGAGCATCACCACGTCCTGACTCACCATGGCGTACTGGCGGCGCAGGCTGGTGAGGTTCCAGTCGGCCAGCGGCACGCCGTCTAGCCGGATCTCGCCGCGCTCGATTTCTACAAAGCGCGGCAGCAGGTTGACCAGCGTGGTCTTGCCCGAGCCGGAAGGCCCGACAAAGGCCACGACCTCACCCGGGCGGATGTCGAGGGTGATGCCACGCAGCGCCACCAGGCTGTCGTCGTCGCTTTGCACGATCTGGTCGTCCTTGGCCGGGTAACGCACCCACACGCCGCTCAACGTGATCGAGCCGTTCACCCGATCGGCCGTGTGTGTGCCACCAGGCTGCTCCGGCGTGTTTTCAATGAGTTCCAGCCCCCGCTCCAGCGCTGCCAGACCGCGCGTGATGGGTGCGCTGATCTCGGCCAGGTGCCGGATCGGCGTGATCAGCATCAGCATGGCGGTGACGAACGCCACGAAGTTGCCCACCGTCACACCGCTGCTGCTGCTTTGCCACAAGGCCACGGCGATCACTGCCGAGAGGGCGGCTGAGGCCAGCAGCTGCGTCAGCGGCGTCATGGCCGCCATGGCGATGGTGGACTTGAGCGCCAGCCGGCGCAGCGCCACGCTCAGCACGTCGAAGCGCTGGGTCTGGCGCGCCTGTGCACCGTGCAGCCGCACCATGCGGTGAGCGAGGGCGTTCTCTTCCACCACGTAAGCCAGCTCGTCGGTGGCGGTCTGGCTGTCGCGGGTCAGCTTGTAAAGGCGGCGGGAGAGCACCCGCATGATCAGGATCAGGCCCGGGAACACGGTGAGCACGATCAGCGTTAGCTTCCAGTTCAGGTAGAACAAGTAGCCCATGAGCGCGATCACCGTGAGGCTGTCCTTGGTGAGCGTGAGGAATGCAGACACCAGCATTTGCGAGCCGGTCTGCACCTCGTACACCAGCGTGTTCGACAGCTTGCTCGCGCTCTGGCGGGCGAACAGTGTCATCTGCGCGTCGTTGAGTTTCACGAACATGGCCCGGCGCAGGTTGAGCAGGCCCAGGCTGGCGGTGTAGGAGAGCGTGTACTGCGCGACGAAACCCGCCAGGCCGCGGATGCCGAACAAACCCATCAACGCCACCGGCACCATCCACAGGTCGATGTTGCCTTCGGCAAAACCGCGGTCCAGCAGCGTCTTGAGCAGGGCGGGGATGAGCGGCTCGGTCAGCGCGCCAATCAGCGTGCTGATGGCCGCCAGGGCGATGCCGGTCTTGGCCGAGCGGAAGTAGGGCCACAGGCGCAGCAGGCGCTGGGTCAGTGTGCCGGCCAGGGGCGGGCTGGAGTTGGTGGATGTGGTCAAAAGCGGATCGGTCCCAAAGTGTGCCGGCTTGCGGAACATTCCGCGCTGTGGCGAGTCAGCCTTGCTCCACGAGCGACGGCCCTGCGTGCACACATCTTGTCACGGGTAGGCCGTATGCCTCCGTTATTATCGGCTGGCTGTGCAGGGCGCTTCGCCCCTGCTGCCACCTCAGGACAAGCGACACACAAAGCATGCTGGATTTGAACCGACACAACGCGCTGCCCCTGATCCCGAGACGCCGCGCGCTCGGCCTGGTTTCCACCCTTCCTTTGCTCGGTTGGCCCCTGGCCTCGAAAGCCCAGTTCCGGGTTGAAGTCGCCGGCGTCGGCCTGACCCAGTTCCCGTTCTCTGCCGTGGGATTCCGCGGCAACGACGTTGCCAGTGAGAACATCGCCGCGATCGTTCGGGCCGACCTGGAACGCAGCGGCCAGTTCCGCTTTGTCGACCCCATCGCAGGCGGGCTGGACGAAACCTCCCGCCCCGACCTTGGCCCCTGGCGCGAACGCAAGACCGACTCCTTGCTCACCGGCAGCGTCACCAAACTGGCTGACGGCCGTTTTGACGTGCGTTTTCGTCTGTGGGACGTGGTGCGCGGGCAAGACCTCGGCGGCCTGAGCTATCCCGTGGGCGCACAGGACCTGCGCCTGGCAGCTCACCGTGTGGCCGATTTCATCTACGAAAAGATCACCGGCGAGAAGGGCGTGTTTTCCACCCGCATCGCCTATGTGACCAAGACCGCGCAACGCCACAACCTCTGGGTGGCCGATGCCGATGGTGAGAACGCTCGTGCGGCCCTCACCAGCCCCGAACCCATCATCTCGCCGAGCTGGGCACCGGGCGGCGCTCAGCTGGCTTACGTGTCGTTTGAAGCGCGCAAGCCCGTGATCTACGCGCACGACGTGGCCTCGGGCAAGAGGCGCCTGCTGGCCAACTTCAAGGGCTCCAACAGCGCGCCGTCCTGGTCGCCCGATGGCCGTTCGGTGGTGGCCACGCTCTCGCTCTCCGGCAACGCACAGGTGTACGCCATGGACGCCAACGGCGGCGAGCCGCGCCGTTTGAGCCAGTCGGCCAGCATCGACACTGAGCCCGTGTTCAGCCCGGACGGCAAATCCATCTACTTCGTGAGCGACCGTGGCGGTTCACCGCAGGTCTACCGCATGGGTGCGCAAGGCGGCAACGCGCAGCGCCTCACCTTCACCGGCAACTACAACATCTCGCCGGCGCCCAGCCCCGACGGGCGCTGGCTCGCCTTCATCTCCCGCGTCAATGGGGCGTTCCGCCTGCACGTGATGGAGTTGGCCAGTGGTACCGTGACGGCACTCACCGAGTCGAGCGCCGACGAAAGTCCCAGCTTCGCGCCCAACAGCCGCATGATCATTTACGCCACCCGTGAAAAAGGTCAGGAAGCGCTGATGACCACCACGGTGGACGGGCGCATCAAGACCCGTCTGGCCGGTGCACAAGGCGACATCCGTGAGCCCGAGTGGGGCCCGTTCCTGCGCTGAACCCCATCAGGAGCCCACGGGCTCCTTCCCACATTCTTTCTTCAATTTCAAGGAACCTCCCGATGAACACGACCCAGAACTCCCCCGTTATTCGAAACACGCGCTTCCAACGCGGCCTGCGCCTGGTGGCCGGGCTGGGACTCGCAGCGGTGCTGGCCGCTTGCAGTTCCGGCGTGAAGCTTGACGATGTGCCGGTGGAAGACCGCGCGGGCTCGGCACTCAACTCCGGCGGCGCAGCGGGTGGCCAGGGCGGCGCGGTGGATCCGCGCGGCGTCTCCGGCGTGTCCGTGGGCGGCGCCGATTCGGCCCAGCCCGCCGCCGTGGCCCGCCTCATCTATTTCGACTACGACAGTTTCGAGGTCAAGGCTGAATCGGCGGCCACGCTGGAAGCCAACGCGCGTTACCTCAACGCGAACCGCACTCGCCGCGTGAACCTCGAAGGTCACACCGACGAGCGCGGTGGCCGCGAATACAACCTGGCGCTGGGCCAGAAGCGCGCCGAAGCTGTGCGCCGCGCGCTGGGTCTGCTGGGCGTGACCGAAGCGCAAATGGAAGCCGTGAGTTTTGGCGAAGAAAAGCCGGCACAGGTTGGTCTGGACGAAACCTCGTTCGCCAAGAACCGCCGCGTTGAACTGACCTACCGTTGAACATGAAGCTCACCGCCGCTGCGCCTTGGGCGCTTTGTCTGGCCACGCTGTGGCCCCTGCAGGCCCACGCCTTGTTTGGCGACGATGAGGCACGCAAAGCCATCATCGAGCTGCGGCAAAAGGTCGACGCCAACAAACAAGCGGCTGACAGCGCTGCGGCCGAAGCCCGAGAAGGCGATGCGGGCACGCGCCGCAGCCTGCTGGAACTGTCCAACCAGATCGAGCAGCTGCGGGCCGAGCTTGCGCGTTTGAGGGGTCAGAACGAGCAGCTGGCGCGTGAAGTGTCCGAGCTGCAGCGCCAACAGAAGGACGTGCAGGTCGGCATCGACGAGCGCTTGCGCCAAGTGGAACCGCTGCGCATCGAGTTTGACGGCCAGACCTTCACCGCTGCTCCAGCCGAGAAGAACGACTTCGAAGCTGCGATGGCGCAGCTGCGCAAATCGGAGTTCCAGCCCGCAGCGGCAGCCTACGCGTCGTTCCTGCAGCGTTATCCCGCCAGCGGCTACACGCCTTCGGTGCTGTATTGGCTGGGCAACGCGCAATACGCCAACCGCGCCTACAAGGAAGCGGTGGTCACCCACGGCCGCCTGGTGCGTGAGTTCCCTGGACACATGCGCACGCCCGAGGCCATGCTCGCCATGGCCAACAGCCATGTCGAATTGAAAGACGCGCGCACCGCCAAGAGCACGCTGGAGAGTCTGGTGAAGGCGCACCCCAACTCCGAAGCCGCCGCCGCGGCCCGCGAACGGCTGGCCCGCCTTCGTTGACGTGAGCCACGTGCTTCGGCACGTGGCTGTCGGCCCAGGAGGGACAAGGCCCGCCTCCTACAATGGCGGCCATGGAAATCGCCGACCTCGCCAAACTCAATACCCTCGTCCTATGGGCTGCCTTCGCTGTGGCCCTTGTTTTCGGGTTCATCGCGCAACGCACGCACTTCTGCACCATGGGCGCGATCAGCGACATCGTGAACATGGGGGACTGGACCCGCATGCGCATGTGGGGCATGGCGGTGGGCATCGCGATGATCGGCTTCTACAGCATGGCGTGGCTCGGCTGGATCGATCCCGCCCAAAGCATTTACACCGGTACTCGCGTGATCTGGCTCTCTGCGGTGCTGGGTGGCGCCTTGTTTGGCTTCGGCATGGTGCTGGCCTCCGGCTGCGGCAGCAAAACGCTCGTGCGCATTGGAGCGGGCAGCCTGAAGTCGCTGGTGGTTTTCTTCGTCATGGGCATCGCTGCTTTTGCGACCCTGCGCGGGGTGACTGCCGTGCTGCGTGTGAACACGGTGGATACCGTCTCGTTCAGCATGGCATCGGGCTCGGCGTTGCCAGCCTGGCTGGCCACCGTCATCGGCTCTGCGCCCGCGTTCACCGGCCTGCTGTTTGCGCTGGTGGTGGGTGGCGCGTTGGTGGTCTGGGCGCTGGTGGGGCGGGATTTCCGCACCGGTAACAACCTGCTCGCCGGTATCGGCCTTGGGCTGGTGGTGACCGCCATGTGGTGGGTCAGTGGCCGACTGGGCTTTGTGGCCGAGCACCCCGAAACGCTGGAGGCGGTTTTTCTGGGCAGCAACACTGGCCGCATGGACGCGCTGACCTTCACGGCTCCCATGGCCTACACCCTGGACTGGCTCATTTTCTTCAGCGACACCTCCAAGGTGCTCACGTTTGGCACCGTCACGGTCGTGGGCATGGTGGTCGGCGCTTTTGCGTGCGCCGTGCTGGAAGGCAGCTTCCGCTGGGAGGGTTTCCGCAGCACGCAAGACACGGCCCTGCACATGGCTGGCGCCGCCTGCATGGGGGTGGGCGGCGTCACAGCGCTGGGCTGCACGGTGGGCCAGGGTATGTCGGGCCTGTCCACCTTGAGCCTCACCAGCATCATCGCGGTCACTGGCATCGTGCTCGGTGCCATGGGTGGTTTCCGATTCCAGATCTGGTTGCTGGACCGCGAGTGACGCAGGCAAAAAACGAACGCTTCGAGCGCCGCTTCGGCGGGCTGCGCCGACTCTACGGTGTGAATGGGGCGCAGCGCATCTTCAACGCGCATGTGGTCGTTGTGGGCATTGGTGGTGTGGGATCCTGGGCGGTGGAGGCTTTGGCGCGCAGTGGCGTGCGGCGCCTCACCTTGATCGATCTCGATCACGTGTCTGAATCGAACATCAACCGGCAGATCCATGCGTTGGAGCCGACGCTTGGCCAAGCCAAGGCCGAGGCCATGCGCGATCGCATCGCACTCTTTCATCCCGATTGCGTGGTGGATGTGATCGATGATTTTGTGACGCCCGACAACTGGCCCGCCTTGCTGCTAGGTGCGCCGGGTCTTGATGGCTTGCCCTCGGCGGTGATCGATGCCTGTGATCAGGTGCGTGCCAAGACCACCCTGGCCAGCTGGGCCATCGCCCACTCGGTGCCTTTCATCACGGTTGGTGCGGCGGGCGGCAAGCAACTCGCTCACGCGGTTGACGTCGCTGACCTGAGCGAGGTGACACACGACCCTTTGCTCGCGCAGTTGCGCTATCGATTGCGGAAACACCACGGCGGCGCGCGCACGGGCCGCATGGGCGTAGGCTGCGTGTTCAGCCGCGAAACCGTGGCGCCGCCCGATGCGTCCTGCAACACCGAGGACGTTGACGGCTCACTCAACTGCCATGGGTATGGCTCGGTGGTGAGCGTCACGGCGGCGTTTGGTTTCTGCGCCGCAGGATGGGTGATGAACAACTTGGCGAAAGATGCACAAGCATTCTTGAAGGGGTCTTCAAAAGGCCCCGAAAAAGAAGCTATAATTTGAGGCTTCGCGGGATACACAATGTGTCAACAGTGTGCAAACCGTGAAACCCTGATGGGACGTTAGCTCAGTTGGTAGAGCAGCGGACTTTTAATCCGTTTGTCGTGGGTTCGACCCCCGCACGTCCCACCAAAACATGTGAAGCCCTGATCGAAAGATCAGGGCTTTTTTGTTGCCCGCTGCCTTCGCTGCAGCAGGCAAGGCGGTTCGCGAAAGCTCAGCGCTTCTTGAAGAAGCCGTAGATCACCAGCAGGATGATTGCGCCGATCACCGATGCGATGAATCCCACGGGATCGCCCTGGGTGTAGAAGCCCAGTGCTGCGCCCAGGTATCCGGCGAGGAACGCACCGGCAACACCGAGCAGGGCCGTCATGATCCAGCCCATGCTGTCGTTGCCAGGCTTGATGGCGCGCGCAATGAAACCTGCGATGAGGCCGATGAAAAGGGTGCCGAGAATGGACATCATTCGAAAAACTCCTGAGCGTTGAGGTTGATACAAAAGCAGTAGAGCCTGCACTCTAGCTGCTTTTCATCCCGCTCTCGGGCCGTGCCCTCGGCCGTTCAGCAAAAGCTCAGGCGTTCACGGCTTCAATGGCTTCGGTGAGTTCCAGCCAACGCGCTTCAAGGGCTTCGTTCTCATCGTTCACGGTCTTGAGCTGCTTGCCGTTCTTGGCGAGGTCCGCAGGGCTGAGGGATTGACCCATGCTGGCTTCCAGTCGAGCCTTTTCCTGGGCGAGTTGCGCCATGCGCTTCTCGGTCTGCTCGAGCTCTTTTTTCAGCGGCTTGGCCTTCTCGGCCAGTTGCTGGCGGCGCTGGGCGTCGTTGCGCTTTTGTTCGGGAGCTGCCACGGCGGCCGCAGCTGGGGCGCGCTGCGCGTCGCGCTGTTCCTGGCGCTGGGCCTCGCGTGACTGTTTGGCCATGTCGAGCAGGTAGCGCTGGTAGTCGTCGAGATCGCCGTCGAAGGGCTCGATGCCGCCGCGCGAGACCAGCCAGAACTCGTCGCACACGGCGCGCAGCAGAGCCCGGTCGTGGCTGACCAACATGACTGTGCCCTCGAACTCGTTGAGCGCCACCGACAAAGCCTCGCGCGTGGCGAGATCCAGGTGGTTGGTGGGCTCGTCCAGCAGCAGCAGGTTGGGGCGCTGCCAGACGATCATGCACAGCACCAGACGGGCTTTTTCGCCGCCGCTCATGCTGCCCACGCTTTGCTTGACCTGGTCGCCGGTGAAGTTGAAGTTGCCCAGGAAACTTCGCAAGTCTTGCTCTCGCGTGGGTTGGCCGCTCAATCGACCTTCGGCCGTGCACTCGCGCACGAGGCGGATCATGTGCTCAAGCGGCGTGTCGGCCGGGCGCAGCACGTCCAGTTCTTGCTGTGCGAAGTAACCGATGTTCAGACCCTTGCCTTCGGTGATCTCGCCGGCGATCGGCTGCAGGTCACGTGCGATGGTTTTGACCACAGTGGACTTGCCTTGGCCGTTGGCACCCAGGATGCCGATGCGTTGGCCTGCGAGCACCGAGCGGCTGATGTTGCGCACGATGATGGTGGGCTCGCTGCCTTCGTCGGGCGGTGGGTAACCAAAGCTGGCGTCGCTCATGGCCAGCATCGGGTTGGGCAGGTTCTGTGGCTCGGTGAATTCGAAGGTGAAATCGGCGTCGGCGAGCACCGGGCCGATCTTCTCCATGCGCTCCAGCGCCTTCACGCGGCTCTGCGCCTGTTTGGCCTTGCTGGCCTTGGCCTTGAATCGGTCAATGAACTTTTGCAGGTGCGCCATCTTGTCCTGCTGGCGCGAGTAGGCCGACTGCTGCAGTGCCATCTGCTCGGCGCGCATGTCTTCGAATCGGCTGTAGTTGCCGCCGTAGCGGGTAAGCTGCGCGGTGTGGATGTGGATGGTGACGTTGGTCACCGCGTCCAGAAACTCGCGGTCGTGGCTGATGACGAGCATCGTGCCTTCGTAGCGTTTGAGCCAGGCTTCCAGCCACACGAGCGCGTCCAGGTCCAGGTGGTTGGTGGGTTCGTCCAGTAGCAGCAGCTCGCTCGGGCACATCAGCGCGCGGGCCAGCTGCAGGCGCATGCGCCAGCCGCCCGAGAAGCTGTTGACCGGGCGCTCGAGTTCATCGGTGCGAAAACCCAGACCCAGGATGAGGGCCTGCGCGCGGGCCGGCGCGTCGTGCGCGCCGGCGTCGTGCAGCGCCATGTAGGCGTGGGCCATGCGCTCGCCGTCGCCGCTGTTTTCCGAGGCCGTCACTTCCTGTTGCGCGGCGAGCAGGGTCACGTCGCCCTCGATCACGAACTGTGTGGCCGTTTGGTCGGTCTCGGGCATGTCCTGCGCCACCTGCGCCATGCGCCACTGCGGTGGCACGTAGAAGTCGCCTTTGTCTTCGTGCAGCGTGTGGTTGAGCAGACCGAACAGGCTGGATTTGCCCGCACCGTTGCGCCCCACGAGACCGACTTTTTCACCCGGGTTGATGGTGCACGACGCGTTGTCGAGCAGGACCTTCACGCCGCGGCGAAGGACAAGGTTTTTCAAGGTGATCATGGAGCGGGCATCTGCGAAGTGGGCAGCGCCGTGAGGGATTCAAGGGTGAGCAGAAGGACTTGGTCATCGCCGGCGCTGGTGGCCAGCCAAACGACTTCGAGGTGGGGAAACGCAGCTTCAAAATGTTCGCGTTCGTTGCCGATTTCCAGCACCAGCACGCCCTGGGGTTTCAGGCGGCGGGGGAGGTCGCGGATCAGGGCGCGCACGAAGTCCATGCCGTCGACGTTGCCGGCCGTGTTGCCGTCCAGCGCCAGGGCCGGTTCGGCGCGGTACTCGGGCGGCAGCGCAGCCATGCTGCGTGCGTTCACGTAAGGCGGGTTGCACAGCACGAGATCCCAGGGACCGGGACAGTTCTGCAGCCCGTCGGATTCCACCAGCCGGATGCGTTGCTGCAGCTCGTGGCGCGCCACGTTGATGCGCGCGACTTCCAGGGCATCGGCGGAAATGTCGGCCCCGGTCACGCGCACATCGGGGTAGGCCATGGCCGCGAGGACGGCCAGGCTGCCGTTGCCGGTGCACAGGTCCAGCACATCGCGGCTGCGTTCGTCGAGCCAGGGGTCGATGGAGCCTTCGGCCAGCAGCTCGGCAATGAAGCTGCGTGGCACGATGGCGCGGCGGTCCACGTGGAAAGACACCCCTTGCAACCAGGCTTCGCCGGTGAGGTAGGCCGCAGGTTCGCGGGTGTCGATGCGCCGCTGGATCAAGGCGTCCACCTCGGCCTGCTGTTCGGTCGACACGGGATGGCGGGCGAGGGCGTCGAGGTCGCTGTCCAGCGGCAGGCCGAGCTGCCACAGCACGAGCCAGATGGCTTCGTCTCGCGCGTTGGTGGTGCCGTGGCCATAGGCCAGTCGGGCCGAGTCCAGGCGGCGGGTGGCCGCAGCCAGCAATTCTTTCAGTTTCACGGGGTGCTCAGTCGGGAGAGCCGGCAAGGCGGGACAGGTTGTCCAGCGTGCGGCGGTAAATGTTCTTGAGCGGTTCGATGTCGGCCACGGCCACATGCTCGTCGATCTTGTGGATGGTGGCGTTGGGCGGACCGAGTTCGATCACCTGCGGGCAGACCTGGGCGATGAAGCGCCCGTCGCTGGTGCCGCCGGTGGTGGAGAGTTCGGTCGTGATGCCGGTCTCTTGGAGGATCGCCGCACGCACGGCCTCCACCAGGGTGCCGGGAGGTGTGAGGAAGGGGCGTCCGCCGAGCGTCCAGGCGAGGTCGTAGCCGCTGCCAGGCTGAAGGCTGTGGCGCGCGAGGATCTCGGCCACACGCTGCTGCAAACCCTCGGGCGTGGATTCGGTGGAAAAGCGGAAGTTGAAGTCGATCACCACGGTGCCGGGGATCACGTTGCTCGCACCCGTGCCGCCGTGGATGTTGCTGATCTGCCAGCTCGTGGGCGGGAAAAACGCGTTGCCGGCGTCCCAGTTGGTGGCCGCCAGCTCGGCCAGCGCGGGCGCGGCCAGATGGATCGGGTTTTTGGCCAGGTGCGGGTAAGCAATGTGGCCCTGGATGCCCTTGACCGTGAGCTTGCCGCTCAAGGTGCCGCGCCGGCCGTTCTTGATCATGTCACCGGTGCGCTCGACCGAGGTGGGCTCGCCCACGATGCACCAGTCGAGGCGCTCACCGCGTTGCTTGAGACGTTCGCAGACCACCACCGTGCCGTCCAGCGCCGGGCCTTCCTCATCGCTGGTGAGCAAGAAGGCAATATCAATCGACGGACTGGGGTGTCCGGCCACGAACTCTTCGCATGCCACCACCATGGCGGCCAGCGACGTTTTCATGTCGCTGGCGCCGCGGCCATAGAGCTTGCCGTCGCGGTGCGTGGGGGCGAAAGGGTCGCTGCCCCAGGCACTGGTCGGACCCGTGGGCACCACGTCCGTGTGGCCAGCAAAGATCAGCGTGGGCTGCTGGCCCGTGCCCAGGCGTGCCCAGAGGTTGGTCACTCGAAAATCGTCGGGCCCGCTCTCGATGGTTTCGCAGCGGAAACCCAGCGCTTGCAGACGCTGCGCAATGACCGACTGGCAGCCTTCATCCCGCGGCGTGACGGAGGCACGGGCGATGAGCTGTTCGGTCAGGCGCAGGGTGTCTGTCATGGGATCAATGCTTCACGTCGAGCGTGAACTCGGTGAAGGTGGCGTTCTCGGCCGCGTCTTCGTCGGTGGAGTTGGCGGCGTCGTTCGCCTTGTTGGCGTTGAAGTCGTTCTGCAGGCGCCACAGCAGGTTGTTGGGCGAATCGGCCTGGGACAGACCTTCGTTTCGAGTGACCAAGCCGTCGTTGATGAGGCGGGCCAGGTCCTGCTCGAAGCTCTGCGAACCATCGGCCAGCGACTTTTCCATGGCCTCGCGCACGCCGGAGAAGTCGGCCTTCTGAATCAGGTCGGCAATCAGCGAGGTGTTGAGCAGCACTTCCATGGCGGGCACTCGGCTGCCGGTGTGCGTGCGCAGCAGGCGCTGCGAAACGATGGCGCGCAGCGCGGCGGCCAGGTCGCCCAGCATGGTCGGGCGCACTTCGACGGGGTAGAAGCTCAGGATACGGTTGAGCGCCTGGTAGCTGTTGTTGGCGTGCAGTGTGGCCAGACACAGGTGACCGGACTGCGCGTAAGCGATGGCGGCCGACATGGTCTCGCGGTCTCGGATCTCGCCGATCAGGATCACGTCGGGCGCCTGGCGCAGCGCATTCTTCAGCGCGATCTGCAGCGACGCAGTGTCGGGCCCGATCTCGCGCTGGTTCACCACCGACTTCTTGTTTTTGTAGACGTATTCGATAGGGTCTTCGATGGTGAGCACGTGGCCGCTGGCGGACTCGTTGCGGTGGTCGATCATGGCCGCCAGCGTGGTGCTCTTGCCGGCGCCAGTGGCGCCCACCATGAGCACCAGACCGCGTTTTTCCATCACCAGATCGGCGAGCACGGGCGCCACGTTGAGCGAGTCCAGGGGCGGGATGTCGCCCGGGATGAACCGGATCACCACCGCAATATTGCCGCGCTGGCGGAAGGCGCTGACACGGAAATTGCCCAGGGTTTCCAACGGCACGGCCATGTTGAGCTCGCCGGTTTCCTGGAGCTCCTCCATGCGGGTGGAGGGAATGATCTCCGAGAGGAGGTTGCGCGGGGCCTCGGGCGGCAGCACCTGGCTGTTGATCGGGATGGTCTGGCCATTGATCTTGATCATGGCCGGCGCATGCGCCGTCAGGTACACGTCCGAGGCCTTCTTGTCGGCCATCAGGCGCAGGATGCGCTCCATTGTTCCGCTGCTCATGCTGATCCCTTCAAGTGAATACGTACAGTGAGGCAGGCCGCCGCGCCGGGCCCCCCAAGCAAGGCCAGCCCCCTTGGGGGGCAGCGACCCGCGAAGCGGTGGAGCGTGGGGGCACCATGTTCAGTCTCTGAGGAGGTCGTTCAAGCTGGTCTTGGAACGCGTCTGCGCATCCACCGTCTTGACGATGATGGCTGCGTAGGTGCTGTAGTCCTTGCCCGAAGCCGTTTTCTTGGGCAGGCTGCCGCTGATCAGCACGCTGCCGCTCGGCACGCGGCCAAACACCACTTCGCCGGTCTCGCGGTTGAAGATGGGGGTGCTCTGGCCGAGGTAAACGCCCATGCCCAGCACGGAGTTCTCTTCGACGACCACCCCTTCAACGACTTCGGAGCGCGCGCCGATGAAGCAGTTGTCTTCGATGATGGTCGGGCCGGCCTGCAGGGGTTCCAGCACACCACCGATGCCCACGCCGCCTGAGAGGTGCACGTTTTTGCCGATCTGCGCGCACGAGCCCACCGTGGCCCAGGTGTCGACCATGGTGTTTTCATCCACGTAAGCGCCGATGTTCACGTAGCTGGGCATCAGGATCGCGCCCTTGGCCACAAAGCTGCCACGACGCGCCACGGCGGGCGGTACCACACGCACGCCGGTGGCTTTCATTTCGGCTTCGCTCAGGTGGGAGAACTTGGTCTTGACCTTGTCGAAGAAACCCAGATCGCCAGCGCGCATGATCTCGTTGTCCTTCAGACGAAAGGAGAGCAGCACGGCCTTCTTGATCCACTGGTGCACCGTCCACTGGCCCACAGCCTGGCGCGTGGCCACGCGCAGGCGGCCCTTGTTGAGCTCGGCGATCACGTGCTCCACAGCGTCCAGCACTTCCTTGGGCGCGGAGGCGGGGGAGAGGTCGGCGCGGTTGTCCCAGGCGTTGTCGATCAGGGTTTGCAGTTGTTGTGTCATGAGGCTGGTCGGAGAAGGGAAGTGAGAGAGGGGTGGTTCAGGCGTGCCCGGCCATGAAGGCCCTGATGCGGTGCGCCGCCTCCAGGCATTCGGCGGGCTCGGCCACCAAGGCCATGCGCACGCGGCCTGTGCCGGGGTTCGATCCGTTGAATTCGCGCGCCAGGTAGCTGCCAGGCAGAACCGTCACATTGTATTGAGCCAGCAGGGCGCGGGCGAAGGCTTCGTCGGCACTCAGGCCCGCGGCGACGTCTGCAAACGACGCCGGCACGCCGGCCCACAGGTAAAACGAAGCGTCGGGCAGGGCCACATCGAGCACTTCGGCCAGCAGCGGCGTGACCTGGGCGAACTTCTCGCGGTACTGGCGCCGGTTGTCCACCACGTGCGCTTCGTCGTCCCAGGCGGCCTTGCTCGCGGCCTGGACCACCGGGCTCATGGCACCACCGTGGTAGGTGCGGTAGAGCAGGAAGGGCTTGATCAGCGCGGCGTCGCCGGCCACGAAGCCGCTGCGCAGGCCGGGCACGTTGCTGCGTTTGGACAGGCTGGTGAAGCTCACCAGTTTGCGGAAATCGGTTCGACCCAGCGCCTGTGCTGCTTCCAGCCCGCCCAGTGGCGGTTCGTCGCGGAAATAGATCTCGCTGTAGCACTCATCGGATGCGATCACGAAGCCGTGGCGGTCGCTCAGTTCAAACAGCTTGCGCCACTCGTCCAGCGGCATCACCGCGCCGGCCGGATTGCCTGGCGAGCACACAAACAGCAGTTGCGTGCGGGCCCAGACGTCGGCCGGCACGCTGTCCCAGTCGGCCGCGAAGTTGCGCGCCGGGTCGCTGGCCACGTAAAACGGCTCGGCGCCGCCCAGCAGGGCTGCGCCTTCGTAGATTTGGTAGAACGGATTCGGAAACACCACCGTGGCGCCCGGTCGGTTGGGATCGATCACGGTCTGAGCGAAGGCGAACAGCGCCTCGCGCGAACCGTTGACCGGCAAAACCTGCGTGGCGGGGTTCACGGCCACGCCGTAGCGTCGCTCCACCCAAGCGGCACAGGCTTCGCGCAGGGCTGGCTCACCGGCGGTGGCCGGGTAGCTGGACAGGCCGGTGTCCAGCGCGGCGGCCAAGGTCCGCTTCAAAAACTCGGGCGCCGCGTGTTTGGGCTCGCCGATGCCCAGGCTGATCGGGCGGAGATCTGGGTTGGGGGTGATGTCGGCGAAGAGGCGGCGCAGACGTTCGAAGGGGTAGGGCTGCAGGCGGGACAAAAGCGGATTCATGCCGCGATTATCCCGGTGCCCGGCGACACCTCGGGCCTGCGGGGGCGTTCATCGCCCCCGCGGCAGGCCATTTCAGCGCGCGCGGGCAGCTGACCTGGCAGGTTTGGAGCGCAGGTGCTGGAACAACTGGTCCACCGACAGCACGGCGGTCATCATCAGGGTGATGGCGATCACCAGTGCGGGCAAACGGAACGAACTGATGTAGCCAGTACCTTGCGGGATGGCGTTGCGGCTCTCGGTGGTGCACACGAACTCGGCTGCGTACATGCCCGTGTAGTGCATCGCGCAGACGGCCACGCCCATGGCCAGGGCGGCGGCCACGCGGCGGTTGAGCGTGGGGCTGTTGAAGGCCAGCCAGAGCGCTGCCGTGGCCGCCACGATGGCAATCACGATCGAGAGCACCACCACGCCGTAGTCCCAGCGGATGTAGCCGTTGATCTTCAGGCCGAACATGCCAAGGTAGTGCATGACGACCACGCTCATGCCCAACAGCACGCCGGCCGTGACCAGGCGGGGCAGGTTGTCGGGCGATTTGGCGGCAAAGCTCACCGTCCAAGAGGTGGCCACGATCACGACCAGGAGTGATACGAAGGTATCCACCATGGAGTAGCTGCTGCCCACATCCATGTCGAGGGCCAGCATGCCGATGAAGTGCATGGACCACACGCCGATGCCTCCCAGCGCAACGCCCACCGTGAGTACGTTGGAGAGGCTCTGGCGGCCACCGCGCTGGTTCACGCGGCCGGCCGCGGTGAGGGCCACAAAGGAGCCGATGACGGCAAAGGCAAAGGACAGGGCGACCAGCAGCGGGTCGAATTCCGTGGTGACGTTGGGGTTCATGGTGAGGCGAAGAGAGCCGCAGGATGGCGGAGTTCCGGTCAAGACGCGCGAGCATATGGTTTTTGCCGCAAAAGTAAGCATGCCAACTTTGACCGACTGTGAAAAACGACGCGATTCAGGGCCTTTTGCGCTGGCTCTGCGTCACAGGCGCCGATCTGTCGGCCCCGCGAGGCTGCGGGGTATCATTTCGCTCGCGTCGTCGGCCCAGGGGCGGGCGTTTCTTTGTCGTCAGTCATCGGGCAGCGCCGTGCGTCTCAACTCCATCAAGCTCTCCGGCTTCAAGTCCTTCGCCGAACCCACCAATTTCATGCTGCCGGGCCAGTTGGTGGGCGTGGTCGGACCCAACGGCTGCGGCAAGTCCAACATCATGGATGCGGTTCGCTGGGTGCTGGGTGAGTCCAAGGCTTCCGAGCTGCGCGGCGAGTCCATGCAGGACGTGATCTTCAACGGCACCAACACCCGCAAGCCGGCCAGCCGCTCCAGCGTGGAGCTGGTGTTTGACAACAGCGACCACCGTGCGGGCGGCCAGTGGGGTCAGTTCGGCGAAATCGCGGTCAAGCGCGTGCTCACGCGCGACGGCACCAGCAGCTACTACATCAACAACCAGCCGGTGCGCCGCCGCGACGTGCAGGACGTGTTTCTGGGCACCGGCCTGGGCCCGCGGGCCTACGCCATCATCGGCCAGGGCACCATCAGCCGCATCATCGAGAGCAAGCCCGAAGAGCTGCGCCTTTTCCTCGAAGAGGCCGCTGGCGTTTCCAAATACAAGGAGCGCCGCCGCGAGACCGCGCACCGCCTAGCCGACACGCGCGAGAACCTCACCCGGGTCGAAGACATCCTGCGCGAACTCAACGCCAACCTCGACAAGCTGGAGAAACAGGCCGAGGTGGCCGCGAAGTACAACAACCTGCAGGCCAGCGCCACGCTCAAACAGCAGCAGCTCTGGTTCATGAAACGCAGCGAGGCCGAAGCCGACCAGGTCAAGGTCAAGACCGACGCTGCCCAGGCGATCAACGACCTGGAGTCGCGCACCGCCGATTTGCGCCGCATCGAGAGCGAGCTGGAAACCATCCGCCAGGCGCACTACGCCGCAGGCGACCAGGTCAATCAGGCCCAGGGCAAGCTGTACGAAGCGAGTGCCGAGGTCGGCAAGCTCGAAGCCGAAATCCGCTTTGTGGTCGAAGGCCGCACCCGCGTGGAGCAGCGCCTGGTGCAGTTGAAGGAACAGATCGCCTCGTGGGCCACGCGGAGCGAAGACGCGGCTGTGGAGTTGGAGCAACTGGCCGAATCCATGGTGCAGGCCGAAGACCAGTCGGTGGTGCTGGCGGCGCAGGGTGAAGAACAGTCGGGCGCCTTGCCCGCGCTCGAAGACAGCTTGCGTCAGGCCCAGGCCCGCGCCAATGAGCAGCGCGCCAGCGTCACGCAGGTGCAGCAGCAGATCCAGGTGCTGGCGGCCGAGCAGCGCAGCATCGAAGAACAGAGCCGCACGCTCAACCAGCGTCGCGAGCGCCTGACCGCCGACCGCAACGCGTTGGCCGCACCCGACGAAGCCCGCCTGCTGAATGCGCAGACCCAGCTGGCGAGTGCGCAGGAAGCGGCCGAAATGAACGACGCCGTGCTGCAGGAACTGCAGGACAGCGTGCCCCAGCTGGACGACGCACGCCGCGCCGCGCAGCAGGCCGTGAACCAGGAATCCGCCAAACAGGCCGATTTGTCAGCCCGCCTGGAAGCGTTGAAGGCGCTGCAGGAAAAGGTCAAGACCGACGGCAAACTGAAGCCCTGGCTGGCCAAACACGGGCTTGACGGGCTGCAAGGCCTGTGGAGCCGCATTCACATCGAGACCGGCTGGGAGAACGCGCTGGAAGCCGCGCTGCGCGAGCGGCTCGGTGCACTCGAAGTCTCGCGCCTGGACATGGTCCGCGCCTTCGGCAACGACGCGCCGCCGGCCAAGCTGGCCTTCTACAACCCGCCTGCGGGCGGCGCTGCTGCCGTCAGCACAACCGGTCTCAAACCCCTGGCCGCCTGGCTGCGCCTGAACGACGCTGGCCAGCAGGCCTTGCTTGCCGAATGGCTGCACGGCTGCCTGACCGCGCCCAGCCTCGAAGACGCGATGGCGCAGCGCGCGCAGCTGCAGCCCGGCGAGGTGATCTTCGTGGCCAGCGGCCACGCGGTCACCGCGCACAGCGTGAGCTTCTATGCGCCCGACAGCGAACAGGCCGGCCTGCTGGCGCGCGCGCAAGACATCGAGAACATCGACAAGCAGCTCAAGGCGCAGGTGTTGATCAACGAACAGGCGCGTTCCAGCCTCATCCGCGCAGAAGCCGCTTACACCGACGCCTCGCAGCGCCTGGTGAGCGCACGCCGCGATGCCGCCGAGTCGCGCAGCCGCGCGCATGAGCTTCAGGTGGAGGCCTTGCGCCTCACGCAGCTGGCCGAACAGACCCGAGCTCGCAGCGAGCAGATCGCTTCCGACCTGGCCGAGGTGGACGCGCAGCTCGACGAACTGCAGGAGCGCCGCGTGACCGCCGAGGCGCGGTTTGAAGAACTCGACATGCAGCTGGCCGACAGCCAGGAGCGTCACGCGCAGCTGGACGACACGGTGATCGCGGCCGAACGCTCGCTGAACCAGGCGCGCGAACAGCAGCGCTCGCTGGAGCGCACCGCACAAGAAGCCACGTTCGCCCTGCGCAGCCTGCAGGCGCGACAGGCCGAGCTGCAGCGCTCCCTGGAGACGGCGGCCACGCAGGAAAAGTCGCTCGCAGACGAACAGCAGCGCGCGGCCGACGAACTCGCGCGCCTGAACGACGCAGCAGCGCAGGCCGGACTGCAAAACGCGCTGGCTATGAAGCTGGAGCGCGAGCAGGCGCTGGGCGCCTTGCGCAGCCAGTACGACGACCTCACCGCCAAACTGCGCGCCAGCGATGAGCGGCGCCTCTCACTGGAGCGTGAACTGGAGCCGCTGCGCAACCGCATCACCGATTTCCAGCTCAAGGAACAGGCCGCGCGCCTGGGCGTGGAGCAGTACAGCCAGATGCTCGAAGAGGCCCAGGCCGATCTGGTCGCCGTGGCGCAAAGCATCACCGAGGGCAATGTGCGCCTGAGCGGCATGCAGGGCGAGATCGACCGCCTGCACCGCGAGATCCAGGCGCTGGGTGCCGTCAACCTCGCCGCGCTGGACGAACTCACCGCCGCGCGCGAGCGCAAGACCTTCCTCGATTCGCAGACGGCCGACCTGGTCGAGGCCATGAACACGCTGGAAGATGCGATCAAGAAGATCGACAACGAAACGCGCGACCTGCTGGGCAGCACCTTCGAGACCGTCAACACGCACTTCGGCAAGATGTTCCCCGAGCTGTTCGGTGGCGGCAACGCGCGCCTGGTGATGACGGGCGAGGAGATCCTCGATGCCGGCGTGCAGGTGATGGCGCAGCCGCCCGGCAAGAAAAACCAGACCATCCACCTGCTCTCGGGCGGCGAAAAGGCGCTCACCGCCATCGCGCTCGTGTTCGCCATCTTCCAGCTCAACCCTGCGCCTTTCTGTTTGCTCGACGAGGTGGACGCGCCGCTGGACGACGCCAACACCGAGCGCTACGCCAAGCTGGTCACCCACATGTCCAAAGAGACGCAGTTCCTGTTCATCAGCCACAACAAGATCGCCATGGAGATGGCCGAGCAGCTGATCGGCGTGACCATGCAGGAGCAGGGCGTCTCGCGCATCGTGGCGGTGGACATGGAATCGGCCGCCGGCATGCTCGAACCCACCTGAACAACAACACCATGAGCACACTGCAAATCAGCCTGGCCATCATCGGAGGGCTCGTGCTCGCGGGTGTGGTGGCCTACAACGCCTGGGTCACGCGCAAGAGCGTGCCTCGCCTGGCGCGTGAGCGCTCGGCCCACAGCCCCGACGACGCCACCAGCGACGAGACCGTGCCGTACTCGCCCGAAGACCTGACGGGCCACGAAATCCAGCGCATCGACCCGGTGCTCGGCGACATGCCCGGTGCGTCCGTGCAGCCAGACCCGGCCGCCATTGCAGCGGCGGCCGCTGCGGTGAGCGTGAATCCCTTGCTCCACCAGCCCGAGCGCAAACCCAGCCTGGACGCCCTGATCGACGTGATCACGCCGCTGGTGCTGGACCACGAGGTCTCGGGCGACGCGCTGCTGGCCGCGCTGCCCGGCACTCGCCGTGTGGGCAGCAAACCGTTTGCGGTCGAAGGCCTTTGCGAGGCTACCGGTGAATGGGAAACGCCGCGCCTGGGTCAGCGCTACCGGGCCCTGCAGGCCGGTGTGCAACTGGCCAACCGGGCCGGCGCCCTCAACGACATCGAGTT
>PNMH01000012.1 GCA_013823505.1 Polaromonas sp. | reverse complement strand
CTTGCGCAACCGCGACCCGCTGCCCGTGCTGCCGAATCACATCGGCGCCGTGCTGCTCACCCACGCGCACCTGGACCACAGCGGCTATTTGCCCCTGCTGGCCAAGGAGGGTTTCCACGGCAAGGTGTGGGCCACGCCGGCCACGCGTGATCTGGCGCAGATCCTGTTGCCCGACAGCGGCCACATCCAGGAAGAAGACGCGGCCTTTGCCAACCGCAAAGGCTTTTCCAAACACTCGCCAGCGCTGCCGCTCTACACCGAGAGCGACGCGATTCAAAGCCTCAAGCTGTTTCGCACCGTGGCCATGCACCAGCCGTTCGAGCCTCTCAAAGGCTGGACCGCTCAGTTCTCGGGCGCCGGCCACATTCTCGGTGCGGCCAGCCTGCTGCTGGAGGTGGGCGGGAAGCGCATCCTGTTCTCGGGCGACCTCGGCCGTCCCGACGACGCGCTGATGCTCGCGCCCGACGCGCCGCCCCCCGCCGATGTGGTGGTGTGTGAATCCACCTACGGCGACCGCGACCACCCCGACGAGGACGTGATCGCCGAACTCGCTCCGGCACTGCAGCGCGTGGCAGCGCGTGGCGGCTCGGCCGTGGTGCCCGTGTTTGCGGTGGGCCGAGCGCAGGCCTTGCTGCACGCGATCGCCCAGCTCAAGGCCTCGGGCCAGTTGCCTCACAGCCTGCCCATCTACCTCGACAGCCCGATGGCCATCCACAGCACCGAGCTGTTTGCTCGCCACCTGGGCGAGCACCGGCTGAACGCCGCGCAATGCCACGCCATGGCGCAGGTGGCGAAGATGACGCGCACGGCCGACGAATCCAAGGCCATCGCTCGCCAGCACGGCCCCAAGGTGATCCTGGCCGCCAGCGGCATGGCCACCGGCGGCCGTGTGTTGCACCACCTGGTGCAGATCCTCGGCGACCACCGCAACATGGTGCTGCTCACGGGCTACCAGGCCCCTGGCACACGCGGGGCGACGCTGGCCAACGGCGGAACGCAGTTGCGCATCCACGGGCAAGACCTGCCGGTGCGCGCCGAAGTCGTGCAGCTCAAATCCGCCTCGGCGCACGCCGACGCCGGGCAGCTCATGGCCTGGCTGCGCGCCCTGCCCCAGCCTCCGCGCCGCGTGTTTGTCACCCACGGCGACATGGAAGCCTCCGACCGGCTGCGCCACCGCATCGAAGCCGAACTGCGCTGGCAGGCGCTGGTGCCCGAACACGGCAGCACCTGGGCGGTCTGAAACACCCGCGCAAACACCTGCACACACGGCCGATGGAACGCGGCCGATCCTCACCACTCTGACCCAGATGAATCTTCAACCTTCCCTGCTCCTGGGCGCCGCCCTGCTCTCGTCTGCGGCCTGGGCCCAATCGCCCACGCCTGCCACCTACCCCGAGTTCGACACCTGCCTGAACACGCTGCGCGCCCCCGCGCGCGCGGCTGGCGTGCGCGACGAGACCTTTGCCCTGCACACGCAGAACCTCGCGCCCGACATGAGCGTGATCGACAAGCTCAATTTCCAGCCCGAGTTCCGCACCGCCATCTGGGACTACCTCGCCGGTCTGGTGGACGAGGAGCGCGTGGCCGAGGGCCGCACCCTGCTGACGCGCCATGCCGAGACGCTGGCGCGGGTCAGCGAGAAATACGGCGTGGACCCGGCCACCGTGGTCGCGGTCTGGGGTGTGGAGAGCAACTTCGGGCAGACGTTTGGCAAGTCACCGCTCGTGCAGTCGCTGGGCACGCTGTCGTGCTTTGGCCGGCGCCAAGCCTATTTCCGCACCGAGTTCTACGCCACGCTGCGCATCCTGCAGGCCGGACACATCGCACCCGAGCGGCTGGTGGGTTCTTGGGCCGGCGCGTTCGGCCACACGCAGTTCATGCCCAGCACCTTCGAGCGCCTCGCGGTGGACTTCGACGGCGACGGCAAGGCCGACCTGATGGACAGCACCAGCGACGCGCTCGCGTCCACCGCCAACTTCCTGGCCAAGGCCGGCTGGCAGACCGGACAGCCGTGGGGGTTTGAAGTGAAGTTGCCCGAGGGATTCAGCACCAC
Source organism: Polaromonas sp. (assembly GCA_013823505.1). The sequence continues at coordinate 65,735 of PNMH01000012.1, read as the reverse complement.
TGGCGAAGGTCGGCGCACCAAACGCGCCATGGGTGAGTGGACCGCCCGTGGACTCAAACGCGTCGATGGATCACCACTACCAGCCAACGGCAGCGCCGGCCTCATGACACCTGCCGGCGCACAAGGCCCGGCGTTTCTGGTGCTGCGCAACTTCGACGCGATCTACAGCTACAACGCCGCCGAGAGCTACGGCCTGGCCATCGCGCACCTGGCGGACCGCCTGCGCGGCAGCGGCCCCTTCACCACACCCTGGCCCACCGACGACCCGGGCCTCTCGCGCGCCGAGCGCCGCGAGGTGCAAACGCTGCTGATCGCGCGCGGCCACGACATCGGCGCGGTGGACGGCATGCTGGGCGACAAGAGCCGCGTGGCCATCCGCGCAGAACAGGAGCGGCTGGGGCAAGAGGCCAGCGGACGTGCGGGGCAAAAGCTGTTGAAGGCCTTGCGCGGCAGCTGAACGATCAGCCCAGCTTCACCGCCGTGCCGCTCACCGCGACCATCATCATCCCGTTGGTCTCGCCCAGCACCTCGTAGTCGAAGTCGATGCCGATCACGGCGTTGGCGCCCATCTCGCGCGCCGATTCGATGAGGTCTTCCACCGCCGCATCTCGCGCGCCCGAGAGGGCCCGCTCGTAGCCACCGGCACGACCGCCCACCACGTCGCGCACCGACGAGAACATGTCGCGGAAGATGTTGGCGCCGATGATGGCTTCGCCGTTGACCACGCCCAGGTACTGGGAACGCTCAATGCCCTCGGGCGTGGTGGTGCTGAGAAAGAAGCCGTCTTTCGCTTTGGAAAACCATCCCATGTGAAATCTCCTGTGAAGAACCGTGTGGCACGGCGTACGGACATTGTGCAATGCACGTGCTACGGTCGGACACAGCCACTTCGGGAACACCCCATGCCCGGCTACCAGGTCAAGACCGAGACCATCGCGCTCGGCGGCACCGACTGGCACATCCGCTGCCTGATCGACGACCAGCAATTCAACGACAGCCACCACGCCGCGGCCGACATCGGCCTGCCTTCGGCGGGCTGGTCGCATTTCGGTCAGGTGTGGCCTTCATCGCGCGTGCTCGCGCTGGCCATGCTCACGCACCCGCTGGAGGGCTTGCGCGTGCTGGAGATCGGCGCAGGGCTGGCGCTGGCCAGCCTGGTGATGCACCGGCGCGGCGCCGATGTGACCGTGAGCGACTGGCATCCGCTGACCGAAGAATTCCTTCAGCACAACCTGGCGTTGAACGACCTGGGCCCGCTGCCCTACCAGGCGGGCAACTGGGAGAGCGTGGCCGCCACCGACAACCCCGAGCTGGGTCTCTTTGACCTGATCGTGGGCAGCGACCTGCTCTACGAACGCCAGCAACCGGCGCAACTCGCCGCCTTCATCCAACGCCACGCCGCCGTGGGCGCGCAGATCGTGATCGTCGACCCCGACCGGGGCAACCGCGCGGCGTTTGGTCGCGACATGGGCCTGCTGGGCTTCGTGCTCACCATGCAGGCCGCCGACCGGCAACTGGAGGACGGCGTGGCCTACAAAGGGCGGTTCCTCACCTTCACGCGCTGACATGCAAAAGGCCCGCATCGCGGGCCTTTTGCATCGGGTCTGGCCGCACGGGCCAAGGGCTGGATCAGCCGCCCTTTTTCGAACGCTTGCCAGGGTTCTTCTTGCTGCGGGTGGCCACGCCACGCTCCAGGCTCACGCGCTGGCCACGGCCAGGGGAGGTCAGGGACACGCCGGCGACGGGCGTGGGGCGGGGGGTGGCTTTGCGGTCGGCTTCGGTGACGATTTTGTTGCCCATGGCTGTTCCTGAGAGAGATTGCAAAGGCGCTATTAGGCCATAGACGCACGCCCTCCTGCGGCCCGCTGCGCCGGTCACCCGCGCAACGCACCGCACCCACCGCGTCAATACCCCTCGATGTTGCTGGGTTTTTGCAGACAAGTGCCATCAACGGCCCTACGATTGATTCCGTAATGAATCAACGTTTCATATACAAAACACCAACGACTGCCCGCAGGTTCTCATGAACGACGCACTTCACGGCTCCCCGACCCGCTCGTCGACCTCGGCGGGTCTGCATCCCGCGATCGAATTCATCGGCGTGGACAAGCGGTTCCCGGCCCGTGGTCAGAACCCTGAGGTGGTGGCTGCGCGCAACGTGACGCTCTCCATCCAACCGGGTGAAGTCGTCTCCCTCATTGGACCATCGGGCTGCGGCAAAAGCACGCTGCTCAACATGGGCTCTGGCCTGGCCAAGGCCTCGGCCGGCACCGTGAAGGTCAATGGTGAAGTGGTCACCGGACCCAACAAGCACGTGGCCTTCATGCTGCAGAAGGACCTGCTCATGCCCTGGCGCACGATTTCGCAGAACGTGGAGTTCGGCCTGGAGTTGCGCGGCGTGAAGGCCGCGGAGCGCTCGGCGATCTCGGCGAAGCTGCTGGCCCAGTGCCACCTCAAGGGCTTCGGCAACAGCTACCCGCACCAGCTCTCCGGTGGCATGCGCCAGCGCGCGGCCATGGCCCGCACGCTCGCTGTCGACCCCATCGTGCTGTTGATGGACGAGCCCTTCTCCGCGCTGGACGCGCAGACCAAGATGATCCTGCAGCAGGATCTGGCGCGCACCGTGGCCGAGCACCAGAAGACGGTGCTCTTCATCACCCACGACCTGAGCGAAGCGGTCGCGCTCTCCGACCGCATCCTGGTGATGAGTGAGCGCCCCGGCACCATCGTCGAAGAGATCACGGTCGACATCCCTGGCCGCGACAACCCGATGGCGCGCCGCAAGCACCCCGCCGTGGGCGACTACGTGAGCCGCCTGATGGACCTGCTCAAGCTCGACGCACAGACCGACGTGCACTGACCACCCTCTTTCCTTCCCACCCCCTGGAGTTGCCATGAAGATGACCCGCGCTTTCAACGGAACCCGCCGTGCCTGCCTGAGCCTGCTCGCCTCCGCGGCGCTGGTCTCGCCCCTGGCGGTTCACGCCCAGGCCCTGCAGGAGGTCACCTACCTGCTGCCCGCACCCGGCACCCTGCCCGCCTTCGGGCCGTGGATGCTGGCGCAGGCCAAGGGCTACTACGAACAGGAAGGCCTGAAGGTCAGCTTCGTCACGGCACGCGGCGGTGTGGACGTGGCCAAGCAGATCGGCGCCGGCAACGCGGTGATCGGTGGCGCGATCGGTGACACGCCGATCATTGCGCGCGCCCAGGGCATCCCGGTCAAGGCGGTGGCGGTGCTCGGCGCCGGCTCGCTGACCCAACTGGTGAGCCACAAGGACGAAAAGATCGAGAGCCCGCGCGAGCTCAAGGGCAAGACCGTGACCGTGCTGGCCTACACCGACACCACCTACTACGCGCTGCTGGGCATGCTGAGCAAGGTCGGCCTGACCAAGAACGACGTGAACATCCAGGCCGCGGGCCCGGCCGGTGTGTGGCAGCAGTTCGCCGCCAAGAAAGCCTCGGCCATGGCCGGTGTGCCCGACTGGACCGTGAGCGCCATGGACGCCGGCGCGCAGGTCGACATCCTGCCGGCCGACATCTACTTCAAGAGCATGGCCCAGGCCATCCTCGCGTCTGACGAGACCATCGCGAAAAACCCGCAGCTGATCCAGAAGCTGGTGCGCGCCACGCTCAAAGGCATGAAGGACATCATGGCCGACCCCAAGGCCGCCACCGTGGTCTATGTGAACCACGTGCCGGTGCACAAGGGCAAGGAGGCCAGCATCCAGAAAGCCTTCGAGTTGTTCAACCAGTACGTGTACGCCAAGCAGAAGGTGCCGGGCCTGATGGACGAAGCCCGCCTGGGCGAGCTGCAGACCTTCTACGTGACCAACGGTGTGGTGCAGAAGGAAACACCGCTCAAGGACCTCTACACCAACCAGTTCGTGCTGGCCAAGTGAGCGCCCGCGCCTTTCCATCCCCGACGTTGAAAGCCGAGACATGAACGACGCGTTGCAGCGCTACAGCACAGCACTCTGGAGCCTGCTGGTCCTGGTGGTGTTCATGGCCCTGTGGGAGTTTGGTCCCGGCGCCATGGGCGTGCCCGAATTCGTGCTGCCGCCACTCTCGCGCGTGTCTGAAGAAGCCGTGCGCATCTGGGGCACCGAGCGCCTGCTCTGGCACGCGGGCATCACCGGCATGGAAGTGGTGGTGGGTTTCATCCTGGGCTCGCTGCTGGGCGCACTCATCGGCTACGCGCTGGGCCTGTCGCCCAAGGTCGAGGCCGTGCTCTCGCCCTACCTGCTGGCCTTGCAGATCGCCCCCAAGGTGGCGTTCGCGCCGCTGTTCGTGATGTGGCTGGGCTACACCGTCTATCCCAAGATCCTGGTCGCGATCCTGATCGTGTTCTTCCCGGTGCTCATCAACGTGCTCTCGGCCATGCGCACCATGGACCACGACATGATCAACCTGGCGCGTTCGTTCTCGGCCACGCGGCTGCAGGTGTTCCGCATGGTCGAGTACCCCACCACGCTGCCGGCGCTGTTCTCGGGTCTGCGCATTGCCAGCACGCTGGCGGTGATCGGTGTGGTCGTGGGCGAACTCGTGGGCGGCAACATGGGCCTGGGCTACATGCTGGTGTTCTTCGAGGGCCAGGGCAACACAGCCGGGGTCTTCGTGGTCATCGGGGCCCTCACAGTGATCGGCATCGTCGCCTACTACGCGGTGGTGCTGGCCGAAAAGCGCGTTCTTCATTACCTGCCCAGCGCCGAACGGCGCGTGGCCTGAACACCATGACAACCGAAATCAACCTCTCCGGCCGTCGCGTGCTCGTCACCGGCGCCGCACGCGGCCTGGGCGCGAGCTTCGCCTGCGCACTGATCGCCGCCGGCGCGCGCGTCGTGATCAGCGACGTGCTGCACGAACAAGGCGAGCAGCTGGCCAAAGACCTGGGCCCCAACGCGCACTACGTGCCACTCGATCTGCTCGACGCGGCCAGCGTGAAGTGCGGTGTGGAAGCCGCCGCGCAATGGCTCGGCGGTCTCGACGGCCTGATCAACAACGCCGCCATCACCAATTCCGGTGGCAAGGGCATGAACGAGCTCAGCCCCGAAACCTGGGACCTGGTGATGGACGTGAACGTGCGCGGCACGTGGCTGGTGACCGCCGCCGCCCGCGCCCACCTGGCCGCCAGCGGCACCGGCCGCGTGGTCAACCTCGCGTCCGACACCGCGCTGTGGGGCGCGCCGCGCCTCCTGGCCTACGCGGCGAGCAAAGGCGCGGTGATCGCCATGACGCGTTCGCTGGCGCGCGAGATGGGTGTGGACGGCACCACCGTCAACGCCATCGCGCCCGGCCTCACGCTGGTGGAAGCCACCGCCTACGTGCCGCAGGAGCGGCACGACTACTACCTGAAGGGCCGCGCCATCCAGCGGCCCCAGGTGCCCGAAGACGTCAACGCCGCCGCACTGTTTCTGCTGACGCAGGCCAGCGGCTTCATCACCGGTCAGCTGCTGCCCGTCAACGGCGGCTTCGTCATGAATTGAACAGGAGAACCCGATGAGCACAACCACCATCCAGAAGCCCACCGCAGCGGCCAACGCGCCCGTCTTCAACGAACGCGGCCTGATGGACCCCAACATCCCGCCCGAAGCTGAGACGCAGCGCAGCATGATGCGCGCCGACGGCCAAAGCTTCGCGCAGTGGATGGACAGCCGCGTGGCGCGCAAGTCCACCCGCAGCTACGACTGGGACGCGCTGAAGTTCCAGGCCGACTTCGACCCCAGGTACCGCCGCGCGCAAATGCGCTACGTGGGCACCGGCGGCACCGGCGTTAACAAGGACACCAACACCGTGCCCGCCGCGCACTTCACCTTCTCCACCATGGTGATCCCGGCCGGCAACATCGGCCCCTCCCACATCCACTACGACGTGGAAGAGATCTTCTTCGTGATGCGCGGCGCAATGAAAGTGGTTTGCGAGAAGGACGGCGAGCGCTGGGAAACCATCGTCGGTGAGCGCGACCTGATCTCGGTGCCGCCCGGCGTGTACCGCGAAGAGCACAACGTGGGTGACGAGGACGCGCTGATGTGCGTGATGCTGGGCTCACCCAAGCCGATCACGCCGACCTACCCACCCGATTCTCCGTTGGCAAAAATCAAACGCTGATCCGGGCGAACAGCACCATGACGCCCCTCGAAGCCCTTGCTCTCCACCCGCAGCGCGAAGCCGTGCTGGCGGATGGTGTGCGCGTGTCGTACCGCGAAGCCGGATCGGCGCCAGCAGTGACGCACGTGCTGCTGCACGGCATCGGCTCGGCGTCGGGCAGCTGGCTGCGCCAGCTCGAAGCGGCGCAACACAAGCCGCTGCGGGTGCTGGCCTGGGACGCACCTGGCTACGGTGGCAGCGATGCGGTGAGCTCCGACTGGCCACGCGCCGGCGACTACGCCGATCGCCTGTGGGCCTGGCTCGATGCGCTGGACGTGAAGGCCCCGATCACGGTGGTGGGCCACTCGCTGGGCGCGCTCATGGCCGCACGCGCCGCCGTGCAGGCGCCGCAGCGCGTGCAGCGCCTGGTGCTGCTGGCGCCCGCCGCGGGTTATGGCAACGCCGAGCCGGCGCTGCGCGAACAGAAACTGCGCGACCGCCTGACCACGCTGGAGCGCTTGGGCCCGCAGGGCATGGCCACAGCACGCGCGGCGGCCATGCTCTCGCCCGCTGCGCCGGCCGAACTGGTGGACGCGGTGCGCGACAACATGGCGCAGGTGATCCCGGCGGGCTACACCCAGGCCGCGCGCCTGCTGGCACACGGCACGCTGGCGGCCGACCTGGCGCAATGGCATTGGCCTCTGGAAGTGGCCAGCGGCAACGCCGACAGCATCACCACGCCGGCGTCCTGCCAGGCCGTGGCGCAGGCCGCCGGTGTGGCGTGGAATGATCTCGGTTCCGTGGGCCATGCGTGCCCGCTCGAAGCCCCCGGCGCGGTCAACGCCCTGCTGGGACTGAACTGAAGATCCAGGAGGAACACACCATGGCCACCGAGAAGAACGACGACCGCTACACCGTACCCGCCCTCATGCGCGGCCTGCAGCTGCTGATGCTGTTCAACCGCGACGAACGTGAACTCACCGGCGCCGAGATCTCGCGCCGCCTCGACCTGCCGCGCGCCTCGGTGTTCCGCATGCTGCAAACGCTGGAGCAAGGCGGTTTTGTCGAGCGCGTGGGCGATGGCGCCTATTACAAGCTGGGCCTGGCCGTGCTGCGTCTGGGCTTCGAGTTCCTTGCCTCGATGGAGCTCACCGAGCACGGCCGCCCCGTCATCGAAGCGCTGCGCGACGAGTGCGGCTATTCGGCCCACCTGGTCGTGCGCGACGCACGCGACGTGGTCTTCATCGCCAAGGTGGCGGGTCGCAGCGCGCTCTTCCACTCCATTCAGGTTGGCGCACGCCTGCCGGCCCACGCCACGGTGCTGGGCCGCCTGCTGCTGAGCGATCTGGACCTGCACGCCCTCAAGCAGCTCTACCCCGAGCCCGAGCTGCCCAGCTTCACCCCCAAGACGCCCACCACGGTGGAGCAGCTCAAGCTGCTGATCGACCAGGACCGCGCCAACGGCTTTGGCGTGAGCCAGGGCGGGTTTGAGACCGGCATTTCCACCATCGCCGCACCGGTGTTCAACGACCGCGGCGAAGTGGCGGCGGCCGTGAGCATCAGCGTGCCGGCGCAGAACGTTCAACCCGGCGAACTCGACATCCTCGTCCAACAGGTGCGCCAGGCCGCTGGTCAGCTCACCGAACGCATCAGCCACACGCCCAACCGGGGAGGCTGGCAAACCAAACCCTCTGAGAAGAAAGTCGCATGAGCCCTACCAGCAAACGCATCACCGTGGGAGAACTCGCCGCCCGCTTCCTGGAGCAATGCGGTGTGCGCGCCGCCTTCGGCGTGATCTCCATCCACAACATGCCCATCCTCGATGCGTTCCACACGCGCTCGAAGATCCGCTTCGTCTCGGCGCGCGGTGAGGCGGGGGCCTGCAACATGGCCGATGCGTATGCAAGGGTGAGCGGCACGCTGGGCGTGTGCGTCACCAGTACCGGTACCGGCTGCGGCAACGCAGCGGGCGCGATGGTCGAGGCCATCACCGCCGGCACACCGCTGCTGCACCTCACCGGGCAGATCGAGTCCGACTTCCTGGACCGCGACCTCGGCTACATCCACGAACACCCGGCGCAGCTGGCCATGCTCAAGTCGGTCGGCAAGGACGCCTTCCGCATCCGCAATCCCGAGACCGCACTGGCCACGCTGCGCGAGGCCGTGCGCCTGGCGCAGACGCCGCCCTGCGGCCCGGTGAGCATCGAGATCCCGATCGACGTGCAGAAGATGAAGCTGGACCTGCCGGCCGATCTTTCGCCACTGGCCGTGCCACCGGTGATGCCCAACCTGGCCGCCGTGGACGCGCTGGCCGAACGCCTGCTGAGCGCCAAGCGCCCGCTGCTGTGGCTCGGTGGCGGCGCACGCGGCGCGAGCGCCGCTGCGCAGCGCCTCGTGACCATGGGCTGGGCGGTGGTGTCCTCGGTGCAGGGCCGCGGCACCGTGCCCGAAGACCACCCCGCCACGCTGGGTTCGTACAACCTGCAAAAGCCTGCCGAAGAGTTTTATGAAACCGTGGACGCCATGCTCGCCGTGGGCACGCGCCTGCGCAGCAACGAAACGCTGAACTACAAGCTCAAGCTGCCCGCCACGCGTTACCGCATCGACGCCAACCCCCTGGCCGACAACCGCGGCTACACCAGCGAACTGTTTGTGCACGGCGACGCCGAGATCACGCTCAACGCGCTGGCCGACCGGCTGGAAGGCCGCATGCAGATCGACCCCAGGCTGGTGGCCGACGTGAAGCGCACGCGCGCCGAAGCCGCCTCGCTGGTGGACGGCACGCTGGGCCAGTACAGCAAACTCAAGAACACACTGGGCGAGGTGGTCGGCAAGAACCTCTGGTGGGTGCGCGACATCACGCTGTCCAACAGCATGTGGGGCAACCGCGCGCCCGTGCTCGATCATCCGCGCGCCGGGGTGCACGCCCTGGGCGGCGGCATTGGCCAAGGCCTGGCCATGGGCGTGGGCGCGGCCGTGGCCGACGCCGAACACGCGCTGGGCCGCCGCACCATCGCCCTCTGCGGCGACGGCGGCTTCATGCTCAACCTGGGCGAACTGGCTTGCGCCGCGCAGGAGAAGGCCAACGTGGTTTTCCTTGTGATGAACGACCAGCGCTACGGCGTCATCAAGAACATCCAGGACGACATCTATGGCAGCCGCCACGCCTATGTGGAGCTGCACACGCCCGATTTCGCGCAGCTCTGCGCCAGCCTGCAGGTGCCGCACTTCAAGCTGGCCGATCCGGGCGCCACCAAAGACACGCTGCAAAAGGCACTGGCCCTGGGCAGCGGCCCGGTGGTGGTGGAGGTCGACATGAACGCCTGGGGCCCGTTTGCGGTGAAGTTCGCCGGCCCGCCCAAGAAGAAGGAACAAGAGGTATGACCACCATGGCGTCGGTGCAGCAGGTCACGCTCATCGGTTGTGGCGCCATCGGCCGCACGCTGCTGGCGCGCATGGCCGACCACCCCACCGTGCGCATCACGCATGTGGTGGTGTCCGAAGGGCACCTGGCCGAGTGCCAGGCCTCGCTGGGCACCGGTGTGACGGTGTGCAGCGAAGTGCCGCACGACACCACCCTGCTGGTGGAATGCGCCGGCCACGGCGCGATCACCGCCCACGTGTTGCCCGCGCTGGAACGCGGTATCGAATGCGCGGTGCTGTCCATCGGTGCCTTGTCGGAAGACGGCCTGCCCGAGCAATTGGCGGAGGCCGCGCACCGCGGAGGCACGCGCGTGCACCTGCTGGCCGGGGCCATCGGCGGCATCGACGCCATCGCCTCGGCGCGCCTGGCCGGGCTGGACAGCGTGACCTACACCGGCCGCAAGCCACCGGCGGGCTGGCGCGGCACCACCGCCGAACAGGTGGTGGACCTCGGCGCGATCACCGTGCCCACCGTGATCCTGGAAGCCTCGGCGCGCGAAGCGGCGCGCCTGTACCCCAAGAACGCCAACGTCGCCGCCACCGTCTCGCTCGCCGGCCTGGGGCTGGACGCGACCCGCGTGCGCCTGATTGCCGATCCGACCGTGACCGAAAACATCCACGAGATCGACGTGCGCGGCGCCTTCGGCGAGATGCAGATCACCATGCGCGGCAGACCGCTGCCCGACAACCCCAAGACCTCGGCGCTCACGGTGCTCTCGGCCCTGCGCTTCCTGCACAACCGCACATCCCCGGTGACGATATGACCGAGCCACTGCAAAGCTACTTCGCAGGCCGCTGGCGCGACGCCTCCGGCCCCGAATACACCACCGAATACCCGCACGACGGCAGCACCGTGGCGCGACTGCACGCGGCCACCGCCGCCAATGTGGACGAGGCCGTGCAACACGCCGAACGCGCGCGCCAGCAGCCCGCCTGGGCCAGGCTCAAGCACCACGAACGCGCCGGCCTGCTCTACCGCATCGCCAGCGGCATCCGCGAACGCGGTGAGGAGCTCGCGCAACTGCAGCGGCTGGACAACGGCAAGCCCATCAAGGAATGCCGCGCGCTGGTGGCCAGTGCCGCCGGCACCTTCCAGTTCTTCGGCGCCGCCGCCGAAACCTGGGAAGACGCCATCACGCCTTCGCGCGGCGACTTCCTCAGCATGAGCGTGCACGAGCCACTGGGCGTGGTGGGCGCCATCACGCCGTGGAACAGCCCGATTGCCAGCGAAGCGCAGAAGCTCGCGCCCGCGCTGGCGGCCGGTTGCGCCGTGGTGTTCAAGCCGGCCGAGATCACGCCGCGCATGGCCATTGAACTCGCCCGCATCGCCCAGCAGGCCGGAGTGCCCGACGGCATCATCAGCGTGCTGCCGGGCAAGGGCAGCGTGGTGGGTGATGCGCTCGTGAAGCACCCGCTCATCAAGCGCATTGCCTTCACCGGCGGCACCAACGTCGGCATGGGCATCCAGCGCCTGGCGGCCGAAAAACTCATGCCCACCTCGCTGGAGCTGGGCGGCAAGTCACCGACCATCGTCATGCCCGACGCCGACCTGGACCACGCCGTGGCCGGCGTGCTCTACGGCATCTTCAGCTCCTCCGGTGAGTCGTGCATCGCGGGCTCGCGCGCCTTCGTGCACGAGAGCGTGTACAACGAATTCAAGGCCCGCCTGATCGAAGGCGTGAAAAAGCTGCGCGTGGGCGACCCATCGCTGGAGACCACGCAGATGGGCCCGCTGGTCAACCTCGGCCACCGCGCTTCGGTCGAGAAGTACGTGCAGCTTGGCCGCGACGAAGGTGGCACCGTCCTGTGCGGCGGCGAGCGCCCCAGCGGCGGTTACTTCGACGGTGGCAGCTACTACCTGCCCACCATCTTTGAAGGCCTGCCCAACAGCGCGCGCATGTGCCAGGAAGAGATCTTTGGCCCGGTGCTGGCGCTGCTGCCCTGGAAAGACGAAGACGACCTGATTGCCCAGTGCAACGACAACATGTTCGGCCTGGCCTCGGGGATCTGGACGCGCGACTTCAAGAGCGCCTGGCGCATCGGCCGCGCGCTGCAGACCGGCACGGTCTGGATCAACACCTACAAGGTCTTCTCCATCAGCACACCGTTCACCGGCGTGAAGATGAGCGGCTACGGCCAGGAGAAGGGCCGCCTCGGCATTCTGGAATACACCAGCCAGAAGAGCTTCTATTGGGGCCTGAACGAGTCACCCATGCCATGGGCCACCTCATGACGGACGCCGCCGCCACCGGCACCGCGCCGGACAGCGCCAACGTCTTGATCACCATCGTGCTCAAGCACCACGCCGGGCTCACGCTCGACGACGTGCAGGCGAAGCTGAAAGCCAGCGAGTGGTGGGAGCGTTTTCCGGTGGAGGGCACGCGCGTGGTCTCCTGGACGGTGGCCATGGGCCTGGGCCAGATCGTCACGCTGGAGGTGCCGCCGCACTTGCTGGGCCGGGTCAACCTGGAGCTGGAGCGCTCGGCCTGGGGCGTGTTCGCCACCGAGTGTTACCCCACCTACGACTTCGTGCCGGTGCGCGAGCGTATCAAGGCGCGCGTGGCCGCTGGAGGCCAGTGATGTCCGTCGCCGAGAAGATCCACACGCCGCTGGTGCCCGACATGCCCACCGCCACCTGGTCCAACGCCTGGCGCATCGAGCAGGAGGTGGTGGTCTCGGGCATGACCGGCTACCCCGCCACACGCGAGGCGGCCGAACGCGGCGCGCCTCTGGGGGCCTACGAACAGACGATGGTGGTGCTGAAGAAGCTCGAAGCACTGGTCAATGCCGCGGGCGGCCACCGACACAACCTCATCAAGACCGTGGTCTACCTGACCGACATGGCCGACAAGGACGAGGTCGGCCGCGCGCGCCGCGACTTCTTTGAAGGCGCCTACCCCTGCGCCACCCTGGTAGCCGTGAGCGCGCTGGTGTTCCCCGAACTCCGCGTCGAGATCGACGCCTGGGCGCGGCTCGACGTGGACCTGCGCCAGTCCCAACCCCTCTCCTTCGAAAGCTGAACCATGGACCTGGGCATTGCCGGCAAGAAGGCGCTTGTGTGCGGCGCGAGCTCGGGGCTGGGCTACGCCTGCGCCGAGGCCCTGGTGAAAGACGGCGTGCACGTGGTGATCGTGGCGCGCACCGAAGGCCCCCTGGTGGAGGCCGCCGCGCGGCTGGCCGCGCTGGGCGCCGGCCCGGTGCAATGGGTCGCAGCCGATGTGACCAGCGACGCAGGCCGCGCGCGCATTTTTGCAGCCCACCCCGATTTCGACATTGTGGTCACCAACGCGGGCGGTCCGCCCATGGGTGACTTCCGAAACTGGGACCGCGACACCTGGCACCGCGCGATCGACGCCAACATGCTCGCGCCGATCGAACTCATCAAGGCCACGGTGGACGGCATGATGGCGCGCGGCTTCGGCCGCATCGTCAACCTCACCTCCAGCGCGGTGAAGTCGCCGATCGACGGCCTGGGCCTGTCCATCGGCGCGCGCAGCGGCCTCACCGGTTTCGTGGCGGGCCTGGCGCGCAGCACGGTGGCGCGCGGCGTGACCATCAACAACCTCTTGCCCGGTACTTTCGACACCGCGCGCCTGGACAGCAACTTCACCGCACAAGCCCAGCGCGAGGGCAAGACGGTTCAGGCCGTGCGCGAGGCGCGCCTAGCCAAACACCCGGCGCACCGCTTCGGCGCTGCCAGCGAACTCGGCCACACCTGCGCCTACCTCTGCAGCGTGCACGCCGGCTACATCAATGGTCAGAACATCATGCTCGACGGGGGCTCCTTCCCCGGGGTGTTCTGAACCGCACGACGTTCCCGTTTCACCCACCCGCAACCAGGAGCCACCATGACCTTTCGCCGACAGTTCGTTCTCAGCGTCGCCGCGTCCGCCCTCGCGTTGACCCTTCCCGCGACCAGCGCCTTGGCGCAGGCCTACCCGAGCAAGACGATCAACCTGGTCGTGTCATTCCCGCCCGGTGGCGACACCGATGCCCTGGCGCGCCTGTTCGCCGAGAAACTGTCGGCCCGTGTCGGGCAGCCGGTGATCGTCGAAAACAAGACCGGTGCCAGCGGCACCATCGGCAACTCGTATGTGGCCAAGTCCACACCCGACGGCTACACCCTGCTCTTCACACCCAACACCCTGGCCACCGCGCCGTTGGTGCTCAAGCCCGGGACCGGTGCGGTCTACGACCCGCTCAAGGACTTCACGCCCATCATCCTGGCCGGCACGCAGTCGCTGTTTCTGGTGGCCAACACCGCCTCGGGCATCACCAGTGTGAAAGACCTCGTGGCAGCTGCCAAGACGGGCAAGGTCGGCAACTACGCCAGCCCGGGCAGCGGCTCGCCCATGCACATCCTGGGCGAGATGTTCAACCGCTCGGCCGGCGTCAAGCTGGCGCAGGTGCCCTACCGCGGCAGTGGCCCGGCCATCGTCGATCTGGTGGGCGGCCACATGACGGTCATGTACACCACCCTGGGTCCGGTGGCGCAGCACATCGCGTCGGGCAAGCTGGTGAACTTGGCCGTGGCCGACGCCAAGCGTTCACCGCTGGCACCCAACGTACCCACGCTGGCCGAGTCGGGTGTGCCCGACGTGGAGGTGGGCGCCTGGCAAGGCTTCATGGGCCCCAAGGGCATGCCTGCGGACGTGGTCAAGGTGCTCAACGGCCACCTCAACGAGATCCTGAAAATGCCCGACGTGGTGACCCGCATGACCGCGCTGGCGCTGCTGCCGGCCGGTGGTGATCCGTCGGCACTGGCGCAGATCAATGCCGACCACAACACCCGCTTCGGCAAGGTGATCCGCGAAACCGGCATCGTGGCCGACTGAGCAACCGGCCATGTCCACACCCGCGCCCCACACCTTCGATCCGGATGGGCAACCCCCGCTGCCGCCGGTGGCCGTGGACTACGCCAGGACCGTGACGGACTGGGCGCAGGTGCCGCTGGATGCGCCCCTGACCGCGACCCTTGACCAGGCTTACGGCACGCACCGCCTGCAGCGCTTCGACGTGTTCGCACCCAAGGGCGCACAGAACGCACCGGTGCTGATGTTCTGGCACGGCGGCGGCTGGACCAACGGCTACCGCCAGTGGGTGCACTTCATGGCACCCCACGTCACCGCGCTCGGCATGGTGCTGGTCGCGCCTTCTTACCGCCTCACACCGGCGCATCCACTGTCTGCGGCGCTGGACGATGCGCTGGCGCTGCTGGCGCATCTGCAGGCCGGGCTGCCCCGGTGGGGCGGCTCGCCGAAGCGGGTCTACCTCTCTGGTCACTCGGCCGGCGGGCATGTGGCGGCCATGACAGCGCTGACGCGCCAGGCTTGGCGAGCCCATGGCGTGGCCGACGACATGATCCGCGGCTGCCTGCCCATCAGCGGCATCATGGATCTGCACGACCCGCAGCCCGCGCCCCAGAGTCTGGAAGAACGCGTCTACACCACCGTGCTGCGCGGACTCGACCCGCTGCAGGACGCGGTGCACAGCCCGCTCTACTGGACCGCCGGCAACCAGGTGCCGTTCGACCTGAGCGTTGGCGAGAACGACAGCGCGCGCGTGCTGCGCTCCAACCGCCGCATGCTCCCGCTGCTGCAGGCCCAGCAGGCCGCAGCCACGCTGCACGAGGCCCCCGGGCTCGACCATTTCCAGACCCACCTTCAACTGCGCGACCCGGCCTGCCCGTGGTACGCGCTGCTGGCGAGCCGCGTGCACGCCGACACGGAGTCCCCATGAGAGAAGTCATCGACGTCGGACTGCCCCAGTTCAAGCAGCCGTTTTCGTGGATGGTGCGCGCCGCCGGCGTGCTCTACACCGCGCACGGACCGGTCCGCCCCGACGGCACCGTGGACACCGGTCCCATCGAACAACAGGCCCGGCTGACGTTCGACAACCTCCAGCGCGCCGTGGAGAGCGCCGGCAAGACACTGGACGACGTGGCCCAGGTGCTGATCTACATGACGGACGTGAGCGACATGCCGGTGATCGACGCGGTCTACCGCGAGTACTTCCGGGCCCCGTGGCCCAACCGCTCCAGCGCCGGCGTGGCACTCGTCGTGCCCGGCATGAAGATCGAAATCGTGGCCTACGTGGCCTGACGACACCCCACCACAGG
This sequence comes from Polaromonas sp., assembly GCA_013823505.1. The sequence goes on along the minus strand of PNMH01000012.1, from coordinate 50,110 downwards.
AGACACCCATGTCAGGACTGAACATCGGCATCGCGGGCGGCGGCGTGGGCGGCCTCGCGGCGGCCATTGCCCTCAAGGCCCAGGGCCATCACGTCACCGTGTTCGAGCAGGCCAAGGGCTTCTCGCGCGTGGGCGCCGACATCAACCTCACGCCCAACGTGGTGCGCGCCATCGATGGCCTGGGCGCGGGCGCGTCGATCCGCCGCAGCGGTGCGCGGCCCACCTTCCGCATCAGCCGCGACTGGGACACCGGCGCCGAGACCTCGCGCCTGGGCATGGGCGACATCGCCGAACAACAGTACGGCGCGCCCCAGATCACCATCCACCGCGCCGACATCCTGGCCGCACTGGCCGAGCAGTTCCCGATCGAACAGATCGTCTTCGGCAAGCGGCTCAAGACGCTGGCGAGGGCCGACGCTGGTGTGACGCTGCAGTTTGAAGACGGCAGCGAACACACGTTCGACGTGGTGGTGGGCGCCGACGGCATCCACTCGCGGGTGCGCAGCGCGCTGTTTGGCGAGGAAAAGCCGCGCTTCACCGGCGTGGTTTCGTTCCGCTCGGTCGTGCCCACCGAGCGCGTGAAGCACGTGCCCGAAATCGAGGCCTTCACCAAATGGTGGGGCCCGAATCCGCAGAGCCAGATCGTCACCTTCCCGCTGAACCAGGGGCGTGAGACCTTCGTCTTCGCCACCACCGGCCAGGACAGCTGGACCGAAGAATCGTGGACCAGCGAAGGCGACGTGAACGAACTGCGCGGCTTCTACAAGGACTTCCACGGCGACGCGCGTGCCCTGCTCGACGCCTGCGACACCACGCTCAAGAGCGCGCTGTACGAGCGCGAACCGCTGCCGCGATGGTCGGTGGGCACGGTCACGCTGCTGGGCGACGCCTGCCACCCCATGCTGCCGTTCATGGCCCAGGGCGCGGGCATGGCCATTGAAGACGCGGTGGTGCTGGGCCGCGCGCTGGCCGGCGTGCACGACCGCCACCAAGCTGCGATCGCACTGCAACGCTACGAGAAGACGCGCCAGGAGCGCACCGCCAAGATCCAGATCGGCTCGCGCGGCAACCAGTGGATGAAGGGCCCGGGCAACGCCGACTGGGTCTACGGATACGACGCCTGGAACGAACCCCTGGCACAAGCCTGACCTCACTTTCAAGGACACATGACATGAATGCACGCCTGCCCGCCCGTCGCGCCCTCACCCTCGGTCTCGTGGGTGCCTCGCTCGCCTGTGCCCTGCCCTGGGCCTCCGCACAAACCTTCCCTGGCAAGACGTTGACCATCGTCGTGCCTTTTCCGCCCGGCGGCGGGCCCGACCTTGCCGCGCGCGTGCTGGCCGACAAGCTCGCGCCCAAGCTCGGCCAGGCTGTGGTGGTGGAAAACCGCCCCGGTGCCGGCGCACTGCTGGGCGCCAGCGCGGTCGCCCGATCCGCGCCCGACGGCCACACCCTGCTGCTCACACCCAACACCATGGTGATCTCGCCCCACGTGCTCGCGCCTGGCGCTGGCGGTGGCGTGGATGTGCACAAGGACCTGGTGCCGGTGATCTCGCCCGCCACCACGCCCATGGTGCTGGTGGCCAACCCCCAGCTGGGCGTGACCACACTCAAAGGCGCGCTGGACGCCGCGCGCAAGTCGCCGGGTCTGCCCTACGGCAGTCCGGGCAACGGCTCGCCCATGCACTTCGCGGGCGAAATGCTCAAGCGCTCGGCCCAGGTCGACCTGCTCCACGTGCCTTACCGAGGGGTGGGCCCTTCCATCACCGCTGCACTCAGCGGCGAGGTCAAGCTGCTGTTCACGGGGCTGGGCGGAGCGGTGCCGCACATCAAGGCCGGCAAGCTGGTGCCGCTGGCGCTGACCGAAAGCAAGCGTTCGGCGCTGCTGCCCGACCTGCCCACCGCGACCGAGCAAGGCGTGGCCGGTGTCGAGGTGAATGCGTGGTACGGCGTGTTCGTGCCCAACGGCACACCGGCCGCAGTGGTGGCGCGTCTGAACCGCGAGTTCAACGACGTGCTGCAACTGCCCGACGTGCGCGAGAAGCTCAACGGTGCAGGCCTGGACGTGCTGGGCGGCACACCGCAGGTGCTGGCCGATTTCATGAAGGCCGACAACGAGCGCTACGGCAAGCTGGCCAAGGAACTCAACATCAAGGCCGATTGAAGGAACCACATCCATGGCGCGGCGCCCGAACTTCCTGCTGTTCGTCACCGACCAGCACCGCGCCGACCACCTCGGCTGCTACGGCAACACCGAGGTGCGCACGCCGCACATCGACGCGCTGGCGGCGCAGGGCTGCCGCTTCGACCAGTTCCACGTCGCCACACCGATCTGCCAGCCCAACCGCGCCTCGCTCATGACCGGGCGCCTGCCCAGCGCACACGGCGTGCAGATGAACGGGCGCGAGCTCTCGCACGGCGAACGCACTTTCGTGGACACGTTGCGCGAGGACGGCTATCGCACCGCGCTGCTGGGCAAGGCCCATCTGCAGAACATCACCACCGTGCCCGCGCCATGGCCCGGTGTGGGCCAACGCCTGCCACACGACGCGCGCCGCCCCTACCCTGGCCGCCACGGTCAGGAGGTCTGGAAGCACTGGGAAGACGACCCCGACTTCGAACTGGCGCTGCCCTACTACGGCTTCGAGCATGTGCGCCTCACCATCGGCCACGCCGACGAACAACACGGCCACTGGCGCCGCTGGCTGCGGGATCAAACCCGCGATGCCGACCGCCTGATCGGGCCGGACAACGCGATGCCCACGCCTGAGTGGCAGCTCACCGCGCTGCGCCAGGCCTGGCGCACACGCGTGCCCGAAGCGCTCTACCCCACGGCCTACATCGCCGGCCAGACCTGCGAGTGGCTGGCACAACGCGCCAACGACGAGCAGCCCTTTTTTGTGCAGTGCTCTTTCCCCGATCCGCACCACCCCTTCACGCCGCCGGGCCGCTACTGGGACATGTTCCGTCCCGACGATGTGTCGCTGCCGACCAGTTTCCACGCAGAGCTCACGGACCCGCCGCCACCGGTGCGCTGGCTGCGTGAGCAGCGCCAGCGCCAACCCGGCTTCAAGCCGGCTTACGGCGCATTCGCCTGCAGCGAACGCGAAGCCCGCGAGGCCATTGCACTCAACCACGGCAGCCTGGCCTGTGTTGATGACGCGGTGGGCCGTGTCATGGCGCAACTGCTAGCGCTCGGCCTGGACAACAACACCGTGGTGATGTTCACCAGCGACCACGGCGAGCTGCTCGGCGACCGGGGTCTGATGTTCAAGGGCGGCCTGCACTACAGCGCACTCACCCGTGTGCCTTTCATCTGGCGCGATCCCGCGCAAAGGACCACGCAGGCGGCCAGCGGCGCGCTGGCGCAAACCACCGACATCGCCCCCACTGTGCTGGCTCACGCGGGCCTGGCGCCGGCCAACGGCATGCATGGGCGCTCGTTGCTGCCGGTGCTGGGTGGCGAGAGAGGTGCTGTGCGCGAACGCTTGTTGATCGAAGAGGAAAGCCAGCGCAGCGACTTCGGGCTGGACCGTCGGGTGCGCATGCGCACCTTGCGCGACCACCGGCACCGCCTCACCGTGTACGACGGCCAGACCTGGGGGGAACTCTACGATCTGCAGCAAGACCCACTGGAGCTGCGCAACCTCTGGCACGACGAAGCCGCGCAGACCCTGCGCGCGGGTCTCATGGAATCGCTGGTGCAGACCATGCTGTCGGCCGCCGATTGCAGCCCGTACCCCGAGGCGTCCGCCTAAAGGTCTAGCACCAGCCGCGGGCTCTTGCAGCCCGAGACGCAGACCATCATCACCTGGTTGGCGGCATGCTCGGCAGCGGTGAGCACCGAGTCGCGGTGGTCGGGCTGACCTTCGAGCACACGCGTTTCGCACGAGCCGCAGATGCCTTCTTCACAGCTGAAGGGCACGTCGGCCTTGATCTCGATCAGGCGCGCATGCAGGGTGGTGTCGGGCGTGACCTCGAAGGTCTTGCCGCTGCGGCGCAGCTCCACGGTGAAGGCTTGTTTGGCATCGGCCGAGGCCGCCACTTCGACCGCGGTGAAGCGTTCGATGTGCGCGTTGGCGTGGCCGAGCGCGGCGCAGGTCTTTTCGAAGTTGTCGAGCATGACGGCTGGGCCGCAGGCGTAGAAATGCTCGCTGGCCGCGGGCGCGCGGCGGCCCAGCAGCGCCGTGAGGTCGGGTGGGCCGCCCTTCTCGTCATCGAAGTGCCAGGTTACCGGCACGCCGAGCGCCTCGATCTCGTCGACGAAGGCAGCGCTCTTGCGTGAGCGCGCGAAGTAGAGGAATTCGAAACTGCGGCCGATGTCTTTGAGGCGGCGTGCCATGCACAGCACCGGCGTCACGCCGATGCCGCCGGCCACCAGCACGGAATGCGTGGCGTCTTCATGCAACGGGAAGTTGTTGCGCGGCGCGCTGACGGTGATGCGCATGCCCACGCGCAGTTGCTCGTGAACGCAACGCGATCCGCCGCGGCTGGCGCGGTCTTTCAGCACGCCGACCACATAGCGGTGGCTTTCCTGGCAGTTGTTGGACAGCGAATAGCTGCGAACCATGCCGTTGGGCAGGTGCAGGTCGACGTGGGAGCCGGCTTCGAAGGCGGGAAACTCCACGCCCGGCACCGGGCGCAGCTCCACGCTGATGATGTCGTCGGCCTCGAAGCGCAGTGTGTGGACCCAGGCCTGCAGTGTGTTGGCGTTGCTCATGCGGCGATTTTTACAGAGGCTTGTCGAGCTGGGCCTTGGCAAGGTTTCTCAGGTGGCGGCGCAGGCGAACAATGCCCATGTCGTGCGCATAGAGGTGTTCGCGCTTGTTGGCGTCGGGCTCCATGTTCTCCACCGCCACACGGTCTTGTTCGAGCACGTTCCAGTGGCGCTCTTCCAGGCGGTTCTTGTAGAGGAAACGCCAGGTGTCGCGCTGCCAGCCGCTCACGCGGCGGCAACGCCAGTGAAACACGCCCGAGGTGCGGTTGTTGATGGGCGTGTAGCTGCCGATGATGGTGAAGTTGCCACCCGGGCCGCCGGTTTTGGGGTACGGGATCTCCAGGCGCATAACGTGGATGTCCAGGTCCATCCATTCGGTCCAGTCGAAGTTCACGCCGCGCTGGCCCTTTTTCTCGAAGCAGAAGCCGTTGGGGATGTCTCGGATCTGGAACTCGGCGGTGCTCTCGCCCTCGCTCATGGTGTGGGACTGCTTGTGCAGGAACACACCGTGCATCGGGTCCATCACGTTGTCGACCACGTAGCGGTAGTCGCCGCCCCATTCGGTGTAGCAGAGGAAGGACGACCACTCGGGCGAGGTCAGTTCCTCGGGCAGGCGCAGCGGCGGCGGCGCGTCCAGCGCGGGGTTGGCCGCGTTGTAGAGAAAGATCGCGCCGTTGGATTCGGCGGCGTGGAACATGCGCGCGGGGCGCGAGCCTTCGAGCTTGCAGCCCGGGCTGCCGGGCACGCGGGTGACGGTGCCGTCGCAACGCACCTCGACACCGTGGTACGGGCAGGCCAGGCGGTCGCCCAGGTTCACGCCCAACGAGAGCGGCGCGCCGCGGTGCGGGCAGTGGTCTTCGAGCGCGCGCACCTGGCCGGACTGGTCGCGCCAGAGCGCAATCTTGTAGCCCAGCCGGCGCAGCGAGACCGGGCTGTCCTTCACGAAGCCGGATGGGCAGACCGGGAACCAGAGGTCTTTGAGACCGACTTCAAGCACCGCATCGACCGGGTCGAGCTGGACGTTCACAACCGAGGTATCCATGGCATGTCTCCTGGTGGGATCTGGGTTTCAGGCGCCGAGGCGCGCCATTTCCTGCTGGAAGGACGCCTCGGTCCAGCGCTGCCCGTTGGGGCCCGAAGGGCCGGCGTCGTTGAGGTACTTCACCAGGCCTTCCAGGTCGTGGATGCCCTGCGCATAGGCGCGTTCGATCGAGTCGCCGAGCAGGCTCTCGAAGGAGGTCGGCGGCGCGGTGCGCGCCTGGTGGGTTTCATTGTAGAGGTCAGGGGTTCGCATGGTGGGTCTCCTGGAGGGTCATTCCGTGGGCGGCTTGACCTTGTCGGTCATGAACTTGCCGCTCGGTGCGCCTGCGTTTACCTGGCGGCGGGTGTGGCCGTCGATGCCGCCCTTGATGGCCCATTCGGCAAACACGGTCGGGCCGGGCGTGAACTCGCGCGGCTGCCAGTCGGCGGTGAGCTCGTCCTCGTCGGTGTAGTACTCCACCAGCGCGCCGGCCGGACTCTCGAAGTACCAGAACATGGCCGACGAAATCGGGTGGCGGCCGGGGCCCAGTTCTGTGCTCCAGCCGCTGCGCGACATGTGCATGCCGCCACCCACCACCTCGTGCAGGTCGCGCACCGCGAAGGCCACGTGGTTCAGGCCCTTGCGCGGCTCGGGCGGCTGCAGCAGAAACAGGTCGTGGTGACCGCCCTCGGGCGTGCAGCGCAAGAACAGGCCGCGCTGGGGATAGCTGTCCGAAACCACAAAGTCCAGGTGCTCGGTGTAGAAGGCGCCGGTGGCCTGCAGGTCGGTGACGAAGAAGACCACGTGCCCCACCTCGACAGGGGTGGCACGGTCGTAGGCCGGGCTGCGCTGGTTGACCCGCTTGCGTTCGCTCCAGGTGTTGGTGAGTGCGCTCTCGATCTGAACTGCGCGCTTCTTGGTGAGCTGCAGGCGGATCGCCAGGCCGTTGGGGTCGGTGCAGCCGATGCGGCCGTCGGCCTCGACGAAGCCGGGCTGGCCCTGCAGGCGGCTGCGGTAGCGCGCCAGGCTGTCCGGCGTGTCCACGCCCCAGACCACCTCGCGCAGCGTGGGGTCGGGCTCGACACCGGCGGGCAGCCCGGCCTTGTCCGAATGGGCGACCACCACGCGGCAGCCGTTGAGCGACTCGAACACCAGTTCCTGCGGCGCTTCGCTCACCAAGGCGAGGCCCCAGTCCAGAAAGAATTGCCGGCAACGCGGCAGGTCGGCCGCGCCGTAGGTGATTTGGTCGATGCCCAACACGCTCATCTGCTGTCCTTGAAGTGCCTGATCGCTGCTGCCTCTAGCGTTTCTTTAGTAAACCCGTGTTTCTTATCTGAAACGAAGCGAATTCTACCGGCAAATGTCGGGCATGGGAAGTGGGTTCGCAGAGTAATTTGCTCGGCTTTGTGACCGGGGTGCGTTGCACACCCCGACCGAGCGCCTCAAGACCTCAGAGGGCCCGTTGCCAGCCGCCGTCGGTGGACAGGCCTTCAGGGCGGCGCACCGGCATGAGCCAGCCGTGCCCGGGGTGGGTCTGGGCCGAGATGTCGATGCGCGGTGCTTGCGCCGTCACCGGGCCGAAGATGGTGGCGAACGACGCGTCGGCCGCATCGCGCCCGGTCCCGATGCGCACAAAGCCCATGGGAATGGCGGTGCCCGACGGATCGAACAGGTACCAGCGGTGACCCAGGTACACCTCCACATAGGCATGGAAGTCGGTCGGGCCCAGGGCGGGGTCGGCGCCGAAGTCGATGGCGGTGGTGAAGCGCGCAGGGATGTTGAGCGCACGGCAGAAGGTGATCATGAGGTGCGCAAAGTCGCGGCACACACCCTTGTGGGAATTGAGCGTGTCCATGGCCGAGGTCATGGAGTTGCTGGTGTTCGACTCGAACGTCACCTGGCTCTGCACCCAGTTCTGGATCGCTTCGACGCGGCGGTAGCCCGGCGGCATCTGGCCGAAGAGCTCGTTGGCCATGGCGGTCACGCAGTCCGACTGGCAGTAGCGACTGGGGTAGATGTAGGTCAGCACCTCGGTGGGCAGCTGGTTGATGGGCGTTTCGAACACGCCGTCGGGCTGCGCGACGTGGTGAACGATGTCCAGCGTGGCGCGGTAGCGCAGCTGCAGCGGGCCGGGGCTGGCGGTCAGGCGCAGGATGCGTGTGCGGGTGGCGGCATCGGTGTAGGAGACCAGCGGCACGGGCTGGCTGACCTGCAGCTCTTCCCACGCCACCGTCTGCTGCGGTGAGTGCGCGGCCTGCACGTTGAAGATGAAGTCAGCGCTGGGCTGGTTGACCTGGTATTGCAGGTCGATGGCGAGGTGGATGCGAACCATGGGGTCACCGTGATAAGAAAAGGAACCGGCCTTGTGGGCCAGTGGCAGTGGCCGTAGCCGCTGGACGACGGTGAGGCAAAGATCGATCGATGGTACGCGTGCGCCTGGGTGCCGTCTGTGCGCCAAGGCACCTTGACCCGAGGTTCAACCCGGGCAAGGGCTTGGGCGTAAGCTCGAACGCCATGCGCGCGCTGCTCTCCACGTTCTCCTTGCAAGAGTTGCGCCACCACCCGTGGCGCAACGCCTCGGCCGTGGTGGCGGTCATGCTGGGTGTGGCGTTGGCGTTTGCGGTGCACCTCATCAACGCGTCGGCGCTCGCGGAGTTCTCCAGTGCGGTGAGCTCGGTCAACGGCCAGCCCGACGTGGAGTTGCGCGCGCGCCAGGGCCAGCTGCCCGACACCCTGCTCGACCGCGTGGCCGCCCACCCCGAGGTGGCGCTCGCCAGCCCGGTGCTGGAGCTGGCCACCCAGGCCGTGCTGCCCGGCGGCGAACGCGTGGCGGTGAAGCTGCTGGGTGTGGACCCATTGGTGGTGGCAGGCCTCTCACCCGCGCTGATGCCGGTCCCGCAAGCCGCTCCCAACGACACCGCAGCACGGCGCTTCGACCTGTTTGCGCCCGACGCCGTGTTTCTCAACGCGGCCGCACAGCAGGCACTGGGCAACGCCACCACGCTGCAACTGCAAAGCGGTCTGGCGCTGCGCACGGTGCGCGTGGCCGGCCGGGTGAACGCACCGGGGGCTGCGCTGCTGGTGATGGACGTGGCCGCCGTGCAAGACCTCATGGACCGCGCGGGCCAGCTCAGCCGCATCGACCTGCGGCTGGTGCCCGGTGCGCAGCGGGACGCGGTACTGGCCTCGCTCAACCTCCCCGATCAGGTCATCGCGCAGCGGCCCGAGCAATCGGGCGAGCGCGTGAGCAACCTCTCGCGCGCCTACCGGGTCAACCTCACCGTGCTCGCGCTGGTGGCGCTGTTCACCGGCGCCTTCCTCGTGTTTTCGGTGCTGTCGCTCTCGGTGGCGCGTCGCCAGCCGCAGTTCGCCCTGCTCGGCGTGCTCGGCCTCTCGGGCCATGAGCGCCTGCGCCTGGTGCTGGCCGAATCGGCTTTGCTGGGTCTGCTCGGCAGTCTGTTGGGCATTGCGCTGGGCACGGCGCTGGCGGCGCTGGCGCTCAAGCTGCTCGGTGGTGATCTGGGGGGCGGTTATTTCTCGGGCGTGGCGCCGCCACTGCAGTGGAGCGCCTGGGCGGCACTGGTCTACGGCGGCCTGGGTGTGGCCGCTTCGGTGGTGGGGGGCTGGTGGCCCGCGCGGGCCACGGCGCGCATGGCGCCGGCGCTGGCGCTGAAAGGTCTGGGCGCGCCGGTGCAGCCCGGCGCGCGCCGCCACACGCTGGCGCTCGCATTGGTCTTGCTCGCCGCGGCCCTGGCCTGGGCGCCGCCCGTGGCCGGCATTCCACTCGCGGCCTACCTGTCGGTGGGTCTGCTGCTGGTGGGTGGCATCGCGGCACTGCCGCTGGCGGTGGGCTGGCTGCTGGACCGCATCGCGCCGCACATCACCCGCCGCGCACTGCCGGTGCTGGCGGTGGAACGCGCGCGCCGCCTGCGCGAGACCGCCGCCGTGGCCACCAGCGGGGTGGTGGCCAGTCTGGCCTTGTCGGTGGCGCTCACGGTGATGGTGGCGAGCTTTCGAGATTCGGTCACGCAGTGGCTGGACGCGGTGCTGCCCGCACAGCTCTATGTGCGCAGCAGTGGCAGCAACGGCCTGGACACCACCCACCTGCCCGCGGACTTCGTGGCGGCGGTGGCGCGCGTGCCAGGCGTGGAGCGCGTGGACACCCTGCGCGCCACGCCGGTGCAGATGGACCCGGTGCGCCCAGCCGTGGTGCTGCTCACGCGTCCCTTGACCATGGTGCCCGGCGCCGCGCTGAGCCTGCCGCTGGTGGGCAACCCGCTGCCCGCGCCGGCCGCCGCCGAGGGCGAGCGCGTCATCCCGGTGTACGTGAGCGAAGCCATGGTGGATCTCTACGGCGCACAACCCGGTGGGTGGTTGCCAGACCTCGCGCAGGCGTTTGCCGGGCCGAACGTGCGCGGCGTGCGCTTTTTCGTGGCGGGCGTGTGGCGCGACTACGCGCGCCAGCACGGCAGCGTGGCCATGGACCGCGACGACTTCGTGCGCCTCACGGGCGACGCGCGAGTGAACGACCTCGCGCTGCACCTGCAAGCGGGCGCCGATGAGAACGCGGTGCGCGACAGCATCAGCGCCCTGGCCGAGCAACAGGGCGCGCGGGACTTGATCGAATTCGCTTCGTCCGGCCAGATCCGCGCGGTGTCGCTGCGCATCTTCGACCGCAGCTTTGCCGTCACCGTGTGGCTGCAGGCGGTGGCCATCGGCATCGGTTTGTTTGGCGTGGCCGCGAGCTTCAGCGCGCAGGTGCTGGCGCGCAAACGCGAATTCGGCCTGCTGGCCCACCTCGGTCTGACGCGGGGGCAGATCCTGGGCGTGGTGGCGCTCGAAGGCCTAGCCTGGACGCTGCTGGGCGCGCTCGCCGGCCTGGCGCTGGGGCTGGCGGTGAGCCTGGTGCTGGTGCACGTGGTGAACCCACAGAGCTTTCACTGGACCATGGACCTGGTGCTGCCCTGGGCGCGGCTGGTGGCGCTGTGTGCGGCCGTGGTGGTGGCCGGCACGCTGACCGCGTGGCTGGCTGGGAAGGCGGCGGCCAGCCGCGATGCGGTGCGGGCGGTGAAGGAGGACTGGTGATGAAATCTGGATTGAACGACCTGCGCCGCCAGCTCTTGATCGCATCGGCGGGCGCCCTCGCATTTCCGGGTATCCATGCGCAAACCGCACGCCGCCCGGGCGACCCGCTGCGACCGCGCCCGCTCGTGTTCCCGCGCGACCACGGCACGCACAACGACACCCGAACCGAATGGTGGTACCTGACCGGCCACGCGAAAGACCAGCAGGGCCGCGAGTTCGGCTTTCAGGTGACCTTTTTCCGCAGCCGCGTGGACGGCACACAGACCCTGCAAAGTCGTCTGGCCGCGAAACACCTGCTGTTCGCCCACGCCGCCATCACCGATGTGCAAAGCGGCAAGCTCCTGCACGACCAGCGCATGGCGCGCTGGAACGGCGAGGCGCCCGTGCAAACCGAGCGGGGTGTGTTCGCCAGCGACACCGACACCCGTGTGGTGCTGCGCGACTGGCACATCGAGCGCAAGCCCCAGGGCCACTACACCACGCGCATCGGCGGCGACCAGCTGAGCATCGACCTCATCGCACAGCCGCAACAGGCCTGGCTGCTGCAGGGCGACGAAGGCTTTTCACGCAAAGGCCCCGACGCATCCCAGGCGAGCTTCTACGTGTCCCATCCCCACCTGGCGGTGCAGGGCACGCTGGGCATCGGCCAACAGCGGTTTGAAGTGACCGGCACAGCGTGGCTCGACCACGAGTGGAGCGAAGCGCTGCTGCATCCGGAGGCGGTGGGCTGGGACTGGATCGGCATGAACCTGTTTGACGGCCACAGCGTGACCGCGTTTCAGCTGCGCCGTGCTGACGGCAGCAAGGTCTGGGCGGGTGGTTCATTTCGCGCGGCGGGCAGTGCGCAAAGCCCCACCGACATCTACCGCTTCCGCCCAGGCGAGGTCGACTTCAAGCCACAGCGCTTCTGGACCAGTCCGCTGACCCGGGCGAAGTACCCGGTGGAATGGCTGATCCGAACGCCGGCCGATTTCTACACGGTCAAGGCCGTGATCGACCCCCAGGAACTCGACAGCCGCCAGGGCACCGGCACGGTGTACTGGGAAGGCCTGTCGGACCTGTTCGACAGCAACGGCCAGCGCGTGGGCCGCGGCTACCTGGAAATGACGGGGTATGCGCAGCGGCTGGTGTTGTGACGTTCCGCTGCGCAGGGGATCAACGCTGCGGCGGGACGACGATCACGGTGCCGCCGCTCGAAGGCAACGACGTGCTGCCGGTGGCGCCCGTGGCGCCGGTGTAGCCGGTGCTGCCGGTGGCACCTGTGCTGCCGGTGGCGCCGGTGTAACCCGTGGCACCCGTTGCGCCCGCACCGCCTGTGGCTCCGGTGGCGCCCGTGTCACCGGTGTAGCCCGTGGCGCCGGTGGCGCCAGCGGGGCCTGCGGGGCCCATGGGTGCCGAGATGCAACCGGCAAGCGCGAGCGACAGGGCGCCGGCCAACAGCAGTTTTGAATGGTTCATGGTGATTCCTTTGTGTCATCCACCGAAGGGTGGTGTGAGGACAGCTTAGGCAGGCCATGCACGGGCGTCGGTACGTTGGCCGACATAGACCAAAGGCGCTTTCAGGGACGCGCAGGCTCGCTGGACCACTCGCGGAAAAAGCGGATGCGCTCGTCGTGGTCGGGGTGGCTGGAGATGGCGATGGGCAGCGCGGCGCTGTCGTCACCCTCCTCGTCCTGGCCGGCCCGTTCCTGTCGCTGGATGCGCTCGAAGAACGCCACCATGACCGATGGCGACACGCCGCTTCGGTCGAGCAGCTGCGCAGCAAACGCATCGGCGTCGCGCTCGGCGTCGCGCGAATAGGCCTGTGTGGCCAAGGTGGCCGGCACGGTGGCCAGGAAGCCGCTGGCGTCGCCCAGCACCACACCCACCAGCGCGCTGATCAGACTGGCGCGCACCATCAGATCAAGCCCGTGGCGGTGGTGCACATGGCCCAACTCGTGCGCCAGCACGCCCACGATGGCATCCGGCTGGTCGGCGAGCAGCTTCACCAGGTCGTCGGTGATCACGATGTACCCGCCAGGCAGGGCGAACGCGTTGGCGCCGAGGGCTTTGGACTGGTGGAACGAGAGTTGCCAGGCCGGCGCGCCGCCCTGCGGGTGGGCACGTTCCACGGCCGATGCAAAGCGATCACGCAAGGCCTGCTGCTGCTGCGCGGGCAGTGCGCTGGGCTGCAGAAACAGGCGATCCAGTTGCTGCATGCCCTGCTCACCCAGGCGCGTTTCCAGCGACTGCGGTACCTGGTGGGCCAAGGTCCGGCTCAGCCACGGAACACCCCAGGTCCACGCCGCGCCGAGAAACACCACGCTGGCACCCATGGCGACCAGCGTGGCACGCCAGCTCTGCATCCAGCCCACCACCGCACCGTCGCGCTGGCCACTGGCCTGCCGCCACGCGTCCCACTCGCCCGCATCGGCGTGCTGGATCAGGCTGCCGTCGGGCAGCTCGCTCTGACGCTGGCCGTGCGAGCGGCGTTCGGCCCAGCGCACCTGGCGCACCGGGTAGCGGCGCTCGCCGCTCACCAGGCTGAGCACGAGCTCGTTGCCTTCGATGCAGAGTTCACAGACCTGCGCGCGTGGGCTCTGGCCGTCAAACCAGGTGCTGTGCAGGCGCGGCGCTGTGTGCATCACAGGCCCATGTCGATGCCGAAGAAGTCGCCCGCCGCGTCGCCCAGAATGCCCTTGTCGCCGCCCTGTGCCTTCGCGAGCCAGGCGTTCACGTCGCCCTGCACCGCGATGGCCATGGCCTCCAGCCGCAGGCGTGCGGTGTGCACCTTGGCGAACGGCCAGTACAGGCCCAGCGTGAGGGCGATGAGCAGCCAGTTCTTTGCGGTCAGTCGCACCAGGGGCGAGAACCTCAACTGGCTGTTGAACCGGATGCGTGGGCTGCGGGTGTGGGACCACAGCAGGTTCTGCAGGCGCGAGGTGGTGTAGGGCATGAGCACCAGCGGAAACACCAGGTAGGCCAATGCGAGCACGAAGGGCAGCGCGATCATGGCTGCGCCTCCGCCAATGCCCAGCGTCACCGCCACGAGGGCGCCCACAGCGGCGAGCAAGGCGGTGCACAGCACGGACACACCGGCCACACGGAACGAGAACCCATAGAAAGCGCCCAGTCCGGCCGTCAGCCGCGTGCGCTCCTGCGCGAACGCATAGCCACCGTGCTGGTAGCGCTTGATGCGAGCCATCAGCCAGGGCGACAGCGCAGCCATCGCCAGCACCATCAGGGCCGTGGCTGCGACAAACACAGCGCCAGCCTCGCCCGCCTCCGCGCCCTGCGCGGCCGATGCGACGACACCCATGACCATTCCGATCAGAAACACGGGAATGAAGAACGGCAGCATGCACAGGTAGGCACCCTTGAGGTCGCCCTCGAACGACAGGCGCACGCCGCGCCAGCTGGTGTTGCGCAACCGGAACTGGAGCGATGCGCGCCACAGCGCAGGCCACAACACGGCCAGCACGAGCAAAGGCAGCCAGGCAAAGGCCGGCGCGAAATTGGACACCGCCCAGTACGACACGCCGAACAGCAGCATGAGCAAGTAGCCGCGGAACATTTTCCAGGGGTCACCATGAAAACCCAGCGGGTCCTTGCCCACCAGGGTGTTGTTCTGGAAATAGGCCAGGCGGCGCGCGCGCGCAAAGGGCCAGTAGAGCGTGAAGGTGACCAGGGTCAGCAGCAGGTTGACGATCCAGATGCGGAAGTACTCGCTGCCCGAACCGGTGAAGCGGATGTCGAAGGTGAGTGCCGGTTCGGCCCGGGAAGCTCGGCTGTCGGACAAGATTTCCGTCGCCTCGAATTCGCTGTGATGTGCCATCCCTGTCCCTCCCATGTTGAAAATTTGGCCGCGATCCTAGCACCAACGATTTGAGGCGATGGCCGGCACCTGGCAGATGTGCGCAGCTTCCGTGAAGGCAAAAAACGGGTGTCTTCAAAACCCGGCACACTCACCTGCATGAGCTCCCCCTCCCCCTCCGACCGCCCGAAAGCCACCACCCCCACCTCGCTCAGCGGCCTGCTGCCGTTTCTGCGGCCCTACCGCCTGCAGATCGGTCTGGCCATCCTGTTTCTGGTGCTGGCCGCCGCCGCCACGCTGGCGTTTCCGCTGGCCTTGCGTTTCCTCATCGACAGTGGCCTGGCACCGGCCGGACGCGGCGAGCAGGCACTGGCATTGCGTGGCCACTTCGCGGCGCTGTTCGGCGTGGCGGTTGCGCTTGGCTTTTTCTCGGCCATGCGCTTCTATCTGGTGAGTTGGCTCGGTGAACGCGTCACCGCCGATTTGCGCAATGCGGTCTACAGCCATGTGCTGCGC
This sequence comes from Polaromonas sp., assembly GCA_013823505.1. Next base: position 34,978 of record PNMH01000012.1, on the reverse strand, counting down.
CAGAGCCCGCAGTTCTTCGAGACCACCCAGACCGGCGAGGTGCTCTCGCGCCTGACCACCGACACCACCCTGGTGCAGACGGTGGTGGGGTCGTCGCTATCCATGGGCTTGCGCAATGCCGTCATGGGCATCGGCGCCTTGGTGATGCTGGTGTGGACCAACCCGTATGTGATGCTCCAGGTGCTGCTGATCATCGTGCTGGTGGTGCTGCCGAGCATGTGGTTCGGGCGGCGCGTGCGCAAGCTCTCGCGCGCCAGCCAGGACCGCGTGGCCGACTCCAGTGCGATTGCGGCGGAGGTGCTCAACGCGATTCCAGTGGTGCAGAGCTACACCGCTGAAGACCGCGAAGCGGCGCGCTTCAACGCGTCCACCCAGTTCGCCTTCGACACCGCAATCAAACGCACGCGCGCGCGCTCGGTGCTGGTGGCCTTCATCATCATCACCACCGCCGGCCTGCTACTGTGGGGCCTGTACCAGGGCACGCAGGCGGTGCTGGCCGGCACCATCACGCCCGGCCACCTGGGGCAGACGGTGCTCTACATCATCATCCTGGCCGGTGCGGTCGCGGTGCTCGGCGAGGTCTACGGCGACCTGCTGCGCGCTGCCGGCGCGAGCGAGCGATTGATGGAGCTGCTGGCCAGCGCCTCGCCGGTGCAGTCGCCTGCGCAACCACTCAAGGCGCCAACGCCTCAGGGAGGCAGCGCGCTGGTGTTCGATGACATCACCTTCCACTACCCCTCACGCCCGGCTCAGGCTGCGCTCTCGGGCTTCAGCCTCGCGGTACAACCCGGTCAGACGGTAGCGCTGGTGGGCCCCAGCGGCGCGGGCAAGACCACGGTCTTCGGCCTGCTGCTGCGCTACTACGACCCAGCACTCGGAACGATCCGGCTGGACGGTGTGCCGATCCACCAGATGAGCCTGCACGACCTGCGCAACCGAGTGGGCATCGTGCCGCAGGACCCGGTGATCTTCTCCAGCAGCGCGCTGGAAAACATCCGCTACGGCAAGCCCGGCGCGAGCGACGACGAGGTGCGCGCCGCCGCTGCGGCGGCTTTTGCCGATGAGTTCATCGACGAGCTGCCCGAGGGTTACGACACTTTTCTGGGCGAGCGCGGTGTGCGCCTCTCGGGCGGTCAGCGCCAGCGCATCGCCATCGCGCGCGCCATGCTCAAGAACCCGCCGCTGCTGCTGCTCGACGAGGCCACCAGCGCGCTCGACGCCCAGAGCGAGCGCATGGTCCAGGCCGCGCTGGAGTCGGCCATGAAGGACCGCACCACGCTGGTGATCGCGCACCGCCTGGCCACGGTGCAGCAGGCCGACCTGATCGTGGTGCTGGACCACGGCCGGCTGGTGGAGCAAGGCACGCACACCGAACTGGTGGCGCAGGGCGGCGTCTACGCCGGCCTGGCCGCTCTGCAGTTCCAGGTGTGATCGCTTAACCGAGCTGGCGCAGCTCCCTCAAGGCGACAGACACGGGCGCGAGATCGGGCGCCAGGTTGGCAATGCTCTCGTGCATGGCATTGACGCGCTCGATCGCCTTGGCATTTTTCTCCTGCCACTCGGTCAATGTCTGCCGGCTGCTCAGCAGCGACTGCACCAGTTGCCCGGCGATGGAATACACGTCGTCACGCGCACTGGCGCGGGCCTGCGACTGCCACAGCGAATCGGTCGGCAATTGGCCGATGCGCTGACGCCAGCGGTCCAGACCCAGCGTGTTCTCGATCGCAAAGTAGGTGCGCGCAGCCTGCTCCAGCGTGCTGCCGGCCTTGGCCGCCACGTCCACCAGATCGAGCACCGGATACAGGTGGTCGAGCACGGTGAGGTCGTCGGCGAGCTTCGCATCCACGCCGGCCTGCACCAGGCGGGCACTGGCCGCTTTCCATGAGGCCAGGGCGTCCGCGGGCAGCCACTGCTCGACATGGTCGCGCAGCGTGCGGGCGGCGGGACGGTACTTGGCGATCAGCGTGGGCAGATCGCCTTGGCCGCGGTGCCGCAGCATCCAGCGGCTGGCGCGCTGGGCGATGGCAGCCAGCTGGGTGAGCAGGCTCAGTTGCAACTCGGTCGTGACCTTGTTGTCCAGCGCGTCGATCTGGTCCCAGATCGGCTCCAGCGCGAACACCTCACGGGCCAGCGTGTACGCGCTGACCACCTCGGCCGCCGTGCAAGACGCTTCGTTGGCGAGGAAGTTGACGAAGGTGGCGCCGACCCGGTTGACCACCGTGTTGGTCATGAAAGTGGCGATGATCTCGCGCTTGAGCGGGTGCTGCGCAATGAAGTCCGCATGGCGTTCGCCCAGCACCGCCGGGAAATACATCTTGAGCACACGGGCGAAGAACGGATCGTCGGGCAGGCTGCTGGCGCACAGCTCGTCGAACAGGTTCATCTTGGCGTAGGCCATGAGCACGGCGTTCTCCGGGCGTGTAAGACCCTTCCCTTCGCGCTTGCGTTTGGCCAGTTCCTCGTCGGCGGGCAGGAATTCGATCGCGCGCTTGAGCAGGCCGATCTGCTCCAGCCAGCGCATGAGGTTCTGCTGCCCGTCGAGCAGGTACACGGGCCGGGTGGCAGCCAGTTCGATCTGCTGGGTCTGGTAGTAGTTGTCCTGCAGCACGAGCAGCCCAACCTCGTTCGTCATGCTCGCCAACAGGTCGTTGCGGGTCTCCAGCGTGAGGCCACCGGCTTCCTGCACGGCACCCAGCAGGATCTTGATGTTGACCTCATGGTCCGAGCAGTCCACGCCGGCGGAATTGTCGATGGCGTCGGTGTAGATCAGGCCGCCGGCCTGGGCAAATTCAATGCGGCCATTCTGCGTGCAGCCCAGGTTGCCGCCTTCGCCGAACACCTTGCAGCGCAGCTCATTGCCGTTGACGCGGAAGGCGTCGCCCGCCTTGTCGCCCACCTGGGCGTGGCTCTCGTGACTGGCCTTCACGTACGTGCCGATGCCGCCGTTGTAGAGCAGGTCCACCGGCGCCTTGAGGATGGCGTTGAGCAGCTCGTTGGGCGCCATGGCGGTGGCCTCGGTGCCGATCACGGCGCGCGCCTGCGGGCTCAGCGGGATGGACTTGGCGCTGCGCGGGAACACCCCACCCCCCTCGCTGATGAGGGCCTTGTCGTATTCGTCCCAGCTCGAACGCGGCAGCTTGAACAGGCGCTCGCGCTCAGCAAAGCTCGCCGCAAGATCGGGGGTGGGGTCGATGAAGATGTGGCGGTGGTCGAAGGCCAGCACCAGCCTGATCTGCGTGGACAGCAGCATGCCGTTGCCAAACACGTCGCCCGACATGTCGCCGATGCCGGCGACGGTGAAGGGCTGGGTTTGCGTGTCCACACCCAGTCCGCGGAAATGGCGCTTGACCGACTCCCACGCGCCGCGCGCGGTGATGCCCATCTTCTTGTGGTCGTAGCCGACCGAGCCGCCCGAGGCAAACGCATCACCCAGCCAGAAACCGTAGGCCGCACTCACGCTGTTGGCGATGTCGCTGAAGGTGGCCGTTCCCTTGTCGGCAGCAACCACGAGGTAGGGGTCGTCTTCGTCGTGACGCACCACGTCAACGGGTGGCACCACCGCGCCCTGGACCAGGTTGTCGGTGACGTCGAGCAGACCCGAGAGAAAGGTCTTGTAGCAGGCCACGCCTTCGGCCAGATAGGCCTCTCGCTCACTCGCGGCCGGCGCCTTCTTCAACACAAAGCCGCCCTTTGAGCCCACCGGCACGATCACGGTGTTCTTCACCATCTGCGCCTTCACCAGGCCCAAGATCTCGGTGCGGAAATCCTCGCGCCGGTCGGACCAGCGCAGACCACCGCGCGCCACCTTGCCGCCGCGAAGGTGCACACCTTCGACACGGGGTGAGTACACCCAGATCTCGAACAATGGCTTGGGTTCAGGCACGTTGGGAATGTCGCGCGGGCTGAGCTTGAAGCTCATGCATTCCTTGCCGCGCTGGTACGCGTTGGTTCGCAGCGTGGCCTGGATCGTGCTGAGAAATTGCCGCAGCACGCGGTCTTCTTCCAGGCTGGCCACCTCGGCCAGCAAGGTTTCGAGTGCTTGCACCTGGGCCTTGATACGCTCGGCGCGCCCATCGGCTTTGGCCGGGTCGAAGCGGGTGGCAAACAGCTCGGCCAGCCCTTGCGCGATCGCGGGGTTCTTGTTGAGCGTGTCTTCAATGTAGGTCTGGCTGAAGGCAAATCCGAGTTGCTTGAAGTAGCGCACATAGGCTCGCAGCACCGAGATGGCACGGGCATCGAGCTCGGTGGAGAGCACCAGGCGGTTGAGTGCATCGCTCTCCACCTCCTGGCGCCAGACTGCCTGGAACAGTTCCTCGAAACGGAACTTCACGCGCTCCACGTCCAGGGGTTGGGAAAACTGCAGGCCCCAGTCGTGGATCCAGTAGCCCGGTGCGGCCAGGTGGTAAGGGTGTTCGTCGAGCACGCGCGCACCCATGGACTCCATCACCGGCATGGCGTCTGACAGGGTGATCTTCTGGGTGGCATAGGTCTTGAAGCGCACCTGCTCCTGCCGGTTGTAGAGCTTGAGCGCGAGAGGCTGCTGCTCGCTCAGGCCACTGAGCACGGCCGCGTCGCGGGCGGCGGTGTCGGCGTCGAAGTGCTCGCGGTAGGCGGTGGGGAAAGCCGCTACCAGGGATTCAAGGCCGCTGGTGCTGCGGCCGTTCTGAGCCAGCAGCACGGCATTCACGCCGTCGACCCAGCGCTTGCAAGCCTGGGCCACACGCGCTTCGAGCTGGACCAGGTCCACCTGCGCGGGCAGCTGGTCCCTGGCGCGCACGATGTAGTGGATGCGCGCGAGCGCGCTGTCGGTGAGCATGGGCGTGAACTCGACCGACGCCGCGTCAAACGCTTCGGTGAACAGGGCCCCGAGCTTCACGCGCAGTTCGGTGGTGTAGACCTCGCGCGGCACATAGACCAGCAGCGAAGCGAGCCGACCGTAGGCGCCGCGGCGCACGAACAGGCGCACACGCTGGCGCTCCTGCAGGCGCAGGATACCCATGGCGTGCTGCTCCAACGTGGCGGCGTCGATCTGCAGCATCTCGTCGCGCGGGTAGGTCTCCAGGATCGCCTGCAAGGCCTTGTGCGCATGGCTGCCCGTGACCACGCCGGCGTGGGCCATCACCTGTGCCACGTGCTGACGGACCACCGGGATCTGCTCCACCGAGGCGGCATAGGCCGCTGACGTGTACAGCCCGAGGAAGCGGCTCTCGCCCACCAGCTTGCCCGCAGCGTCCAGCCGCTTGACGCTGATGGCGTCCATCCACGCCGGGCGGTGCACGGTGGAGCGGCGCATGGCCTTGGTGGACATCACCAGGTCGGGGTTGGCCACAAACGCCGCCGCAGGCTGGGCCGGCAGCACCTGGGTCCCAGGCGCCTTGAGCAGGCCCAGCGCGCTGCCGGCCACCGGCACCAGGGTATCGCCCTTGAGCTTGTAATCTTCGGCCGCCAGGAAGGTGAAGTGACCCTGTTCGAGCCAGGTCAAAAAGGCCTTGGCCTCGTCGGCCACCGACCCGTCCAGCGCGGTGAAGCTGGCGTTGAGCACCTGCACGCGCGAGAGCATGGCGCGCCAGTCCTGGACGGCCAGGCGCACGTCCTGCAGCGTGTCCTCAATGGCACGGCACAGCGCCACGCCTTCGGGGTCGGACGCCAGCCGGTCGCACTCGACCAGGATGCAAGACACCACCTGGCCCTCGCCCGCACCGGCTTGCGCCGCGCCGGTGACCTGCGCCACATGGCCGGCCGCGTCGCGAGTGACGCGCAGCAGGGGATGGACGATCCAGTGCAAGGTGCGTCCGCTGCGGTTGACGGCCATGCCCACCGAGTCCACCAGGAAGGGCATGTCGGGATGCACGATCTGAAGCACGTGCAGGCCGCTCTCGGGGGCCTGTTCACGGGGCAAGTCGAGGATCTGAACTCGCACCTCGCCCACCGCCGAAGCGCCCAACAGGGCCTGGTGCGCAGCGGCCATGGTCTGCAGCAAGGCAGGGTCTCGGCTGCGCATTTCCTCAGGGTCGGCGGCGGCGAAATACAGGTCCTGAAAACTCGCATTCATGGTGACATCCAGTCAGGAAAAAGAACGTTGGCGGGGTGAGGTGTGCGCGATTCTAGGAGCGACCCCGGCCGCAAAACGGGCCCAGAAAAGGATTGCATGGACCCATGCCATGGCCTCATGCACAAAACGCATGATGCGCTCGCACGGCTCGCTTCGCCAGTAAAAAACCCCGCATGGCGGGGTCGGATGGAGACCGGATGAACGCTGCAGGAGCGTTACTGCAGCGTTTCCTTGACGGCTGGCAGCATCGGCAGCGCGATCACTTCAATCCCCTCTTCCAGCATCGCCAAGGCTTCCTGGGGGCTGGCTTGCCCACGGATGTTGCGGTGCTCGGTTTCGCCGCTGTGCATGGCGCGCGCCTCGTCGACAAAGCGCTCACCCACGTCCTCGGTTTGCGCTACCACTTCGCGCAGCGCCCGGAGCATGCGCGCCTGCATGGCGGCGAGTTCGGGGTTCGCGGCGTGGTTGCTCATGGGCACGGACGTGGTGGACGTGGCTTCCAGATCACTGCGACCCGACCGCAAGTTCAGGCGCGGCGCCGAGAGCATCTTCTGGATGTGTGCATCTCCGCACAGCGGGCAGGTGACCAGGCCGCGGCCGAGCTGGCTGACGAAATCGTCTTCAGAACCGAACCAGCCTTCAAACTCGTGCTGGTGGGCGCATTGCAGGTTGAGGACCTTCATGGCGTGGATGGCCCTGACAGCGGCGCTGCAGCAGCGTCTTTCCAGGACAGCGCCCATTCGCCGCTCTGCACGTTCTGCAGCCACATGGAACCGATGAGCGTCTTGCAGTCGATCACCTCGCCACTGAAGCACCAGGCACGCAGCTCGGCGGGCGTCGCGGTGAACACGTCCAGAAACTCGCCGTCGTCCAGCCGGCGTTCGCCCAGCGTGAGGCCGCGCGCGAACCAGATGTCGATGATTTCGTCGGAATACGCCACGGTGGGCGCCAATCGGCCGGCAAACGCCCACTCGCTAGCGCTGTAGCCGGTTTCCTCCAGCAGTTCGCGCTGGGCGCACACCAGGCTGTCTTCGCCTTCATCGAGCTTGCCCGCGGGAAACTCGATCATCACCGCCTGCATGGGGTGGCGGAACTGGCGCTCCAGCACCACGCGGCCGTCGTCCAACAAACCGACGACCATGACGGCACCCGGGTGCAACACATATTCGCGCGTGGCCTGCGCGCCATCGGGCATGCGCACCGTGTCGCGCACCACATGCAGAAAGTGGCCGCGCAACAGTTCGGTGCGCGACAGCGGGGTTTCTCGCAGGTGGCTGTCTTCGTTCATCCTCGGTGGCGATAAAGGTAGCGGTAGACGAAGCCGGGAAATGCCAGTGTGATGAACAGCGCACCTGTGGTGGCGTAGAACTCCCAACCTTGTGGGGCGATCTGCCCGGCGCTTTGCTCCAGCGCGAGACCCAAGGCACCGACGATGAAGTACAGCAGCACCATCTCGGCCAGCCGCATCCAGAGGGTCTTGGGCAGCCTGCGCGGAATGACGGCGAGCCAGCGCTCGTTGATGAAGGGGAGGTTGGCGGCCACCAATGCGGCCGTCAACACCAGCCAGACGGAGAAACTGTGGTTCATGGTGGGAGGTGTGAGCCGGCCCCACCGGCGAAGTTCACCGGATCAGGGCTGCGTGCATCAGGCGAGCAGCGCCGCCACGGCTTGGGCACACAAAGCCATGAGTCCACCGGGCAGGATGCCCAGCAACAACACCAGGGCGCCGTTGACCGAGAGCACCGAGCGGGCATCGAGACCCGCCTCGATATCGGCGGTCTGTGTGGGCGCGTCGAAATACATGACCTTGACCAGGCGCAGGTAGTAGAAGGCGCCGATCAGCGACATGATCACCGCGAAAACCGCCAGGCCCACGTAGAACGCGCCGCTGGAAGCCAGCAGCGCCTGCAGCACCGAGAGCTTGGCGTAGAAGCCCACCAGCGGCGGCACGCCGGCCAGCGAGAACATGCAGATCGCCATGACGCCGGCGTACAGCGGGCTGCGCTGGTTGAGACCGGCCAGATCGCTGATGTTCTCGGACTCGAAACCGCTGCGCGAGAGCAGCAGGATCACACCGAATGTGCCCAGCGTCGTCAGCACATACGTGATGACGTAGAACATGGACGATCCGTACGCGTTCGCCATGTTGCCTGTGTCGCCGTTCAGCACGCCAGCGAGCAGGCCCAGCAGCATGAAACCCATTTGCGCGATGGTGGAAAACGCCAGCATGCGCTTGAGGTTGGTTTGCGCGATGGCGGCGAAGTTGCCCACCAGGAGCGACATCACGGCCAGCACCGCGAGCATCTGTTGCCAGTCAAACGCGAGCGGCTGCAGGCCTTCGACCAACAGGCGGATCACGATGGCAAAGGCCGCGAGCTTGGGTGCGCCGCCGATCATGAGCGTCACGGCGGTGGGGGCGCCGTGGTACACGTCGGGCACCCACATGTGGAAGGGCACCACGCCGAGCTTGAAGGCCAGACCGGCCACCACAAACACCAAGCCGAGTGTGAGCACTTGGGCCGAACCCTTGAGGGTGGCCTCGCCGCCGGCAATGGACTTCATCACCTCAGGCAGCGCCAGCGAGCCGGTAGCGCCGTACACCATGGACAGGCCGTAGAGCAGGAAACCACTGGCCAATGCGCCCAGCACAAAGTACTTCATGGCCGCTTCGGTGGCCTGCACGTCGTCCCGACGCAGCGCCACGAGTGCGTAACTGGACAACGTGAGCAGTTCCAGACCGAGGTAAATCACCAGGAAGTTGTGGCCCGAGATCATGACGAACATGCCCAGCAGCGCGAACATCGCCAGCGTGAACATCTCGCCGCCGCGCAGCATGTCGCGCTGGCCAGCGTAACCGCGGCCATACACCAGCGTGACCATCATGGCGATGGTGGCAAAACACTTGAGCCAGTTGCCCATGGGATCGCTGACGATCATGCCGCCGAAACCCAGGGTGGTGGTACCCGAATACGCCGCCATGGCCAGCAGGAAAGCCACCGCGCCCAGCGACAGCAGCGTGAGCGCGTAGGTGGCACCGCGCAGGGGCGTCTTCACCGTCAGATCGGCCAGCGCAATCACGCAGGCCATCGTCAGCAGGAGGATTTCAGGGTAGGCCGCGACCCAGCTGAGCTTGTCAATCATTGTTCGTTCTCTTGTGTCGTGTGGCGAGCCTGGCTCACTGTGGCAGCTTGGATACAGCCACGTGGCGCAGCAGCTCTGCCACGGAGGCGTCCATCACGTCGGTGAAAGGCTTGGGATACACGCCCATGAAGAGCACCGCCACGGCCAGCACCGCCATCACGAGGAACTCGCGCGCGTTGAGGTCGATGAGGTTCTTCACGTTGTCGTTGCCCACGGCACCCAGGTAGACGCGCTTGTACATCCACAACGAATAGGCAGCGCCGAAGATCAGGGCCGAGGCTGCGAGCAGACCGATCCAGAAGTTGGCCTTCACCGCCGCCAGGATCACCATCCATTCGCCCACGAAACCGGCCGTGCCCGGCAGGCCGCAGTTGGCCATGGTGAACAGCAGCGCAAACGCGGCGAACTTGGGCATGGTGTTGACCACGCCGCCGTAGTCGGCGATTTCACGGGAATGCACCCGGTCGTACAGCACGCCGATGCCCAGGAACATGGCCGCCGAGACAAAACCGTGGGCGATCATCTGCACGATGCCGCCCGAGACGCCAAGATCGCTGAAGACGAAAAAGCCGAGTGTGACGAAACCCATGTGGGCGACCGACGAATAGGCCACGAGTTTCTTCATGTCCTGCTGAACCATGGCAACCAGACCGACGTAGATCACCGCGATCAGCGAGAGCGCGATCATCAGCCAGGCCCATTCGTGCGAAGCGTCGGGCAGGATGGGCAGCGAGAAGCGCAGGAAGCCGTACGCACCAAGCTTGAGCATGATGGCCGCCAGCACGGCGGAGCCACCGGTGGGTGCCTCGACGTGAACATCGGGCAGCCAGGTGTGCACCGGCCACATCGGCACCTTCACCGCAAACGCTGCGAAGAAGGCGAAGAAGAGCAGGGTTTGCGCTGTACCGCTCAGGGGCAACCTGTACCAGTCGGCCAGGGCAAAACTGCCACCGGACACGGTGTACAGGTAGATCAAGGCCACCAACATCAGCAGCGAGCCCAGCAGCGTGTACAGGAAGAACTTGAAGGCGGCGTAGATCTTGTTGGGTCCACCCCAGATGCCGATGATCAGGTACATCGGGATCAGCGTGGCTTCGAAGAACACGTAGAACAGCATCGCGTCCTGCGCGCTGAACACGCCAATCATCAGGCCCGAGAGGATCAGGAACGCGCCCATGTACTGGTTCACACGCGTCGTGATCGACTCCCAGCTGGCCACGATCACCACCACGTTGATGAACGCGGTCAGCAGGACCAGCCACAGCGAGATGCCGTCCACACCCAGGTGATAGTGGATGTTGAAGTTCTCGATCCAGGGCGCTTTTTCAACGAACTGCAGCGCGGCCGTGCCGAGCTTGAAACCGGTGTACAGCGGCACCGTGACCGCCAGGCCCACCACCGCACCCAACAACGCGATCCAGCGCACCATGGGCGCCTGGTCGTCACGGCCCAAGGCCAGCAGCACGACGCCAAAAGCGATCGGCGTCCAGATGGCAAGGCTCAGCAAACCCATGATGTTCTTCTTCCTCTTGTTTTATTTGGCGAGCCAGACGAAGTACGTCATGAACAGCAGCACACCCACGATCATCATCAGCGCGTAGTGGTACAGGTAGCCGGTCTGTGCGCGGCGCACCACGCCGGAGACCAGGCCCACCAGCTTCCAGCTGGCGTTGACCACACCGCCTTCGATCACCCCCCGATCGCCACCCTTCCAGAGACCGATGCCCAGACCGCGCGCACCCTTGGCCAGCACGTTCTCGTTGAACCAGTCCATGTAGTACTTGTTTTCCAGCACCACCACCAGCGGGCGCAGCGCGCGGCCGATAGCGGCCGGCACGGCCGGGTTGATCAGGTACATGTACCAAGCGCTAACAGCCCCAGCCAGAGCCAGATACAGCGGCAGGGTGGACAGGGCATGTGTCGCCATACCCAAGGGGCCGTGGAAAATCTCGGCAAACTTCGTCATGGCCGGGTGGGCCGCGGCATTGATGAAGATCGCGTCCTTGAAGAAGTCACCGAACACCATGGGCTGGATGGTCATGAAGCCGATCACCACCGAAGGGATCGCCAGCAGCACCAGCGGCACCGTCACCACCCAGGGCGACTCGTGCGGCTTGTTGTCGTGCCCGTGCCCGTGCCCGTGCCCGTGCCCGTGCCCGTGCTCGTCATGGTGCCCGTGGTCGTCGTGGTGGGCGTCCGGGTTCTGGTCGTAGCGCTCTTTTCCGTGGAACACGAGGAAGTAGAGGCGGAACGAATAGAACGAAGTGACGAACACGCCAGCGAGCACGGCAAAGTAAGCGAAGCCCGAGGCCGGCAGGTTGCTGAAGTGCACCGCCTCGATGATGGAGTCCTTGGAATAAAAACCCGAGAACAGCGGCGTGCCAATGAGGGCCAGCGTGCCCAGCAGCGAGGTGATCCAGGTGATGGGCATGTACTTGCGCACGGCGCCCATCCAGCGGATGTCCTGGTTGTGGTGCAGGCCCATGATCACCGAGCCGGCCGCGAGGAACAGCAAGGCTTTGAAGAAGGCGTGCGTCATGAGGTGGAACACGGCCACCGAGTAGGCCGAGGCGCCGAGCGCCACCGTCATGTAACCCAGCTGCGAGAGCGTGGAGTAGGCCACGATGCGCTTGATGTCGTTCTGGATGATGCCCAGAAAGCCCATGAACAGCGCAGTGATGGCGCCGATCACCATGATGAAGTTCAGCGCCGTGTCGGACAGTTCGAACAGCGGTGACATGCGCGCCACCATGAAGATGCCGGCCGTGACCATGGTCGCAGCGTGGATCAGCGCCGAAATGGGCGTCGGGCCTTCCATGGAATCGGGCAGCCACACATGCAGCGGGAATTGCGCGCTCTTGCCCATGGCACCGATGAAGAGGCAGATGCAGATGACGGTGATCAGCAGCCAGTCGGTGCCGGGGAAACCCATGGCGCCGAGGGCGGGCGCCTTGGCAAAGACCTCGGTGTAGTTCAGCGTGCCGGCATAAGCCACGATCAGACCAATGCCGAGGATGAAGCCGAAGTCGCCCACGCGGTTGACCAGGAAGGCCTTCATGTTGGCGAAGATCGCCGTGGGCTTGTTGAACCAGAAGCCGATCAGCAGATAAGACACCAAGCCCACCGCTTCCCAGCCAAAGAACAACTGCAGCAGGTTGTTGCTCATGACCAGCATGAGCATGGAGAAGGTGAACAGCGAGATGTAGGCGAAGAAGCGGTTGTAGCCGGCGTCTTCTTCCATGTAGCCAATGGTGTAGAGGTGCACCATGAGCGAGACGAAGGTCACGACCACCATCATCATGGCAGTGAGGCCGTCAACCAGGAAGCCGATCTCCATCTTCAACCCCCCCACCACCATCCAGGTGTAGAGGGTCTCGTTGAAGCGGGCTCCGTCGATGGCCACGCTCTTGAGCGTCATGGCCGACAGGATGAAGGCGACCAGCACACCCAGGATGGTGAGGGTGTGCGAGGCGCGGCGGCCGATGACGTTGCCACCGAAGGTGGTGCCCAAGACGCCGGCCAGGGCCGCGCCGATCAGCGGCGCCAGGGGAACGGCAAGCAGGGTGCTGGCAGAAAGGGTGGTGCTCATGGTGTTCTTGTCTGAGGGCTGGGGCTCAGCCTTTGAGCGTGTTGAGCTCTTCGACGCTGATCGAATGCTTGTTGCGGAACAGCAGCACGAGAATGGCCAGACCGATCGCCGATTCGGCGGCGGCCACGGTCAGGATGAAGAACACGAACACTTGGCCGTGCATGTCACCCAGGAAGTGCGAGAAGGCCACAAAGTTCATGTTGACCGCGAGCAACATCAGCTCAATGGCCATGAGCAGCACGATCAGGTTCTTGCGGTTCAGGAAAATGCCGACCACCGACAGAGCGAACAGGATCGCACCGACGGCAAGGAAATGACCCAGTGTGAGACTCATGGCTTGGCCTCTTCGGCTGTGGTGGGCGCCTCAGGGGCGGCCTTCTGTGTGGCGGACATCGGTAGCACCACCAGGCGGTCGCTAGCGCGCACGTGCACTTGCAGGCCAGGATTGATGGCCTTGCTGTCCTTGCGCTGGCGCAGCGTGAGTGCAATGGCGGCGATCATCGCCACCAGCAAGATCACAGCAGCCACTTCAATGGGGTACAGGTATTCGGTGTAGAGCAGCAGGCCAAGCTCACGCGTGTTGGAGTAGTTGGCCGCGTTGATTCCGGTGTTCGCCGCATCGGGGTTGGTGGTCAGGCTCGGGAAGCCCACGAACAGCACCGCGATGAGTTCAGCTGCCACCAGACCACCCAAGATGGCGGCGAGCGGGAAGTGTTTCCAGAAACCCTTGCGCACGCTGTCCATGTTGATGTCGAGCATCATCACCACAAACAGGAACAGCACCATGACCGCGCCCAGGTACACCAGCACCAGGGTGATGCCAAGGAACTCCGCCTTCAGCAACAACCACAACGCAGACGCCTGCGAAAACGCCAGCATCAGGAACAGCACAGCGTGCACCGGGTTGCGCGCTGTGATGACGCGGAAGGCTGCAAACAGCAGCACCGCGGCGAAGAGGTAAAAAAAGCCGGTCTGGTAATCCATGGCGTTGTTCTTGTGTCGTCTGTTCCGGTCCGAATCCGGCGTCAGATCGGATCAGCGGTAAGGGGCGTCGGCGGCCCGGGCAGCGGCAATCTCGGTCTCGTAGCGGTCGCCCACAGCCAGCAGCATCTCTTTGGTGAAGTACAGGTCTCCGCGCTTTTCGCCGTGGTATTCGAAGATGTGCGTTTCAACGATGGAGTCAACCGGGCAGCTCTCTTCACAGAAGCCGCAGAAGATGCACTTGGTCAAGTCGATGTCGTAGCGGGTGGTGCGGCGTGAACCGTCATCGCGGACATCGGATTCGATGGTGATGGCCATGGCCGGACACACGGCTTCGCACAGCTTGCAGGCGATGCATCGCTCTTCGCCGTTTTCATAACGGCGCAGTGCGTGCAGGCCCCGGAAGCGCGGCGACAGCGGCGTCTTTTCCTCGGGGAACTGCACCGTGATCTTGCGCTTGAAGGCGTAGCGGCCGGTCAGGGCCATGCCCTTGAACAACTCCACCAGCAGGAAGCTGTTGAGGAAGTCGCGGAAGGAAAACGGTGCCACGACCGCAGGGGATGCGACGGGGTTGGCGGTGATGGTGGACATGGTCAATCGCCCTCTTATTTCCAGAGGTTCCACGACGTCTGCATCAGGCCGCCGACGAGCAGCAGGTAGATGAGCGTGACGGGAATGAAGATCTTCCAGCCCAGACGCATGATCTGGTCGTAGCGGAAGCGCGGGAAGGTGGCGCGGATCCAGATGAACATGGACACCACCAGGAAGGTTTTCAGGCCGAGCCAGATCCAGCCGGGGATCCAGTTGAACACGGCGCTGTCGACAGGCGGCAACCAGCCACCGAGGAACATCAGCACCGCCAGCACCGAGATCAGCCACATGCTGGCGTATTCGGCCAGGAAGAAGATGGCAAAGCCCATGCCCGAGTACTCGACCATGTGACCGGCCACGATCTCGGCCTCGCCCTCGACGACGTCGAACGGGTGGCGGTTGGTCTCAGCCACGCCGGAGATCAGGTAGACGAAGAAGATGGGCAACAGCGGCAACCAATTCCAGGACAGGAAGTTCAGCCCTTGCGAGGCGGCCATGCCGCGCGCCTGCGAGTTCACAATGTCGACCAGGTTCAGACTGCCTGCGGTCATCACCACGATCAGGAAACAGAAGCCGATGGCAATCTCGTAGCTCACCATCTGGGCCGACGCGCGCAGCGCACCGAGGAAGGCGTATTTCGAGTTGGACGCCCAGCCCGCGATGATCACGCCGTAGACCTCGATCGAGGTGATGGCCAGAATCACCAGCAGACCGGCATTCACGTTGGCCAGCACGGCTTCAGGGCCGAAAGGCACGGCCACCCAAGCGGCCAGCGCCGGCATGATCGCCATGATGGGGCCGAGCCGGAACAGACCGTTGCTCGCTGCGCTCGGGCGGATCAGCTCCTTGGTGAGCAGCTTGAGCGCATCGGCAATCGGCTGCAGCAGACCGAAGGGCCCCACGCGGTTGGGTCCGTGGCGCACCTGGATCCAACCCAACAGCTTGCGCTCCCAAAGCGTGAGGTAGGCCACGGCGCCCATCAAGGGGGCCAGCACGGCCACGATCTTGATCAGATTCCAGATCACGGGCCAGGCCGCGGTGGTCCACCAGGGCGCGGCGATCAGACCGAGCCCGCTGTTGTACATCGCGTCGATCATGCGTGCACCTCGTCAGCGATCAGGTTGGCCCGGGCATCGGCCGTGAGCTGCAGGGCTGGTGCGCGGCGCACCAGGCCATCAAGCTGGTAGATGCTGGCCACACAGGGCTCGCTGCTGGCAGGAGCCATGTCGATCGACTCGGCGCTGCTGTTGTTCAAGCGGCCAGCGTCCACCATGGCGCCACTGGCCACGCCAGGCAACGCGCTGGCCAGCACGGCTTGCGATGAGTCGGCATCGAAGCCGGCCAGTCCCAGCAGGTTGCCCAGCACCCGGATCACCTTCCAGGCCGGGCGCGTTTCACCCAGGGGGCGAACCACGGCGTGGAAGCTTTGCAGACGGCCCTCGGCGTTGACAAAGGAACCTGACGTTTCCGTGAACGGGGCGATCGGCAACAGCACATCGCTGATGTCGAGGTTGGTCTTGAACGGGCTCAGCGTGACGACCATGCCGACGCCGGCCAGACCTTCGGTTCCAGCCGCGCTGTCGTGCGCGGGCTCGGTGTTGAGCAGAACCAGCGCCTTGACTGCACCGCCAAGCATCTGACCAGTGTTCAAGCCGCCCTGCCCTGGCACAGCGCCCACGAGCTGAGCGCCCACCGTGTTGGCGGCTTCAGTCAGGTAACCCACCGTGGCACCGGTCTGCTGCGCGATCCAGTTCGCCAGCGACAGCAGGCTGGCTGCTTTTTCGTGATGGGCAGCGGCGTTGCCGAGCAGGATGGCTTTGTGCTCACCACCCAGCAACGACTTGGCCACGGCACGGTGCGCATCGGTGACGTCGGCATTCACAGGCGCGCTCGCGCCGGTCTCGGCGGCGATGGCAGACGCGATACCGGCCAGTGCCGACACCCAGACATGGCTGTCGGCGAGCAAAACGTTCTTCAGAGGCATGGCCCAATCTTGAGCCACTGCGTTGAGCACGTTGACCTGAGCACCTTTGCGCTGTGCCTGACGGATGCGTTGCGCAAACAGCGGGTGGTCCTTGCGCAGGTTGGAGCCGACCACCAGCACACGCTGGAGGTTGGAAAGTGATGCAACGGGCAGGCCGAGCCAGCGCGCCGCACCCGCGGGTGCCGCGTTGGAAAAGTCGGCGTGACGCAGGCGGCTGTCGATGTTCTGGCTGCCCAGTCCGCGCACGAACGCACCGGCCAGGGCCAACTCTTCCAGCGTGCTGTGCGGGCTGGCCAGCAAGCCGATGGCAGCCGCTCCATGGTCGGCCCTCACCTGCTTCAAGCCATTGGCCACGTATTCAAGCGCGGTCTGCCAGTCGACCGTCTTCCATTCGCCGCCCTGCTTGAGCATAGGCGCGGTCAGGCGGTCTTCGCTGTTGACGGCTTCGTACGAGAAGCGGTCGCGATCGGCGATCCAGCATTCGTTGACCGCTTCGTTTTCCAGCGGCACCACGCGCATGACCTTGTGGTTCTTCACCTGAATGATCAGATTGGCTCCGGTGGAGTCGTGCGGGCTCACGCTCTTGCGGCGTGAAAGTTCCCAGGTGCGGGCGCTGTAACGGAATGGCTTGCTGGTGAGCGCGCCGACCGGGCAGATGTCGATCATGTTGCCCGAGAGTTCGGAATCGACCGTATCGCCGAGCACCGTGGTGATCTCGGCGTGTTCGCCGCGGTGGATCATGCCCAGCTCCATCACGCCGGCCACTTCCTGGCCAAAGCGCACGCAGCGGGTGCAATGGATGCAGCGGCTCATCTCCTGCATGGAAATGAGCGGTCCCACGTCCTTGTGGAACACGACGCGTTTTTCTTCTTCGTAGCGCGAACCGGAACTGCCATAGCCCACGGCAAGATCCTGCAACTGGCACTCACCGCCCTGGTCGCAGATGGGGCAGTCCAGCGGGTGGTTGATGAGCAGGAACTCCATCACCGACTGCTGGGCCTTGATGGCCTTGTCGCTCTTGGTGCGAACGATCATGCCCTGCGTGACCGGGGTGGCGCAGGCCGGCATGGGCTTGGGCGCCTTCTCCACATCGACCAGGCACATGCGGCAGTTGGCCGCGATGGACAGTTTCTTGTGATAGCAGAAATGCGGGATGTAGGTGCCGGCCTTCTCGGCCGCATGCATGACCATGCTGCCCGGGGGCACTTCCACCTTCTTGCCGTCGAGTTCGATTTCAACCATGGGAGTTTTTCTCTTATGCAGCCTTGGCTGGCGACTGAGCGGCCGCAATCTTGGCCTCGAACTCATGCCGGAAGTGTTTGATCATGGCGCGCACCGGCATGGCCGCTGCATCGCCCAGGGCGCATATGGTGCGGCCCATGATGTTCTCGGCCACGTTGTCCAGCAACGCCATGTCGGCGGGGCGGCCTTCACCCTCGTCGATGCGGCTGACCATGCGCCAGAGCCAGCCCGTGCCTTCGCGGCACGGTGTGCACTGACCGCACGATTCGTGCATGTAGAAGTAGGACAGGCGCTTGAGCGACTCGACCATGCAACGGCTGTCGTCCATCACGATCACGGCGCCGGAGCCCAGCATGGAGCCGGCCTTGGCGATCGAGTCGTAGTCCATGGTGCAGTCCATCATGATGGATGCGGGCAGCACGGGCGACGACGAGCCGCCAGGAATCACGGCCTTGAGCGTGCGGCCCTTGCGCACACCACCGGCGAGTTCAAGCAGCTTGCTGAACGGCGTGCCCATGGGCACTTCGTAGTTGCCCGGCATCTCCACATCACCGCTCACCGAGAAGATCTTGGTGCCGCCGTTGTTCGGTTTGCCGCAGGCGAGGTACGCAGCGCCGCCGTTGCGGATGATCCAGGGCACCGCCGCGAAGGTCTCGGTGTTGTTGATCGTGGTGGGCTTGCCGTACAGGCCGAAGCTGGCCGGGAACGGTGGCTTGAAACGCGGCTGCCCCTTCTTGCCTTCGAGCGATTCAAGCAGCGCGGTTTCTTCGCCGCAGATGTAGGCGCCGAAGCCGTGGAACGCATGCAGCTGGAAACTGAAGCCGCTGTCCAGGATGTTGTCGCCCAGCAGGCCGGCGGCGCGGGCCTCTTCCAGCGCGGCTTCGAAGCGGTCGTAGGCCTCGAAGATCTCGCCGTGGATGTAGTTGTAGCCCACGCTGATGCCCATCGCGAAGGCGGCAATGGCCATGCCTTCGATCACGATGTGCGGGTTGTACATCAGGATGTCGCGGTCCTTGCAGGTGCCCGGTTCGCCCTCGTCGGAGTTGCACACCAGGTACTTTTGACCCGGGAACTGGCGCGGCATGAAGCTCCACTTCAGGCCGGTGGGGAAACCCGCACCGCCGCGACCGCGCAATGCCGACTCCTTGAGCGTGGCAATCACCTGGTCCTGCGTCATGCCCACCACCGGTGGGTCACCCGCTGGCTCGGCGCCGTCCTTGCCCAGCACCTTGCGCAAGGCTTGGTAACCACCTCGCGCCACGTAATCCTTCAGCGACCAATTGCCGCCATTGAGATCAGCGTAGATCTGGGGATTGATGTGACGGCCATGGAAGCAGGTTTGCACGCCGTTGGCGCGGAACTGCGAAAGGATCTGTTCGGCGTTCATGACTGTCCTTCTGAAGCACGCAGGCCGTCGATCAGCTGGTCCAACTTGTCGTTGCTCATGAAGCTGCACATGTGGCGGTCGTTGACCAGCATCACCGGTGAATCGGCGCAGGCGCCGAGGCACTCACTTTGCTGCAGGGTGAACAAGCCGTCTGCCGTGGTGCCGCCCATGGTGATGCCGAGCTTGTTTTCGAGGTGGTGCAAGGCACTCTGACCATCGCGCAACTGGCAAGGCAGGTTGGTGCAGACGTTGAGCTTGAACTTGCCCACCGGCTGCTGGTTGTACATGTTGTAGAAGGTGGTCACCTCGTGCACGGCGATCGGCTCCATGCCCAGGTAGGCGGCCAGCGCCGCTTCTGCGCCAGTGCCCACAAAGCCCATCTCCTGCTGGATGATGGACAGGCAGGCCATCACCGCCGACTGAGCCTGGTCGGCTGGGTACTTGGCGACCTCGCGCGCGAAGCGCTGTTGGGTGGCGCTGCTGAATTCCACAGCGGCAACTGCTTGGCCGGTGCTCATCGGTCGATCTCCCCGAAAACAATGTCCATGGTGCCGATGATGGCCACGGCGTCGGCCAGCATGTGGCCGCGCGCCATCTCGTCCATCGTGGCCAGGTGCGCAAAACCGGGTGCGCGGATCTTCAGGCGGTAAGGCTTGTTGGCGCCGTCGCTTACCAGGTAAATGCCGAACTCACCCTTGGGGTGTTCCACCGCTGCGTAGGCCTCACCTTCGGGCACGTGGAAGCCTTCGGTGAAGAGCTTGAAGTGGTGGATCAGCTCTTCCATGTTGGCCTTCATGGCCTCACGGGCGGGTGCTGCCACCTTGTGGTTGTCAGTGATCACCGGGCCGGGGTTGGCGCGCAGCCACTTGGAGCACTGCTCGATGATGCGGTTGGACTGCTTCATCTCTTCCATGCGGACGAGGTAGCGGTCGTAGCAGTCACCGGTCTTGCCCACCGGAATGTCGAAGTCCATCTGACCGTAAACGTCGTACGGCTGTTTCTTGCGCAAGTCCCAGGCGATGCCGGAGCCGCGCAGCATCGGACCGGTCATGCCCAGGTTGAGCGCACGCTCTGGCGTCACCACACCGATGCCCACAGTGCGCTGCTTCCAGATGCGGTTGTCGGTCAGCAGCGTGTGGTACTCGGCGAGATACGTGGGGAAGCGCTTCGTGAAGTCATCGATGAAGTCGAGCAGCGAACCCTGGCGGTTCGTGTTCATCTGCTCCATCGCTCGCGCATTGCGGATCTTGCTGTGCTTGTACTGCGGCATGGTGTCCGGCAGATCGCGGTACACACCACCCGGGCGGAAATACGCCGCATGCATGCGCGCACCCGACACCGCCTCGTACATGTCGAACAGGTCTTCGCGCTCGCGGAACGCATAGATCAGGATGGTCGAACTGCCGCAATCGTTGCCGTGGGAACCCAGCCACATGAGGTGGTTGAGCAGGCGCGTGATCTCGCTGAACATCACCCGGATGTACTGCGCACGAATCGGCACATCGATGCCGAGCAATTTCTCGATGGCCAGGCAGTACGCGTGCTCGTTGCACATCATCGACACATAGTCCAGCCGATCCATGTAGGGCAGCGACTGGATGTAGGTCTTGTGCTCGGCGAGTTTTTCGGTGGCGCGGTGCAGCAGGCCGATGTGCGGGTCTGCGCGTTGCACGACCTCGCCATCCAGCTCGAGCACGAGGCGCAGCACACCGTGCGCGGCCGGGTGCTGCGGACCAAAGTTGAGGGTGTAGTTCTTGATTTCAGCCATGACGATGTCGCAGGAAGGCCAGAGCCCTCAGTGCAGGCCCCCGTAGTTGTCTTCGCGGATGATGCGCGGCGTGATTTCGCGGGGCTCGATGCTCACCGGCTCGTAGATCACGCGCTGGCGCTCGGCGTCGTAGCGCATTTCGACGTGACCCGACAGCGGGAAGTCCTTGCGGAAGGGGTGGCCAATGAAACCGTAGTCGGTGAGGATGCGACGCAGATCGTCGTGACCTTCGAAGACGATACCGAAGAGGTCAAACGCTTCGCGCTCGTACCAGTTGGCAGCGGCCCAAAGCGGCGTGACCGACGGCAGCACCGGAAAATCATCCTCGGGACAGAAAACCCGCACGCGCACCCTGTGGTTGTGCGTGACCGACAGCAGATGCACCACGGCCGCAAAACGCTGGCCTTCCCAACGACCATCGCCATAGGTCTGGTAGTCCATGCCACACAGATCGATGAGTTGCTCGAACGCCGCCTGAGGCGCGTCGCGCAAGGTCTTCATGACCGCAAGGTAGTCGACCGCCTTGATGACCAACGTCAATTCTTCCCGCACCACCTCCAGCGACACAACACGTTCACCGAGCAACTCGGTCAGGGCGTGCTTCAGGGCTTCCGGTGCAACAGCGTATGAAGTCGTTGGGGTGTCGGTCATGGGTGCGTCTCTGGGGACTCGTTTCGCCGTGGAGCAGCCAGCGCTCAAGCGCGGGCAATGGTCTGGGTGCGGCGGATTTTCTGCTGCAGCTGGATGATTCCGTACAGCAAGGCCTCTGCCGTGGGCGGACAGCCGGGCACGTACACATCCACCGGCACGATGCGGTCACAACCGCGCACCACCGAATAGCTGTAGTGGTAGTAGCCACCACCGTTCGCGCACGAACCCATGGAAAGCACCCAGCGCGGCTCGGCCATCTGGTCGTAGACCTTGCGCAAGGCGGGCGCCATCTTGTTGCACAGTGTGCCGGCCACGATCATCAGATCGGATTGGCGCGGGCTGGCGCGAAACACCTCGGAGCCGAAGCGCCCGATGTCGTATCGCGCGGCAGCCGCATGCATCATTTCGACCGCGCAGCAAGCGAGACCAAAGGTCATGGGCCACAGCGAGCCGGTCTTGGCCCAGTTCACCACCGAGTCGTAGCTGGTGGTGACAAAACCTTCCTTGAATACGCCTTCAATCATGAGCCGCTCCGGTGCATTCGTGTGTGATGAAGTCGCTCATTCCCAGTCCAGCGCGCCCTTCTTCCACTCGTAGGCAAAGCCCACGGTGAGAATGGCCAGGAACACGACACCCGCGAGGAAGCCGGTCATGCCGATGTCGGAAAAGGCCACAGCCCAAGGGATGAGGAAAGCGATTTCGAGGTCGAACAGGATGAACAGGATGGCCACGAGGTAATAGCGCACATCAAACTTCATGCGGGCGTCTTCGAAGGCCTCGAAACCGCACTCGTAGGGGGAGTTCTTTTCCGCGTCCGGCAGGTTGGGGCCAAGGATGTACCCAAGTACCTGCGGGATGATCCCGATGGCAATACCCACCAAGATGAACAGGAGCACAGGTAGGTATTGTTCGAGACTCATCTTGGTCTGTTCCACTGACACGGCGTGATGCCGTGTTGTCCAAAGATTGGTGCCGACGGCGAGACTCGAACTCGCACAGCTTTCGCCACTACCCCCTCAAGATAGCGTGTCTACCAATTTCACCACGTCGGCTGGTCTGCGTTGCTGGCTCACGAGGTCTGTGTGAGCCTTGCTGACAAGCATTGGAGTTTACCCTGAAACCACCCCTCTTTTGAGAGGTGGCGGGGCTTTTTCAACTCGAATGGAAGATGCTGCGGCAGGCGCATGGCGCGCGCATGCCCTTTCGATCATTTGGCCGGGATTTGTGCCGGTCCGGTGGGTGCTGGCGTGACAGCAGCTGGTGCCGGAACCACTCCCGCCGCGGGCGCCGTGCCAGGAATCTGTTGAGAAGCGTCGGCAGGCTGTGCAGGCGTCACCACACCTTCGAGCACGCTGCCCGTGCTGGGCGCTACCGTGCGCAGATTGCCGAAATACGCCAGGCCCAAAGTGCAGGCCAGAAAGACGGCGGCCAGCACGGCGGTCGATCGCGACATGAAGTTCGCTCCACCCGATGCACCGAACAAACTGGCGGATCCGGCACCACCGCCGCCAAAGGCAGCGCCCGCATCGGCACCCTTGCCATGCTGCATGAGGATCAGGCCAATCATGGTCAGGGCCGAAAGGATCTGCACAGCCAACAGGATGGTCAACAAAATGTTCATTTCTTTACTCCGGAATCACGGTTATCGATGTGCCCATGTGGGCACGAAAAAGATCAATGGGCCGAGGCAACGATTTGAAGGAAGTCTGCCGCTTTGAGCGACGCGCCTCCAATCAGACCACCATCGATGTCGGGCTGGGCCAGCAGACTGGCGGCATTGGCCGCGTTCATGCTGCCGCCGTACAGGATGTGCACGCGTTCGGGATGCTGTGTCGCTGCGGCGAGCTGAGCACGCAATACCGCATGCACCTGCTGCGCCTGCTCGGGCGAGGCGGTCTTGCCGGTGCCGATGGCCCAAACGGGCTCATAAGCCACCACGATCTCGCTGGTGCAGTGCGCCACCGCGTGGATGACCGCAGCGAGTTGGCGCTTGACCACAGCCTCGGTCTGCCCCGCCTCGCGCTCGGCGAGCGTCTCGCCCACGCACACGATGGGCGTGATGCCATGGGCTAGCGCCACCTTGGCCTTGTCGGCCACGAGCAGGTCGGTCTCGCCGTGGTATTGACGTCGCTCCGAGTGACCCACGATCGCAAAGCGGCAGGCGAAGTCTTTGAGCATGCTGGCAGACACCTCGCCGGTATAAGCCCCCTGCTCGTGGCTGGACAGGTCCTGCGCACCCCAGCCGATCGCGCTGCCACTCAACAGCGACTGCAGTTGCGCCAGGTAAGGCGCGGGCGCGCACAAGGCCATGTCGGCCGCTGCCGCCTGGCCGCCCAGGCCGTCGAGCAGGGCTTTCACCAGCGCCTCGTTGGCGGCCAGCGAGCCGTTCATTTTCCAGTTGCCTGCGATGAGTGGTTTCATGTCTGGAGGTTCGTCATGCCCAGGTCAGGACGAGCTTGCCGATGTGGCGGTTGGATTCCATGAGCGTGTGCGCAGCCGCAGCCTCATTGGCGGGAAACACCTGGTGGATCACGGGCTTGATCTGACCTTGGGCTAACAGCGGCCAGACGCGATCGCGCAGTGCTTGAGCAATGGCGGTCTTGAATGCAATCGGGCGCGGACGCAAGGTCGAGCCGGTGATGGTGAGGCGTTTGCGCAGCACCATGCCGGCGTTGAACTCGGCTTTCACGCCCCCCTGCACCGCGATGATGACCAGCCGGCCATCTTCGGCGAGGCAGTCGATTTCGCGCGCCACGTAAGCGCCAGCCACCATGTCGAGCACGACGTTGACGCCCTGCCCGCCCGTGAGGTCGGCCACGGCAGCGACGAAGTCCTGCGTCTTGTAGTTGATGGCGTGATCGGCACCGAGCGCGAGGCAGGCCGCGCACTTGTCGTCACTGCCCGCGGTAGCGATCACACGAGCGCCCAGGGCCTTGGCCATCTGGATCGCGGTCACACCAATGCCGCTGGTGCCACCCTGGATCAACAGGGTTTCGCCCGCTTGCAGACGCGCACGGTCGAACACATTGCTCCACACGGTGAAGAAAGTTTCAGGCAGCGACGCGGCGGCGATGTCGTCCAGGCCCTCGGGCACTGGCAGGCACTGCCCCACAGGCGCCACGCACCACTGGGCGTAACCACCACCGGCCACCAATGCACAGACGCGATCGCCCACCTTCAAGCCAGCAGCGGCCATGGCCGCCGCATCGCCCGAAGCGATGACACCCGCGACCTCAAGGCCAGGAATGTCGGACGCGCCGGGTGGCACCGGGTAGTTGCCGGTGCGCTGCAGCACGTCGGGGCGGTTCACGCCCGCCGCGCTGACGCGAATCAGCACTTCACCCACAGCCGCCACTGGCACCGGGCGCTCAACGAGACGCAGCACTTCGGGCGCACCGAAGCTGCTGATCTCGACCGCTTGCATCACCGTCGCAATCACGACTGGGGCTGCTGCTGCGGTTCGACCGAGTTGCGATCGGCCAGTGCCTTCATGGACAACTTGACGCGACCTTTTTCGTCGGTCTCGAGCACCTTGACACGAACGATCTGGCCTTCGGTCAAGTAGTCGGACACGCGCTCGACGCGCTCGTGCGCGATCTGGCTGATGTGCAGCAGGCCGTCCTTGCCGGGCAGCAGGTTGATCAGCGCACCGAAATCGAGGATCTTGGTGACCGGGCCTTCGTAGACCTTGCCCACTTCCACTTCAGCGGTGATCTGCTCGATGCGGCGCTTGGCTTCGTCGGCCTTGGCCGAGTCGGTCGATGCGATCGTGATGGTGCCGTCTTCGTCGATGTTGATCTGCGTGCCGGTCTCTTCGGTCAGCGCACGGATCACGGCGCCGCCCTTGCCGATCACGTCGCGGATCTTCTCGGGGTTGATCTTCATGGTGAAGAGCTTGGGCGCGAAGTTGGAGACTTCGGTCTTGGCTTCGCCCATGGCTTCCTGCATCTTGCCCAGGATGTGCATGCGGGCTTCCTTGGCCTGGGCCAGCGCGACCTGCATGATTTCCTTGGTGATGCCCTGGATCTTGATGTCCATCTGCAGCGCCGAGATGCCGTTGGTGGTGCCGGCGACCTTGAAGTCCATGTCGCCCAGGTGATCTTCGTCACCCAGGATGTCGGTCAACACGGCGAAGCGGTTGCCGTCCTTGATCAGGCCCATGGCGATGCCGGCCACGTGGGCCTTCATCGGCACACCAGCGTCCATCAGCGCCAGGCAGCCACCGCAGACCGATGCCATTGACGAAGAGCCGTTGGACTCGGTGATTTCCGACACCACGCGCATGGTGTAGGGGAAGTCTTCCTTGGTCGGCAACGCTGCGATCAGCGCGCGCTTGGCCAGGCGGCCGTGGCCGATTTCGCGGCGCTTGGGCGTGCCGAAGCGGCCTGCTTCGCCAGTGGCGAAGGGAGGCATGTTGTAGTGCAGCATGAAGCGGTCTTCGAACTCGCCGGCCAATGCGTCGATGCGCTGTGCGTCGCGGTCAGTGCCCAGGGTGGCCACGACCAGCGCCTGCGTTTCACCGCGGGTGAACAAGGCCGAACCATGGGTGCGGGGCAGCACGCCATTGCGGATTTCGATGGCACGCACGGTGCGCGTGTCGCGGCCGTCAATGCGGGGCTCGCCGGCCAGGATCTGGCCACGCACAATCTTGGCTTCGATCTCGAACAGCAGGGCTTCGATGGCCACGCTGTCGAAGGCCACGCCTTCGGCTTTGAGCGCAGCGAACACGTCGGCATAAGCCGAGCGGCAAGCCTGGGTGCGGGCCTGCTTGTTGCGGATCTGGTAGGCGGCTTCGAGCTTGGCTTTGGCCAGACCGTCGATCTTGGCGATCAGCGGCTCGTCCTTGGCCGGCGCCTGCCAGTCCCAGGCCGGCTTGCCGGCGTCGCGCACCAGCTCGTTGATGGCCGCAATGGCGATGTTGCCCTGCTCGTGGCCGTACACCACGGCGCCCAGCATGATTTCTTCAGACAGCTGGTCGGCTTCGGACTCCACCA
Source organism: Polaromonas sp. (assembly GCA_013823505.1). The sequence goes on along the minus strand of PNMH01000012.1, from coordinate 8,598 downwards.
TCAACACGGCGGACTCGGTGCCGGCGACCACGAGGTCCAGCTGGCTGTCTTTCAGTTGCGTCTGACCCGGGTTGAGCACGTACTGGCCATTGATGTAACCCACGCGCGCGGCGCCGATGGGGCCGTTGAACGGGATGCCGCTGACCGACAGGGCGGCCGAGGTGGCGATCATGGCGGCGATGTCGGCCTGCACTTCGGGGTTCAGGCTCACCACGTGCACGATCACCTGAACTTCGTTGTAGAAGCCTTCGGGGAACAGGGGGCGGATCGGACGGTCGATCAGGCGGCAGGTCAGCGTTTCGAGTTCGCTCGGGCGGCCTTCGCGCTTGAAGAAGCTGCCGGGGATCTTGCCGGCGGCATACGATTTCTCGGTGTAGTCCACGGTCAGCGGGAAGAAGTCCTGGCCGGCCTTGGCTTCGGTCTTGGCGACCACGGTGGCGAGCACCACGGTGTCGTCGATGTTGACCAGCACGGCGCCGGTGGCCTGGCGCGCAATTTCGCCGGTTTCCATGGTGACCGTGTGGGGGCCCCACTGGAAGGTCTTGGTGACTTTGTTGAACATGGTCATGGTTTATCTCCTGGCATTTTTTCCGCCACCCGGCGGAAATCACAGCGTGCGGCAAACCCGCACAAAACCCGGAAACACAACCCAGAACACGATGCCATTCCAGATGGATTGAGTGTTTCGCCGATGGCGCTCAACCCGCTTGGAATGACACAGCTTCGCTCTGTGATCAATGCCCCGGAATCAAAAAAAGGCTCAAAAAAGCAAAAAACGCCCGAGCCAGCGAACCAACTCAGGCGTTTTCTGTGTCAACCCGGGCTCAATTACTTGCGCAGACCCAGTTTGGCGATCAGCGCAACGTAACGCTGGGCGTCTTTGGACTTCAAGTAGTCCAGCAGCTTGCGGCGCCGGCTCACCATGCGCAGCAGGCCGCGACGACCGTGGTGGTCTTTGGCGTGCGTCTTGAAGTGGGGGGTCAGTTCGTTGATGCGTGCGGTCAGGATGGCGACCTGCACTTCGGGGCTGCCGGTGTCATTGGCGGCGCGAGCGTTGGCCGCGACGACCTCGGCTTTGATGGATTGGGCAATCATGGAATTTCCTTGGGGGTTACGTGCGTCCCGGCGCAGCCAGTCGGCTTGTGGAGTGACTCCGCAGCCGGCCGCCGCATCGGGCGTGGGTATGCTGTCCTCTCGAACGGCAACCGCGAATTATAGGGCAGAAGCCGTCAGGTGCCACCACCCGGCTGGGTGGCGATCCAGCGGCGCAGGCGTTCAACGCCCTCTTCCAGCCGGTGCGTGTCGCGGCTGGCGAAGCACCAGCGCAGCCAGCCGGCGGCTTCCGGGCTGAAGGCGCTGCCCGGCGCCAGGCCAATACCGGCCTCGCGAACCAGCCGCTTGGCCACATCCAGGCAATCGTCGTGGCCTTGCAGCGTGAAAAAGGCGTACATGCCACCCAGCGGCTCGGCCACAGTCACGCCGGGCACCGCGCGCAACAGCGGCACCAGGGTGTCGCGGCAGGTTTTCAGGTGCGCCACCAGCGCAGGTGTGACTTCCGCGCCGCGCTGCAGCGCCACGGTGGCGCCGCGCTGCACGAACACCGGGGCACACGAGGTGTTGAACTCGATCAGCTTGCCCATGGCGGCGGTGAGTGCGGCGGGCAGCACCAGCCAGCCCAGGCGCCAGCCGGTCATGAGAAAGCTCTTGGAGAAGCTGTGCGCCACGATGACGCGGTCGTCGGGTTCGGCCACGTCCAGAAAACTGGGGGCAGCGCCGTTGGCGGTGTCGCCTGCGTAATAGAGACGCTCGTACACCTCGTCGGCCAGGATCCAGGTGCCGGTGCGGCGACAGTGCGCCAGGATCGTGGCCTGCTCGTCGCGGGACAGGGTCCAGCCGGTGGGGTTGTTGGGCGCGTTGACGATGAGCATGCGCGTGGCCGGGGTGATGGCCGACAGCAGGGTGTTCATGTCCAGCGCCCAGGCGCCGGCTCGGGGGCCTTCGGTGAGCACCTGCAGCGGCACGCTTTTCACGTTCGCACCCATGATCTGCGGCTGCGCCACGAGGTTGGGCCACGCGGGTGTGACCACCACCACCTCGTCGCCTGCTTCCACCAGCGCCTGTGACGCCAGCATCAGGCCGTTCACGCCACCCGAAGTGACTGCCAGCCGGTCCATCCAGTGCGCAGCACCGCGCCCGGGGTGCAGGCCGTCGGTGTAAGTGGCGATGGCTTCGCGCAGCTCGGGCAGGCCGAGGTTGTGCGCGTAAAAGGTCTCGCCGCTCTGCAGCGACGCCATGGCGGCTTCGCGGATGAAGTCTGGCGTGACCTCGTCGCTCTCGCCAAACCAGAACTTGAGCACGTTGTCCCGGCCCAGGCCTTCGTTGGCCACCTCGCGGATGCGGGAAGCTTCGAGGTTGTCAACGACGGCGCGCATGAAGGGGGCGTTTGCAGGCATCAGGGGCGGATCATGTTGCAGCGGTGAGGCTGTTCGGCTTGTTGGGGAGCCAGGTTGCGGATGACGCGAAAGCCGTAGCCCGAGCCTTCGACGTCGAATTTGGCGCCGGACGCGCCCTGGCGGTCCATCACGGCCACCGCCAGCGACTGCTGGAACTGGTGGTCTGCGGCGCGCATGCGCGCGGTCTGGCCAGCCAGCGTGACTTCGGCTTTCTCCAGTTGGGCAGCGATGCTGGCGGCGTTGACCGGGCCCACGGCACCTGCACGCTCGATGGCCTGCGCCAGCGACTCGATCATGAGCTGCATGCGCATGTGCACGTAGTCATCGGCCGGGTTGGGGAACCGCTGGCGGAACGACTGGTAGAAGACTTCGGACTCACGCGTGGGCACGTTGGGGAACCAGTCGGCCACCGCGATCACCTTGCCGATACCTGCCTCGCCCATGGCTGCTGGGGCACCCAGCGCGTTGCCATAGAACGTGTAGAAGGTGCCCTCGAACCCCACCTCGCGGGCGGCTTTCACCAGCAGCGTGAGGTCGTTGCCCCAGTTGCCGGTGAGCACGGCCTGGGCACCACTGGCCTTGATCTTGGTGGCGTAGGGCAGGAAATCCTTCACGCGCGCCATGGGGTGAAGCTCCTCGCCCACGATCTTCACGTCGGGCCGCTGCGCGGCCAGCTGGTTGCGGCCCTCGCGCAGCACGGCCTGGCCGAAGCTGTAGTCCTGACCGATCAGGTAGATGTTCTTGAGCTGTTTGTCTTCGCGCAGAACGCTCATGAGCGCGGTCATGCGCATGTCGGCGTGGGCGTCGAAGCGGAAATGCCAGTAGCTGCATTTCTCGTTGGTAAGCACCGGGTCCACCGCCGAGTAGTTGAGGAACAGCATCTGGCGCGCCGGATCGCGCTCGTTGTGCTTGTTGATGGCTTCGATCAGCGCGCTGGCCGCGGCCGACGAATTGCCCTGCGCGACGATGGTGATGTCGCGGTCCACCGCCGAGCGCAGCGCCGACAGCGCCTCTTCGGTCTGGCCCTTGCTGTCGAAACGCTCGATCAGCAGCGGGCGGTTGCCCCCGGGCAGTTTCACACCGCCGCGCGCATTCACGCGCTCGGTGGCCCAGACCAGGTTGCGGTAGACGGCCTCACCGGTGTTGGCGATCGGGCCGGACAGGCCTTCGATCATGGCGATGCGGATGGGAGCGGCGGCGGGCGCTGGCGCCTGGGCCAGCGACACGCTGGTGGACACAACGCCGATCAGGGCGGCGGCGAGCGCGCGAAGGCGGCGGGCAAAAACAGGTTCGAACAGGTTCTTCATGGGCAAGTTGCTTCTAGGTGCTGAAGTGCCTGACAACAGATGCTCAGGCGAGATGTCGCGCGCGCGACAGCACCGGGAGTCTAATTCATAATTACGGAGCTTACCCCACGCCAGACGGTCAGTGAGCGGGCACGGGCTCATCGCGCCCGAGTTCCGACAGCGGCCAGCGCGGCTTCACGTCGAAACGGTAGCCATCGGTCAGGCTCAGCTCAACCAGCCCGGCCTGCACCCGCATGCCGCCGGCCAGCGCGATCATGGCGCCGTTGTCGGTGCACAGGTGCAACTCGGGGTAGTGCACGCGCACGCCCGCCTTGGCGCACGCCGCGCCCAGTTGCTCACGCAACAGCGCGTTGGCCCCCACACCACCGGCCACCACGAGGCGGCGAAGACCGCATTGGCGCACCGCCGACATGGACTTTTTGACCAGCACCTCGACGATGGCGGCCTGCACGCTCGCGGCCACATCGGCTTTTTGCTGCGGCGTGAGCGGGTCGGCCAGGTGCAGCGTGGCCGGGCCGTCCAGGCTGGCGTGGGCCAGCCTTTTCACCTGGGTCAGCACCGCGGTCTTGAGGCCAGCAAACGAAAAATCGAGGTCGCCGCTGTGCAGCAGTGGGCGCGGAAACTTGTAGGCCTGGGCGTCGCCCTGCAGCGCCAGCCGCGCCAGCGCCGGGCCACCCGGGTAACCCAGGCCAAGCAGCTTGGCCGACTTGTCGAAAGCCTCGCCAGCCGCGTCGTCGATGGTTTCGCCCAGCAAGGTGTAGCGCCCCACCCCGTCCACCCGCATGAGCTGGCTGTGGCCGCCCGACACGAGCAAGGCGACAAAAGGAAACTCGGGTGGGTCGGCACTCAGAAAGGGCGACAGCAGATGGCCTTCGAGGTGGTGCACACCGATCACCGGCTTGCCGAGCGCAAAGCCCAACGCGCAGGCCACGCCCGAACCCACCAACAGGGCGCCAGCCAAGCCCGGGCCGCGGGTGTAGGCCACGGCGTCCACGGCCGAGAGTGGCAGGCCGGCCTGGGCCAGCGCCGCATCGGTGAGCGGCAGCACGCGGCGAATGTGATCGCGGCTGGCCAGCTCGGGCACCACGCCCCCATAGGCCCGATGCATTTCAATCTGGCTGTGCAGCGCGTCGCCCAGCAGACGCGGCGTGTGGCCGCCGCTGGCGTCGACCAGAGCGACGCCGGTTTCGTCGCAAGACGACTCGATTCCCAAAATCAGCATGCGCCGAGTGTACGGGCGGCATGTTTGTTGCTCATCATCGGGGGATGCTTGCAACGACCCCACGCACATGAAATCGGGCCTGAACTTTCTGGTGGCGGCCAAACGCTGCGAAATCGCCGAGCTGCAGCAACTGGCGCTCACCAGCGCGCTGGTGAACGTGACCGGGCGTTTGGTACATGGCCTGCAGCGCGAGCGGGGCCTGTCCAACTTGTTTCTTGGCTCCAAAGGAGCGCGGTTCGGCGAGGTGCGAGACCAGCAGATCGCCGAATGCCGGCAGATCGAAGCCGAGCTTCTCGCCTGCTTCGACGAACTGGACACCGAATCCGCCCTGGTGGGCCATGGAGCCCGCCTGTTCAGCCGCATCGCCTATGTGCTGCACGGGCTGGACGCGCTCGGCGGTCTGCGCGCGCGGGTGCAGGCGCTGGAATGGACGCACCAGCAGGCCACCGAGGCCTATGTGCGGTTGATCGCGGGCCTGCTGGCGGTGGTGTTCGAGGCGGCGGACAGCGCCAGCGACCCGGAAATCTCGCGCCTGCTGGTGGCCTTGTTCAACTTCATGCAGGGCAAGGAATTCGCCGGCCAGGAACGCGCTTGCGGCTCGGCCCTGTTTGCCGGTGGCCGCGCCGTGGCCGACGAACAGCAGCGCCTGCTGCACCTGATCGAGTCCCAGGAGCGCTGCCTGGAGGTGTTTGCCGAATTCTCCAACCCCCACGTGGTCGAGCTGTGGAACACGACCCAGGCCAGTGCCACGCTGGCCGAGCTGGAGCGCTTGCGCCGCGTGTTGTGCACCGCGCCGCACGGCTCGCCGCTCAATGCCCAGGTGAGCCAGGCCTGGTTTGACTGCTGCAGCCGGCGCATCGACCGGATGAAAGCGGTAGAAGATCGCCTTGCGCTGGACCTGCTGCAAGCCTGCGAACAGAAGATTGCCGCAGCCAATGACGAACTGAACAGTTTCCACGCCCTGCACACGGCGCCGGCCACCGAGGCGGACGTGTTGTCGTTCTTCCGCACGCCCGAGGTGCAAGGCACGGGAGCGTTCGGCACGGGCACCCAGGGTTACGGTCTGCACCTGGAACGCTCGATCCTGGAACTGGTGCAGGCGCAGGCTCGGCGCCTGCAGACCATGAGCGAAGAACTCGACACCGTTCGCGCCAGCCTCAACGAGCGCAAGCTGATCGAACGCGCCAAGGGCCTCTTGATGGCGCACCGCCACCTGAGTGAAGAAGAAGCCCACAAGACCATGCGCCAGATGGCCATGAACCAGAACCGCCGGCTGATCGAGGTGGCCGAAGCGGTGCTCGCCATGGCCGACGTGCTGCCCGAGCGCCCGCGCTGAAGCACGCCCGGGTGCTGCAGCGCACAAGTTTCGTGCTTCGGCGGCCCGCCGCACCAGATTGACGCCCGCTCGCGACCACGCCAGCGGTTGACCTGCCGGAGAAAGCGGGCAGAAAAGCTGGCGCTTTTCTATTGAAATCAAAGACTTGGCGCTCAAGCTCGAAAACCAGACTCTCGCTGGCACGGTCCCTGCATGTCGCTAGGCATCGGAAGTCCGGCCAATGGCGGCAAGGCTTCCCCAGTCTCCCTAGACACGGACAACGGCGTCCATTTCCAACCTGCTCAGGCAGGCCCGGAAATGGGCGCCGTTTTGCTTTGGGCAACGCTTTTTTCATCAGCAAGGAGTTGGACATGAACGCAGACACCACCGGCGCCACCATTCCCCAGGCTTTGGCCGACACGACCGCCGAATCCACCGCAGCATCGCGGCGCGACTTCATCAAGAAGAGCACCGCCATCGGCGCTGCCACCTTCTTCTCGACGCTGGGCCACAGCGGCGTGTGGGCCGCCGGCTCCGACGCGCCTGAAAAGACCGAGGTGAAGATCGGCTTCATCCCGCTGACCGACTGCGCCAGCGTGGTGATGGCCGCCGAACTCGGCCTCGACAAGAAGTACGGCGTGAAGATCGTCCCCACCAAGGAAGCCAGCTGGGCCGGTGTGCGCGACAAGCTGGTCAACGGCGAGCTGGACATGGCCCACGTGCTCTACGGCCTGATCTATGGCCTGCAGCTGGGCACCGCCGGCCCCCGCAAGGACATGGCCATCCTGATGAACCTGAACCAGAACGGCCAGGCCATCACGCTGTCCAAGAAGCTGGCTGAAAAAGGCGCGGTGGACGGCCCGTCGCTGGCCAAGCTCATGGCCACCGAAAAGCGCGAATACACCTTCGCGCAGACCTTCCCCACCGGCACCCACGCCATGTGGCTTTACTACTGGCTGGCCGCCGCCGGCATCGACCCGATGAAGGACGCGCGCGCCATCGTGGTGCCGCCACCGCAGATGGTGGCCAACATGCGCGTGGGCAACATGGACGGCTTCTGCGTGGGCGAACCCTGGAACCACCGCGCCATCATGGATGGCATCGGCATCACGGCCAACACCACGCAGGACATCTGGAAAGACCACCCCGAGAAGGTGCTGGGCACCACGGCCGAGTTCGTGCAGAAGAACCCGAACACCGCGCGCGCAGTGACGGCCGCCATCCTGGAAGCCGGCAAATGGATCGACGCCGGCCTGCAGAACAAGAACAAGATGGCCGAGACGATCTCGCAGCGCTCGTATGTGAACACCAGCGTGGACGCGATCAACCAGCGCATCCTGGGCCGCTACCAGAACGGCATGGGCAAGACCTGGGACGACCCCAACCACATGAAGTTCTACAGCGACGGCGCGGCGAACTTCCCCTACCTGAGCGACGGCATGTGGTTCCTCACGCAGCACAAGCGCTGGGGCCTGCTCAAGTCGCACCCCGACTACCTGGCGGTGGCCAAGGCCGTCAACCGCATCGACATCTTCAAAGAGGCCGCCTCGGCCAGCAAGACCTCATTGCCCAAGTCGGAGATGCGCAGCGCCAAGTTCATGGACGGCGTGGTGTGGGACGGCAAAGACCCGGCCAAGTACGCCGACAGTTTCAAGATCAACGCGGCCTGATCAGGCCCGCACCGGAGAAACACCATGGTCAGTGCCGTTTTTCATTCGCCTCTGGAGGTGGCCTCCACCACCAAGGCAGAGCCGATCAACCCACCCGCAGTCGCTGCGGTACCCCGGCCGGCGCCCTCGCCGGTGGTGCAGGTCAAACGCGGCTGGGACCTGAGGTTCCTTTGGACTGCGGTGCTACCGCCGGTGCTGGGCCTGGTGTTTCTCGTCACCGTGTGGGCTGTGGTGGCCGGCAATGGCGCCAGCGGGATTCCGACGCCGCTGGAAACCTGGAAACAGGCGCTGGAGGTGTTCTCCGATCCGTTCTACCAGGTCGGCCCGAACGACCAGGGTGTGGGCTGGAACGTGCTCATGTCGCTGCAGCGCGTGGCCATCGGTTTTGGCCTGGCCGCGGCGGTGGGCATTCCGGCGGGCTTTGCCATCGGCCGCTTTGAATTTCTCAGCCGCATGTTCAACCCGCTCATCAGCCTGCTGCGCCCGGTGTCGCCACTGGCCTGGTTGCCGATCGGCCTGCTGGTCTTCAAGGGTGCCAACCCGGCGGCCATCTGGACCATCTTCATCTGCTCCATCTGGCCCATGATCATCAACACCGCGGTGGGCGTGCAGCGCGTGCCGCAGGACTACA
>PNMH01000011.1 GCA_013823505.1 Polaromonas sp. | reverse complement strand
GGGGATCAGCGCCGGGTCGTTGAAGACCTGCAGCGAGACCTTGAGGTTGTATTTTTTGTAGAGGTCCAGCGCCTCGGCCACGTAGAACGGGCCGTAGCCGATCCACACCACGGTGGCGATCTTCATCTGGGCGGGCGCCTGGGCGAACGAGGAGAAAGCGGCCAGCGAGAGGGCCAGGCCCAGGGCCGGCTTGAAGAAGTGGTTGCGCCGGCTGGACAGGGTGGGGGCAGAGGTTTTCATCAGGGGCTCCATGGGTTGAAAGGACGTGCAGGAAGAAGCGATCACGTGATCGTTCTCCCGGGCTTTTGTCCCTCCGTGGAGCCTGCGATGAGGCCGGCACACTCTCGGACCAGACACCGCACGGACGCGGTCGGAACCCTAGTGCACCTGTGTGCTGAGCAGTCGTTCGGGCGGACCCTGGATCGCTCTTCTTGCGCTGTGTGTATCAGCAGAAAGCGTGCCAGGCTGATGCGAGCTGCGCGCCGGGCCCGAACCCCGGTCTTGCACCAAAAGCAGATGGTGCACGCCCGTTCAGCTGCGTGGCGCTGCCTTGCCTCGCCCCGTGTTGGTGCGGTTCGCACGGACCTTGGGAACGCTGGCGGGCACGACTGCATCGTCGGACGCTGGGGGCAGCAGTGGCACGAAGGGAGCGCGGGCATCGTCGGCCAGGCCCTGGGTGAGCGTCTCCAGAATCACGATCAGTTGTTGGCGCTGCGCGAGCGTCAGGGGCGAGAGCAAGCGCTGGTAGGCCTGATCGGCCGGGCCGCGGGCCTGTTGCAGCAGCTTTGTGCCGGCCGGCGTGAGCACCACCGCCATCTGGCGGCGGCTGTGCTCGGACACGCGCCGCTCGATCAGCCCGCGCTCTTCTAGCCCCTTGCACACCCGCATGACCGTGACCTTGTCAAAGGCCAGCGCGCGTGCCAGCCGGGTCTGGTCCAGGCCAGGCTCTATGGCCAGCACGCTCAGCACGCCGTACTGCGCCGCGGTGAGACCCACGCTGGCGCAGGCGTTCTCGAACACCGCCGCCGAAATCTGGTGGGTGCGGCGCAGCAGGAATCCCGGGCGCTGGTAAAGGTCTTTCAGAGTCATGTGGTGCTCGAAAAATGGAGATTCTACGAAGGGCGTGCCCCGGCACCCCGTTTTGTCTGGTGGCGGAGGGAGGCTGCGCTACCGCGCACGTGGGGCGTTGTTGTGGGGGGTATCCGACAAATGGGGTACCCGGCTGCGGCGTCGACACCTCTTGAGTGCGGTTTTGTGGCACTGTAAGGAAAGGTGTCGTCCGCGGGGGGCGGGACCCACCCTGCGCACCCAGCATGCCGCGACCCACACCACAGACACGCACCCGGACAGGAGAAGACCCATGGCTCGGCCGCCTGGCCGTGCGCTGGTTTTGCGTGCTGGCGCTGGCTTGGGGCGGGTTCTGCGCGGCGGCCCACGCGCAGACCACGCTGCGCTACGGCGGTGACGTTGCGTTTGCGCCCTTCGAGTCGTTGAACGCCCTGGGCCAGCCCGAAGGATTCCAGATCGACCTGATGCGGGCCGTCGGGCGCGAACTCGGGGTGGAGGTGGAGATCAGTCTGCAGAGCTGGCCTGCCACCGTGGAAGCCTTCAAGGCCGGGCGGGTGGACGTGATCGCGATGGTGGAGACCACCGACCGCAGGGCCTACGCGCACTTCCTCAAGGGCCACGCTGCGCCGGCGTTCGCGGTGTACCTGCCGGTCGGAAAACCCGCACCCCAGGCGCTGCAAGACCTGCAAGGCTCGCGCATCGCCGTGCTGGACCACGAGCCCATGCGCGAGAGCCTGAGCAAGTGGCTCTCGGGCATCAGCGGGCCTTACGTGCGCACGCCCGATTCTCTTTCGGCCCTGCAGTCGGTGCAACTCGGTTTCGCCGACATGGCCTTGCTGCCCCGGTCCTACGCGGACCCCTTGATCGCCGCGGGCGAGGTGACCGGTCTGGTGCGATCGCTGAGCGACCTGCGTCTGCAGACCTATTCATTGGCGGTGGTTCGCGACAACGACGCGCTGCGCCAACGTCTGCAAGGCGCGCTGGACCGCCTGGAGACCAACGGCACGCTGCCTGCATTGCGCGAGCGCTGGCTCAACGACGAACCCGGCGGTGCAGAGCAGCAGGCGATGGAGCGCGATCTGCAAGAACAGCGGCAATGGACCTGGCGCATCGCCGTGGGCGGTTCGCTCCTGCTGTTGCTGGCAGGATTTGCCCTGCGCCAGCGCGGACGCACGGTGGCGCACGAGCGCGCGCGGCGCGAAGCGGCCGAGCGTTCCTTGCGCCGCTCCGAAGAGCTGCTGGATCGCACCTTCCAGCGCAACCCCGAACCCATGCTGGTGGTGGACCACCACAGCGGCCTGGTGCAGGACGCCAACCCGGCGGTGGCCGCCTTGCTGGGCTTGACCGAAGCGCAGGTGGTGGGGCAGCCGCTGCGCTCGCTGGCGCACCACATCGGCATGGACACCCTCAAGCGCCTGGCCCGCGCCATCGACCTCGATGGCCTGCTGGACGCGCTGCCGGTGAGCGTGACCCGTACCGACGGCCAGCAGCGGGCCTGCCTGGTCAGCGCCGACAAGCTGCGCGTGGGCGAGCTCACGGTGGTGCTGTGCATCGTGCGCGACGTGACCGAGCGCCTGGCGCAGGACCCGGTGTTCCGCCAAGGCTACCAGACCCTGCACGACGAGCTCGAACAGGCCCAGCGGGAGGCCCCCGAAACGGTACCGCCGAGCGACTCCGCCCCACCCGGTGACGCACGCCTGCGCGAGTTCACCCGCGCGGTGGCGCACGACCTGCGCGCGCCGCTGCTGGCCATCCAGGGATTCATGGGGCTGATGCGGGAGCGCCTGAAGCTGGGCCACACCGACGAGGCGCTGGAGTACAGCGAGCAGGTGGACAAAGCCACGCGGCGCATGAACGCCATGATCGAGGCGCTGTGCAATCTGGCGCAGATCGACCAGCATGCCCTGCAGCGTCGCAGCATCGACATGCGGGCGCTGGCGGTGGACACGTGGACCCTGGTGCGCAGCGGCGAGAGCGACCGCCACATCGAGATCCAGTTCGACCCCTTGCCCGCCGCGCTGGGCGACGCCGACCTGGTGGCGCAGGTCTGGCAGAACCTGTTGCACAACGCCTGGAAGTACACCGCGCGCCTGCCGCTGGCGCGCATCCGGGTCGACAGCTTTCAGGAAAACCGGCGCACGTGGTTCCGCGTCACCGACAACGGCGCGGGCTTCGACATGGCACACGCGCGAGCCTTGTTTCAGCCGTTTCGCCGGATGCACGCGGCGTCGCAGTTCGAGGGCAGCGGCATCGGCCTGAGCATGGTGCAGCGCATCGTTCAGCACCACGGCGGTGAGGTGCGTTTGCGCAGCCAGCCCGGGGTGGGCACGGTGGCCGAGTTCACGCTGGACCCGCCGGGCTGAGGCGCGCTCCCAGACCAGCAACCTCGCGCGGTCTGTGGTCCAGACAACAGACAGTGGTCGCCGTCGTCTGCACGATGTCGACATGTTTGTCTTGTCGATCGGGCGTCTGCCCCCCACCCTGGTTTGAGCGCGCCGCACGCCCCGGGATGCCTGCGCATGCTCACCGTCAACATCCACAAGGGTTTCGACGTCTTCAACACCCGCTTCGTGTTGCACGAGTTGCGCGAGGCGGTGCGCGCCGTGCAAAGCGACGTGGTGTTCCTGCAGGAAGTTGACGGCGGCAGCGGCGCGCGCCGTTCGGCCACAGTCGGGGCGCAATACGAGTTTCTGGCCGACGCCATCTGGCCCGAGCATGCCTATGGCCGCAACGCGGTGGCCGAAGGCTTGGACCACGGCAACGCGGTGCTGTCGCGGTACCCGGTGCTGCGCAGCCACAACCACGACATGTCGTTGCCCGGCGTGGAGCCGCGTGGCCTGCTGCACTGCGAACTGACCTTGCCCGATGGCTTGCCCGCGCTCCATGTGATGTGTGTGCACCTGGGGCTGCGCGAATCGCACCGACGCCACCAGCTCGCGCGCCTGTGCGAGACGGTGCAGCAGGAAGTGCCCGCGGATGCGCCGCTGGTGGTGGCGGGCGATTTCAACGACTGGCGCGGTCGTGCCGACGAGCAGCTGGCACCCGCCGGACTGCACGAAGTGTTCATGCAGGCGCACGGGCATCACGCGCGCAGCTTCCCCGCGCGCTGGCCGCTGCTGCGGCTGGACCGCATCTACGTGCGTGGGGTGGTGACGGCGATGCCGCTGCCCATGCCGCGACGGCCCTGGGCGCAGCTGTCCGACCACGCGCCGCTGGCGGCCGAGATCGAGGTGGGGAGGTTCGCATGAATTCGCGCTGGGTACCGGGCAACCGCATCACGCTGCTGGAGAACGGCGAGGGCTACTACCCGCGCGTGTTCGAGGTCATCGCCGCAGCCGAGCGCGAGGTGCTGCTGGAGACGTTCATCCTGTTTGACGACAAGGTCGGCCGCCAGCTGCAACAGGCCCTGCTGGCGGCCGCGGCTCGCGGTGCCACGGTGCATGTGCTGGTGGACGGCTGGGGCTCGCCCGACCTGCCTGCCTCGTTCACCCAGCCGCTGCTGGACGCCGGCGTGCACCTGCGCAGCTTCGAGCCGGCGCGCTGGCTGTTCGGCACGCGCATCAACCTGCTGCGACGCATGCACCACAAGCTGGTGGTGGTGGACGGCCAGCGCGCCTTCGTGGGCGGGATCAACTACTCGATCGATCACCTCGAAGAATTCGGGCCACTGGCCAAGCAGGACTATGCGGTCGAGGTCGATGGCCCGCTGGTGGGGCAGATCCAGGCCTTCTGCCGCGCCAACGTGCAGGCGCCGCAGCCCGCGCGCAGCCAGTGGCTCCAGCGCTGGCGCGCCACCCTGGCCCGAGATGGCTTCCAGGATGTGCACGAAGGCGGCGCAGTGGCCGCCTTCGTGACGCGCGACAACCACCTGCACCGCACCGACATCGAACGCCACTACCGCGCGGCGGTGCGCAGCGCGCGCCAGCGGGTGCTGATCGCCAACGCTTATTTCTTCCCGGGCTACCGCCTGCTGCGCGATCTGCGCCGGGCGGCGCGACGCGGTGTTCAGGTCGACCTGGTGGTGCAGGGCCACCCGGACCAGCCGTGGGTGAAGCGCGCCACCGAGCTGCTCTACCGGCACCTGCTGCGCGCCGGTGTGAACGTGTTCGAGTACAACGAGCGCCCGCTGCACGGCAAGGTGGCGGTGGTGGACGACGTCTGGGCCACGGTGGGCTCCAGCAACCTCGACCCCACCAGCCTCAGCCTGAACCTGGAGGCCAACGTGGTGGTGCGCGACGCCGCGTTTGCACGGCACCTGCGCGAGCGCATCGACGACCTGATGGTCCACAGCTGTGAACGGGTGGAGCGAGCGGCCGTGGGGCGGCTGCGCTCGGCCTGGATCGCCGTGCGCAGTATGGTGGTGTTTCACGCGCTGCGGCGCTTTCCGGTGTGGGCCTCCAGTGGCTCGTTGCGTCAGCCGAAGGTGGTGTCGATGGGCGGCGAGGCGCCATGAGCCCGGCCGGGCAACAGGCCTGGGCCTGGTTCAAACGCATCGCCCCCTGGGCACTCGCCGCGCTGGTGTTGACCCTGGTGGCCCGGCAGGCCCGCACGGTGGACTGGCCTGAGGTGTGGGTGGCGCTGCAAGCGCTGTCGCTCGTCCAGGTGCTGGCGGCGGCGGGCCTGGCCCTGCTGAGCTACGGCCTGGTGGCCAGCTTCGACCTGATCGGACGCCGGCTCACCGGCCACCCACTCCCGGCCCCGCGCACGCTCGGCATTGCCGCCATCTGTTACGCGTTCAATCTCAACTTCGGCGCGCTGGTCGGAGGTTTCGGCTTGCGGCTGCGGCTCTATTCGCGCAGCGGTGTGGCGGCGCCGACGGTGGCCAGGGTGATCGCGCACAGCATGGTGACCAACTGGCTGGGTTACCTGTGGGTGGCAGGAGCGGTGCTGTTGGTCGCGCCGCCACGCCTGCCTGCGTCGTGGGCGCTGGGCGATCCGGTGTTGCGCACCGTGGGCGGCGTGATGGTTGCGCTGGCGCTGGCGTACCTGGCGGTGTGCACCACCACGCGGCGGCGCGAGCTGGGCTGGCGTGGGCACACGCTGGCCTTGCCCGGTGCGGGGCTGGCCTGGTTGCAGGCGCTGATGGGTGGGGCGAGCTGGATGTTGATCGGTGCGATCGCCTGGAGTCTGTTCGGCGGTCGCGTCGACTATCCCACGGTGCTCGGCGCGTTGCTGCTCGCCGCAGTGGCCGGTGTGCTCACGCACGTACCGGCTGGTCTGGGGGTGCTGGAGGCGGTGTTTGTGGCCGCGCTGGCCAACGCCTTGCCCGCCACCGAGGTGCTGGCCACGGTGCTGGCTTACCGCGCGGCCTATTACCTGTTGCCGCTGGCTCTGGCGCTGCCGGCCTATGCGTGGAGCGAGGCCGGTGCGCCGCTGCGTGCTGACAACGCGCCGGCTCAGCCCCGGCCCACGAACGGCATCTGACTGGCCATCACGGTCATGTTGAGCACGTTGGTGGACAGCGGCAGGCTGGCCATGTAGCGCACGGCCTGTGCGACGTGCTGCACATCCATCATGGGCTCGGCGGCCAGCGTGCCGTTGGCCTGGCGCACACCCTTGGTCATGCGCGCGGAGAGTTCGGTCAGCGCGTTGCCGATGTCGATCTGGCTGCACACGATGTTGAACTCGCGTCCGTCCAGGGCGATGGTCTTGGTCAGGCCCAGCACCGCGTGTTTGCTGGCGGTGTAGGGGCTGCTGAAAGGACGGGGTGTGTGGGCCGAGATCGAGCCGTTGTTGATGATGCGCCCGCCTTGCGGGGTCTGCCGGCGCATCAGGCCGAACGCAGCTCGTGCACACAGGAACACGCCGGTCACGTTGGTGTCGATCACGTCCTTCCACTGGGCCACGGACAACTCGTCCATCGGCACCGCAGGGGCATTGACGCCGGCGTTGTTGAACAGCACGTCCAGGCGGCCGTAGCGCTTTTCAATCTCGTCGAAGAGCGCCTGCACGCTGTGTTCGTCCCGCACATCAGCGGGGATCGCCAGTGCGTGCTGGCCGGCGGCCTGGGCGGCTGCGGCCACCTCGGCCAGGGGCTCTGGCCGTCGGCCCGTGAGCACCACATGAAAGCCGTCCTGCAGCAGGCCCTGGGCTACGGCGCGGCCAATGCCGCTGCCCGCGCCGGTGACCAAGGCAATGCGTCGGGGAGTGTCTGATGCCATGAGATGCCTTGTGCGTGTGTTTGAAAGAAATCAGGCCATGCCGTTGCGGCTGGCCAGCTCGACGAACAGCGCCGAGTGGTCGAGGTCGGCCAGGCCGTGGTCGACCGACTGGGCGTAGAGCTGCTCGAACAACGAGGTGATGGGTGCGTCAAAGCCGATTTCGGTGGCGGTGGCCAGTGCGTTGCGCATGTCCTTGAGTTGCACCGCCACCGCGCCGCGCTTGGTGAAGTCGCGTTCGATCATGCGCTGGCCATGCACTTGCAGGATGCGGCTGTCGGCAAAGCCGCCGGTGATGGCCTGCTTGACCTTGGCCATGTCGGCGCCGCCCTTCTCGCACAAGAGCAGCGCCTCGGCCACCGCGCCGATGGTGATGCCCACGATCATCTGGTTGGCCAGTTTGGCGAGTTGGCCCGTGCCGTGCGAGCCCACGTGCACCGGGCGGCCCAGCAGTTCGAACAGCGGCCGCGCGCGCTCGAACTCCCCCGGCTTGCCACCCACCATGATGGCCAGCGTGCCGGCCTCGGCGCCCACGGTGCCGCCCGACACGGGCGCGTCCAGGTGGTGCATGCCGGCCGCGGCCAGGCGGGCTGCGTGGTCGCGCGCCTGGCGCGGCTGGATGGACGACATGTCCACCACCACGCTGCCCTGGCGCAGGCCGCCCATCGTGCCCTGGTGGAACAACACGTCTTCCACCACGTCGCCGTTGTCCAGCAGGGTGATCACAAAGTCGGCCTGCGCCACGGCCTCGGCCGGCGTGTCGCACACACGGGCGCCAAAGTCCTGCAGGCGTTCGGCCTTGCTGCGCGAGCGGTTCCAGACGCTGACGGTGCAACCGGCTTCGCACAGACGGCGGGCCATGGGAAATCCCATCATGCCGATGCCGAGCACGGCCACTTGCAGGGCGTTGGTGGGAGCTGTGGAGGTGGTGGTGTTCACGTGTGTGGCAAAAAAATGGCGGTTCCCGGCCACGCCGGGAACCGCGCGGAAGTGGCTCAACCAGCCTGGCTGTCGAGGTCCACGGAGTTGGGGTTGACGGGCCGCCGCTTGCGGGCGGCGGGCGATGAAGGGGTGTTTGCACGGTCGGCAAACTGCGCACCGAGTCGGGTGCTGGCATGGCCACTGTGCTGCTGCATGAGACGCTCGGCGAGTTTCACGTCGCCACGCTCAACCGCACGGGCAATGGCTTCGTGTTCGTCCCACACCGGCTCGCGCAACATCGCTGACTGCAGGGCTTCGCCCATGGCCCGGCGAATGTGGTGCCAGTGCAGCAGGGCACTCTGTTCGATCAGCGGGTTCTGGGTGGCCCGGTACAGCGCGGTGTGGAAGGCCAGGTCGGCGTCGATCATGGCCTTGATGTCGCCGCGCTTCACGGCGGCCCGCCCGTTGGCCAGCAGGGCCGGGTCCAGGGGCGTGCGCCGTTGCGCTGCCAGGCGCACGGCCAGCGCGTCGAGCGCGCCGCGCACCTCGTACACCTGCTCGATCCACTGCGTGTCGATGGGCGTGACCTGCAATCCACGGCAACGGCCAGCCGGGCCATTGAAGATAGGCGCGTCCTGCACGAAGCCGTCTTTCTTGAGCAGGCGCAGCGCCTGCATGACCGGCTGGCGGGACACAGCGAGTTGGTCGGCCAGCTCTTCCTGCGTGATGCGCTGGCCCGGCTTGAGCGCACCGGCGCTGATGGCGTCGAGCAAGGCGCGGTACACCTGCTCGACCAGGTCGGGCGCGGCTTCTAGCTTGATCAATTGGGCAGACATGGTGGCTGGGGCGAAACTTTGTATACAGAATACACATTTTCAAAGTGTCCGTCACGACAGGCCGAAAACAACCCCCGTGACACAATGCGCGACCATGGAAAAAACACCTTCGACCGACCCCGTCTGGCTGGACCGCGAGTACAACAACCGGGCCCTGGTGCCCGACCACGCGGTGCATTTCGACCGCTGGGCCCAGACCTCGGCGCAGGCGCGCCAGACCAGCCGCCCGCTGCTCGATGTCAGCTACGGCCACGGTCCCGGCGAGACGCTGGACATTTTTCCCGCACCGCGCAAGCCGGGCACGCCCTTGGCGCCGGTGATGGTTTTCATCCACGGCGGTTACTGGCGCAGCCTGGACAAGTCGGACCACTCGTTCATTGCGCCCGCGTTCACGAAGCATGGCGCCTGCGTGGTGGTGCCCAACTACGCGCTGTGCCCGGCGGTCACCATCCCCGACATCGTCCTGCAGATGGTGAGCGCCCTGGCCTGGACCTACCGCCACATCGCCGCACACGGTGGCGATCCGCACCGCATCACGGTGGCGGGTCACTCCGCAGGCGGGCACCTGGCCGCCATGATGCTGGCGTGTGAGTGGGAGCGCGTGGGCGGCGATCTGCCGGCGTCCCTGGTGAAGAACGTGCTTTCCATCTCGGGTCTGTACGACCTGGAGCCGGTGCGCCTCACACCGTTTGTGCAGCCGTCGTTGAAGTTGACGCCCGCGCAGGTGAAGAAGGCCAGTCCCGCTTTTTTCCCCGCGCCTGCGTTGCGCGAGGGTCGCGGTCAACTGGTGGCGGTGGCCGGTGGCGACGAGAGCAGCGAGTTCCTGCGCCACAACCGCCTCATCCAGCAGGCCTGGGGTTCAGACGTGGTGCCGGTGTGTGAGGCATTGCCGGGGCTCAACCACTTCAGCGTCGTTGAGGCGCTGGTGCAACCCAAACACCGGTTGCATGTGTTGGCTCGGGAACTGCTCGCGGTCTGACTTCGTTGGCTCTCGATCAGTGGGCGTGCAAACACGGCTCCAGGCTCGTGAGTGCATGGCGCTCTGCGCAGCGAAATAAAGGGGGAGGGGCCGAAGGCCCCGGAGGACATTCGCGAAGCAGAGCGCCGTGTGCTCACGAGGCCCGCGAGGCGCTGGAGCGAAATACCCCAAAACCCCTCACATCAACAAATGCTCGCCCGCATTGTCCCCACCCAGAATCACGTAGTTCACCTTTCGCACATCCATCAGCTTGGTGCCCCCCGAGTAGCTGATGGAGCTCTGCACGTCCTGCTCCATTTCCACCAGCGTGTCGGCCAGCTTGCCCTTGATCGGCTCCAGGATGCGCTTGCCCTCCACGTGCTTGTACTCGCCCTTGTTGAAGTCGCTCGCCGAGCCGTAGTACTCCTTGTAGAGCACACCGTCCACCTCCACCGTCTGCCCGGGTGACTCCTCGTGACCCGCGAAGAGCGAGCCGATCATCACCATGCTGGCCCCAAAGCGCACGCTCTTCGCAATGTCGCCATGGCTGCGGATGCCGCCGTCGGCAATGATCGGTTTGGTCGCTACGCGGGCACACCACTTCAGCGCACTCAGCTGCCAGCCGCCCGTGCCAAAACCCGTCTTGAGTTTGGTGATGCAGACCTTGCCCGGGCCCACGCCCACCTTGGTCGCGTCCGCGCCCCAGGTCTCCAGATCGATCACCGCTTCGGGGGTGGCCACGTTGCCTGCGATCACAAACGACGACGGCAGCTTTTCCTTCAGGTAACCGATCATGTTCTTCACGCTGTCGGCGTGGCCGTGCGCGATGTCGATGGTGATGTACTCCGGCGCCAGGCCCTCGGCCACCAGCTGGTCCACCGTGGCGTAGTCGGGCGCCTTCACACCCAGCGAGATCGAGGCGTACACGCCTTGGGCACGCGCATAGCGCACGAACTGCAGGTTGTCCAGATCGAAGCGGTGCATCACGTAGAAGTAGCCGTGCTTGGCCAGCCAGAAGCAGATCGACTCGTCCACCACCGTCTTCATGTTGGCCGGCACCACCGGCAGACGAAACTTGCGCCCGCCGAGCTCCACGCCGGCGTCGCATTCCGAACGGCTCTCCACGCGGCACTTGCGCGGCAGCAGCAGAACGTTGTCGTAGTCAAAAATTTCCATGTGAACCAGGCTCCAGAAGACTGTTGTTGAACAGGGAGAGCGCTTGGCTTGGCCGGCTTTGTGCGCCGGGCACAAAAAACCGGGCGCAAGAATCTTGGGCCCGGTGACTGATTCTAGGCGCCTTGGGCGGGTCGCGTACGGCCTTAAGCGCCTGTCTCTGCTTATGACCGCCATACGGATGACCGTATACGGCGCCCAGCACAGGGCGCTTCCTACAATCGAGCCATGCTGTTTGAAGAATCCGTCGCCCCGTCCCCGCTGCTCGCGGGTCTCAATGCCGAACAGGCTTCGGCCGTCATGCTGCCGGGGGAGCACGCGCTCATCCTCGCGGGCGCTGGTTCAGGCAAGACGCGGGTGCTCACCACACGCATCGCCTGGCTGCTGCAGACCGGGCAGGTGACGCCCGGCGGCGTGCTGGCGGTGACCTTCACCAACAAGGCCGCCAAGGAAATGATGACGCGCCTGTCCGCCATGCTGCCGGTGAACGTGCGCGGCATGTGGATCGGCACGTTCCACGGCCTGTGCAACCGCTTCCTGCGCGCGCACCACAAGCTCGCGGGCCTTCCAGCCACCTTCCAGATTCTCGATACGCAAGACCAGCTCTCGGCCGTGAAGCGCCTGTGCAAGCAGTACAACGTGGACGACGAGCGTTACCCCCCGAAGCAGATCCAGTACTTCATCAGCGGCTGCAAGGAAGATGGCCAGCGCCCGCGCGATGTGGTGGCTCGCGATCCGGAAACACTCAAGAAGGTCGAGCTCTACGCACTGTACGAAGAGCAGTGCCAGCGCGAGGGCGTGGTGGATTTCGGTGAACTCATGCTGCGTTCGTACGAAGTGCTGCGCGACAACGACCCGGTGCGCGAGCACTACCAGCGGCGCTTCCGCCACATCCTGATCGACGAGTTCCAGGACACCAACCGCCTGCAGTACGCCTGGATCAAGATGTTCAGCGCGCCGCCGATCGAAGGCCTGCCGGGTGCGGGCAACGCGGTGTTCGCGGTGGGCGACGACGACCAGAGCATCTACGCCTTTCGCGGCGCGCGCGTGGGCAACATGGCCGACTTCGTGCGCGAGTTCAACGTGCGCCACCAGATCAAGCTGGAGCAGAACTACCGCAGCTGCAGCAACATCCTGGACTCGGCCAACGAACTGATCAGCCACAACACCAACCGCCTGGGCAAGAACCTGCGCACCGACGCCGGCGCGGGCGAACCGGTGCGCGTGCACGAGGCCACCAGCGACTTCGCCGAGGCGCAGTGGATGGTTGATGAGATGAAGCAGCTCGCGCGCGAAGATGTGCCCAAGGTGGAGATGGCTGTGCTCTACCGCAGCAACGCGCAAAGCCGCGTGGTGGAAACTGCGCTCTTCAACGCCGCCATGCCCTACCGCGTGTACGGCGGCCTGCGCTTCTTCGAGCGCGCCGAGATCAAGCACGCGCTGGCGTATCTGCGCCTGCTGGAAAACGCCAACGACGACACCAGCTTCCTGCGCGTGGTGAACTTCCCGCCGCGCGGCATCGGGGCGCGCAGCATCGAACAGCTGCAGGACGTGGCCCGCACCTCGGGCTGTTCGCTGCACGATGCGGTGAGCGCGGTGACTGGGCGCGCCGGGGTGGCCATTGGCGCGTTTGTCGCCAAGCTCGACGTGCTGCGCGAACGGTCCGAGGGCATGACGCTGGCCGAGATCATCGAGCTGGTGCTCGACCACAGCGGCTTGGTGGAGCACTACCGTGCTGAGCGCGAAGGGCAGGACCGGGTGGAGAACCTGGAAGAACTGGTGAGCGCGGCCAAGAGTTTTGTGGGCATTGAGGGCTTTGGGCGGGATGCGGTGGCGCGCACGGCCGACGGATCGGCGTTGACGCAGAGTCCCGCCAGCCAGGGGCTGGATGTTTCGCTGCCGGTGCTGGACGAGCCGCTCGCGCCCGACGCCGACACCGGTGAGACCATGAGCCCACTGGCCGCGTTTCTCACGCACGCCGCGCTCGAGTCGGGCGACAACCAGGCCCAGGCCGGGCAGGACGCGGTGCAGCTCATGACGGTGCACGCGGCCAAGGGGCTCGAATTCGACGTGGTGTTCATCACCGGCATGGAAGAGGGCCTGTTCCCGCACGAGAACTCCATGAGCGACCGCGACGGGCTGGAAGAAGAACGACGCCTGATGTACGTGGCCATCACACGCGCGCGCAAACGCCTGTACCTCAGCCACTCGCAGACGCGCATGCTGCACGGCCAGACGCGCTACAACATGAAAAGCCGTTTCTTCGACGAGCTGCCCGAGGCCTGCCTGAAGTGGCTCACGCCGCAGCAGCCGGCGTGGGGGGCGCCGGGTGGGGCGGGCGGTGGTGGTGGCCAGTGGCAGAACGGGCGGCGCAACTTCGGCGCACCGCCGGCGCTGCAGCCTTCGTGGTCACCCGGCTTCAACGACAAGGGCGACCCCAAAGGCCTGGGCCAGAAGGCGCCTGAGCCCGACCGGGGCACCGACATCAGGGCCGGCATGGCCGTGTTTCACAACAAGTTCGGCGAGGGCAAGGTGCTCTCCATCGAAGGCGCGGGCGATGACGCCCGCGCGCAGGTGAACTTCAGTCGCCATGGCACGAAGTGGCTCGCGCTCAGCGTCGCGAAGCTCACTCCGATCACCTGACCACTCAAGTTCCGATCACGCCGCCATCGTTCTTGGTGATGACGATGGTGGCCGAGCGCGGACGCTGACCCGCGCCGTACCCCGCATTCGCGGGCCAGCGGCTCTCGAACTTGGACGGATCGGTCACATCGGCCATCTTCGTGTTCTCACCCGCGTGCTGGATGTTCACAAAGATCGCGCGGCCGTCCGGCGTTTCGGTGATGCCGGTGATTTCTGCACCCTTGGGGCCGACCAGGAAACGCTTGAGCGTGGCGGGTGTTTGCGCCTTGCCCACGTGCGTGGTGACTTGCTTGTCGCCGTGGGCCAGGGTTTTGGTGCCACCGTCGCCACGCTGGCCGGGCAGGGCGGCCAGCAGCATGCAGTTGGTCTTGTCGGTGTAGGCGCCGTCGTCGGTCTGGATCCAGCAGATGCCGGTGGCCTTGCTGAACACCAGGCCGTCGGGTGAGGACAGATCGTTGTCGTCGGTCAGGCTGGAGAGGTTCACGCTGGCCTTGTCGGCATCGGCTTCCGAGGCGAAGAGGTAGATGTCCCACTGGAACGCGGCGTCGGCCGGGTTCTTCTGCGACATGCGCACGATGTGACCATGCACGTTGCCCTTTTGCTCCTTGCCGGCTTTCAGGTCGGTGTAGACGCGCGGGTTGGCGCTGTCCACGGTGGCCACGGTGCGGGCGCTGTTGTTGGTCAGTGTGATGTAGACCTCGCCGTTCTTCGGGTTCACGCCGCCCCACTCGGGCCGGTCCATCTTGGTCGCGCCCACCGCGTCGGCGGCCAGGCGGGTGAACACGGCCACGTCGGCTTCGCTCTTGAACTCAAAGTAGGAGCTGTTGGCGATCACCGGGTTGTCCATCGAGAGTTCCAGCCATTCGCCGGTGCCGTCGCCCTTGAAGCGCGCGGCAAAGAGCGTGCCTTTGTCGAGGTACTTGTCGCCAGCGGCCAGTCGATTGGCGGGGTTGGCGTCTGCCGGGTCCCACTTTGCGGCGGAGACGAACTTGTAGATGTACTCGCCGCGCGCGTCGTCGCCCATGTAGGCCACCACCGGCTGGCCGGCCACGGCGCGGGCGAAGGTGGCGTTCTCGTGGCCCATGCGGCCCAAGGCCGTACGCTTGCGCAGCGTGGTGTTCTTGTCGTAGGGATCGAGTTCAACGATGTAGCCGAACGTGTTCATCTCGTTGCGGAAATCGTCCTTGGCGCTGGCGCCCATCGCGCTGTTGTTCCAGCGCGTGTAGGTGTCGGCGGCGCCACCGCTCTCCCAGCCGTGGCGGCTGGCGGCGCCGGCCCGGCGGCCGTAGCGGTTGAGGGCCTGCACTTGCTTGTCCTTCTTGCGCGCGTCGTCGTCTTTGGCGTCGCGGAAGAAGTAGCCGAACCAGTTCTCTTCGCCCGAGATGAAGGTGCCCCACGGCGTGCGGCCGGTGCCGCAGTTGTTGAGCGTGCCGCGGGCCTGAGTGCCGTCGGGGCTGTATTTCGTCACCAGGTGTTCGCTGCCACGAGCCGGGCCGTGGATGGTCACCGGCGTCATGGTGGTCACGCGGCGGTTGAAGGCCGAGCCCGGCTTGTTGGCCCAGACCTTGCCGTCGGTCTGCACTTCCACGACCGACAGGCCGTGGATCATGAGTTCCTTGTCGATCTCGGCGGCGGGACGGGGCAGCACCGAGGTGCCGCCGTTGGCGTGGATGAAGAAGGAGCTGAGCTTCTCGTCGGTGGTGGCTTCGTGGTTCATGGCCAGCAGACCACGCGAATTGAAGCTGTCAGACGGTTTGCCAGAGGCGTCCAGACCGAACCACTCGATGCCGTCGTGGTGGTCACCGGCCCGGTTGCCGAACTCGGCGTCGGTGCCGTCGTTCTTGAAGGCCGGCGTGCTGGCGGTCAGCGGGTCGCCCAGAGCGTAAATGACGCGGGCGGTGTAGCCCTCGGGCACGGTCACCTGGTCGGCCATGGTCTTCGCCACAGGCTTGAAGCCCAGGCCGTTCACCGGGGCCACCGGGCCGCTGGTGGCGCAGCCGGTCAAGGCCGTGCCGCCCAGCGTGGCCACACCCGTGGCGCCGAGCAGGCTGCGGCGGCTCAGGCGCGCGCTCAGCACGCTGTCGAAAGCGGGGTTGGCGCTGGTGTTGGAATCTTCGTCGTTGAAGTGGGCGTTGGTGCGTGGAATGTTTGTGGTCATGGGCTCGTCCTCGTGTGGGTTGACGCTGCCGATGATGTGCAAGCTGGATGACCGTTCTGTGACAACCCCCGGGGGTGGTCAAACAAGGCTTCGCCCATGCGAATGTGCTGTCCCGTCATCACGTTGTCACACAGCTGGATGCCCGGTGGCGCAAACACCAGGATGGTGGAGCCGTGCTCGAACCAGCCCATTTCCTGGCCTTTTTCATACGACGCGTGGCAAGGCAGTTCGTTGGGCCCGCGGTAGCGGATGTTGAGGGCCACGTCCACCGCGCGCAGCCGCATGCTGGCCACCAGGATGGCGGCCACCGGCACGATCAGCAGCGGCGTGCCGTCGGCCAGCTGGCAGTGCAGCACCGCGCGTTCGTTCTTGCAGAACAGGCGCTCGATACGTTTGAGTGCGATGGGGTTCACGTTCCAGGTGTCCCCGCTGATGTAGGTCACATGGTCCAGGGTGAGGGCACCGGGCGCGTGGAAGCGGTGGTACATGCTGGAGGTCAGGCGCAGCGTCACATAGCTGCCGCCGCGCAGCGTGTCGATGGCGGCGAGGCCGCGCGCGTCGGTGCCCAGCAGGTCGGTGAGCGGGTAGGGGAAGCCCTTGGCCTGGAAGACTTGAGCGGCGGCGTCTTCGCCAATGCGCCCGCAAGCGCCCACGATGGCGTCGCAGGGGCTCACCAGCACATGCTCGCGTGCGTCCAGCGGGCGCGCGCCAGGCTTGAGTTCGCGCACAAAGCAGTCGTGCAGGCTTTTGAACGACGTCTTCTTCGCTTCGCTCAGGTCAATGTCGGTGAAGGTGCGCCAAACCGCCATGGACGCATCGCGTACCCAGGGGTGGCGGATGCGGCTGAACCAGCCCATGAAGCGTGTGAGCGCCGCGCGCGGCACGCGGTTGGTCAGCAGGAAATTGATGTCTTCGTTGAGCGCCAGGCGCTGCAGGATGTTCTGGTATTTCATCGGAGTTTCATGGCTTCGTCATGTGGGCGCCCTACAAAAGACACACACCAACCGCCTGGAGCGACTGCTGCATGTCTTACCTTTCCTACGCTGTTCCGCTGGGCTCGCTGGCCCTGGCCTTGCCGCTGCTCAAGCAGCGGCTTGAACTCTCGCGCGCCAAACACCGTTCGCTCGCCGGCCATTCCAAGATGGCCAAGCGGTTGGCGAAATGGCTGCCGGGTTACGCCTATGACGAGGCCCGGTTCTTTGATTGCGACGGTGCGCCCGCTGAGGTGGTGGCGCAGCGCCGCGCGGCTTTTGATCTGCTGTGCGCCGGCTTCGCCGAGCGCTACGCCAAGACGCTGGCGCTCACCGCGCAGGCGCGCGAGGGCCTGGCCGATCTGCAGTTCACCGGTGCCTACCGCGTGCCTTTCCAGTTCAGCCCGCTGGTGCGCGCGCGCCTGAAGGTGGGCGCCTTCATGCAGTCGGCCGAAGGTGTGCACCTCACCGATCTGGACGGCAACACCTTCATCGACCTCACCGGCTCGTACGGTGTGAATGTGTTCGGCGTGGACTTCTACAAGGCCTGCATGGCCGAGGGCGCGCAGATCGGCCAGGCGCTCGGTCCGGTGCTCGGCGCTTACCACCCGTGTGTGGCCGAAGTGGTTGCCAAGCTGCAATCCATTTCCGGACACGACCAGGTGTCCTTTCACATGTCGGGCACCGAAGCGGTGATGCAGGCCGTGCGCCTGGCGCGGTACCACACGGGTCGCAAACACCTGGTGCGCTTCTGCGGGGCTTACCACGGCTGGTGGGAAGACGTGCAGCCCGGCCCCGGCAACCCGATGCCACCGCGCGAGACCTACACCCTGCAGGACATGAGCGAGAGAAGCCTGCAGGTGCTGCGCACGCGGCGCGATGTGGCCTGCGTGCTGGTCAACCCGCTGCAGGCGCTGCACCCCAACAAGAACGCTCCGGGCGATTCCACCCTGGTGGACGGCAGCCGCACCGCCGGCTACGACCGCCCGGCCTACACCGCGTGGCTGAAGCGCTTGCGCGAGGTGTGCACCGAGCGCGGGATCGTGCTGATCTTCGACGAGGTGTTCCTGGGCTTCCGTCTCGCACCCGGGGGCGCACAGGAGTATTTCGGCGTGAAGGCCGACATGGTCACGTATGGCAAGACGCTCGCCGGTGGCTACCCGGTGGGTGTGGTGTGCGGGCGGCGCGAGCTGATGCAGCGCTTTCGCGAAGCACGCCCGGCCGATGTGTGTTTTGCGCGCGGCACCTTCAACGCCCACCCCTACGTGATGGGCGGCATGGCGGCGTTCTTGAAGCGGCTGGACACGCCGGAGATCCAGGCCTTGTACCAAGACCAGGATGCCAAGTGGGATGCCCGCGCCAAGCGCTTCAACGACACGATGGCTCAACACGGTTTGCCCATCCGCGCGGCCAACCTGCAAAGCATCTGGACGCTGATGTACACCCAGCCGGGTCGCTATCACTGGATGTTCCAGTACCTGTTGCGCTGGCAAGGGCTGGCTTTGAGCTGGGTGGGCACAGGGCGATTCATTTTCGGACTGCACTTCAGCGACGCCGACTTTGAAGAGGTGTTGCAACGCTTCGTGGTGGCAGGGCAGCAGATGCAGGCGCAGGGCTGGTGGTGGCGGGGAGAGCAGACGCACAAGTCGATCCGGCGCAGCGTGCTTCGTGAGATGTGGCAGCGCCTGCGGGCTTGAGGCCGCAGGCGCGCCTGGGGATCACTTCACATTGATCCCTGGGTCGATCAACTGGCCGCGCATCAGGTACAGCGGCGCCTTGTGGTAGAGCTTGATGTCGTGAAACGGGTCGGTGAGGATCTTGGTCATCCAGGCCAGACCGGTCTTCACGTCGGCGATGAAGAACAGGTGCACCGTGCGGAACAACAGACCGCCCACACCCAGCGCCAGCCACAGTGCACCGACCTGGCGGAT
Source organism: Polaromonas sp. (assembly GCA_013823505.1). Next base: position 50,071 of record PNMH01000011.1, on the reverse strand, counting down.
GAAGCTTTCGCCATCGGTGTGCGGCTCGAACAGACCAAACACGCCGGGCGCCAGCGCCACCAGCATCGGCGTGCCGGCCCACAAGGCCATCAGCACCACCTTGCGCTGCAGGTTGTAGCCCACCTTGATCTCTTCTTTGTGTTCGTGCGTGGCCTGGTTCACATGGTCGTAGCCCTTGGGCTCAAAGAAGAAGTGGCCGGCCTGGCGGCTGGTCATGGAAACCAGCCACGCAATCAGCGCGGAGAGGATCGGGTCGGTCCACAAGAGTGCATAGGCCACCACAAAGCTGATCGCGCTGATCAGGTGCAGCGTCTGGTTGATGCGGCTGTGGTGGTAGTAGCGGTGGTCGTCCCAGCGTTGGGTTTCCAGTGTCTTGAAAAAGTCGTTCACGGTTTCTCCATGCAAGGGTGGTGGGTGTGGGGAGGTCACACACCTGCGCAGTCTTGCCCTGACATGTGAAAACACGGTGACAGCGCCCACTTGTCATCAACTTGTTGCACAGCCGCTGGAACATGGGCGCATGAACGCCATGACATCCGAACAGATACTGGTCGAGGAATACCCGGCCAGCACGCCCTCCCTGCGCCTGTCGGTCGTCACCGAGACCTGGCCGCCGGAGGTCAACGGGGTGTCGCTCACGCTGTCGCGCCTGGTGCAGGGCCTGTGCGCGCGCAACCACCCGGTGCAACTGATCCGCCCACGCCAGACGCGGGTGGACCAGGCGCTGAGCCACACCGGCTACGAAGAACTGCTCATGCGCGGCATGCCGATTCCGCGTTACCCCGAACTCAAGCTCGGCCTGCCGGCCAAGCGCGCACTCATCAACGCATGGACGCTGAAGCGGCCGGACCTCGTGCACATCGCCACCGAAGGCCCGCTGGGCTGGTCGGCACTGCAGGCGGCGCGGCGCCTGAAGCTGCCGGTGACATCGGACTTCCGCACCAACTTCCACGCCTATTGCGAGCACTATGGCGTGGGCTGGCTGCGCAAACCCATGGTGTCGTACCTGCGCCGATTTCACAACCTCACGCAGCTCACCATGGTGCCCACGCGTGCACTGCGCACCCAGTTGATGGAGATGGGCTTTGAGAACGTGCAGGTCGTGGCGCGCGGTGTGGACACGAAACTCTTCAACCCGCAGCGGCGCAGCGAAGCCTTGCGCAGCCAGTGGGGTGCAGGTCCGGATTCGCTGGTGATGCTGGTGGTGGGGCGGCTGGCCGCCGAGAAAAACCTCGACATCGCGCTGCAGGCCCATGCCGCCATGCAGGCCCACCACGCCGATGTGAAGCTGGTGTTCGTGGGCGACGGGCCGCTGCGCGAGAGCCTGCAGCATCGCTGCCCCCAAGCTGTGTTTGCCGGCATGCGCCGGCACGAAGAGCTGGCCGGTTACTACGCCTCGGCCGATCTGTTTGTGTTCCCCAGCCTCACCGAGACCTTCGGCAACGTGACCATCGAAGCACTGGCCAGCGGTCTGCCGGTGCTCGCGTTCGACACCGCCGCAGCCGGGGACTGGGTGCAAAGCCACGTCAATGGCTGGCTGGTGCCGGCGGGAAACACAGACGCAATCGTGCGCGTGGCGGTGGAGCTGGCGCAGTCGCCCACGCTGCTGGCGCAGGCCCGCGAGCAAGCCCGCGCGCGCGTGGCCCACCTCGACTGGCAGCAGATCGCCCTGCAGGTGGAGGCGCTGATGCTGCAGGCTGCGGGAGCAGTGTCGTCGCAGGAAACGGTGCGGCGGCTGGACCTGTCGCAGCGATCAGCACCGCTGATGTGAAAGCTTGATGACGTGCCTCGAAGGAAGAGGACGTCCGGGGGGCATTGGCCGATTCACGGTTTGGTCACATGACTTGAACAGACTGCACCGGTGTTTGTTCTTTCAACCCCGGAGCCCTTCATGTCTCACCACGACGACGACAACTGCAATTTCTCGAACAACGAAAGCTTCCAGGATGTGCTGGCCCGCGGCACACGCACGCCGCTGACCCGCCGCAACGTGATCCGCGGCGGCACCGGCATGGTGGCGCTGTCGGCGCTGCCCTTCCTGACCGCGTGCGGTGGTGGTGATGATCCCGCGCCGGCGCCCGCCACGCCCACGCAGAACGCGCTGGGTTTTCCTGCTGTGGCCAAGAGCCTGGTGGACGACGTGATCCTGCCGCCTGGCTACACCTACCGCGTGTTGCACGCCACCGGCGATCGCCTGTTCAACACCGAGACCGCCTATTCCAACTTGGGCACCGAAACCGACGACTGGAGCCGCCGTGTGGGCGACCACCACGATGGCATGGACCTGTTCTACATCGATGCGCAGGGCAACTACACCACGGTGGACACCGGTCGCGCCGTGCTCGTGGTCAACCACGAAAGCTCTGCCGATGCGCATTTCTTTCACCCCAACGGCCAGACCTCGGGTGGTGTGGGTGGCAAGAAGTTTTCGCAGTTTTCGTCATCCTCGGGCGGCTGGGATCTGGGTGCGCGCCCGCAAGCCGAAGTGCTCAAGGAAATCAACCACCACGGGGTGTCGCTGGTTGAAGTGCGCCGGGTGGGGGGCGTCTGGACTGTGCAGCTGGATTCGACGTTCAACCGCCGCGTGACCCCACTGACGGTGGTGAATGTCACCGGTCCTTCAGCCCACATTGCCGACATTCGCGCATTCATGTCCACGCAGTTCGATCCCAGCGGAGTCACCGCGCGCGGCACGATCAACAATTGTGGCCATGGCAAGACGCCTTGGGGCACCTACCTTGCCTGTGAAGAAAACTGGGCTGCCTACTTCTACATGCCCAACGGGTCGACCGATGTGAGCGCCAAGATCAAAGCGTCACGAGCCCGTTATGGCGTGATCTCCGCACCGTTCGCCGCCGCCTCGGGCGCCCCCGGCCAGGGCTGGTCCACAGTGCCCAACGCCGCCACCGACGACCGCTTCGGCCGCTGGAACGTCTCTGCTCCAGGTCTCTCGGCAGCTGACGACTTCCGCAACGAACCCAACACCTTTGGCTACAACCTGGAGATCGACCCGCTGCGACCGAACGCGGTGCCGGCCAAGCGCGTGGCCATGGGCCGTTTCGCGCACGAGGCTGCTGTCTGCAGCATCCCGGTCGCCGGCCAGCCGCTGGCCTTCTACATGGGCTGCGATTCCCAGAATGAGTACATCTACAAGTTCGTCACCGCTGCGGTGTGGGACCCGGCCGATGTGGGTCGTGGCATGGCCGCCGGAGACAAGTACCTCAACGAGGGCAAGCTGTACGTGGCCAAGTTCAACGACACCGGTCTGGGTGTGTGGCTGGAACTGAACGTGACCACCGTGGCAGCCGCCAGCCCGGCGTACACCACTTACACCTTCGACAACCAGGCCGACGTGCTGGTCAACGCCCGTCATGCTGCCAGCGCTGTGGGCGCCACGCGCATGGACCGCCCGGAGTGGGGTGCGGTAAACCCGAAGAACGGTGACGTGTACTTCACTATGACCAACAACAGCAGCCGCACCGTGGCCAACGCCGATGCGGCGAACCCGCGCGCTTACGCCGACAACGACGGGCGGGCCCGTTCAGGCAATCCGAACGGCCATATCATCCGTTTCCGCGAAACCGGCAGCGCCTCCACCGCCACGACTTTCAACTGGGACATTTTCTTGTTTGGGGCCGAAGAAGACGCGGGCGCGGGCATCAACCTTTCGGGCCTGAGCGACAAGAACGACTTTTCGTCGCCCGATGGTCTGTGGTTCAGCAAGGCCACCGGCATCTGCTACATCCAGACCGACGACGGTGCCTACACCGATGTGACCAACTGCATGTTGTTGGCCGCGATCCCCGGCAATGTGGGAGATGGCCGCACCATCACGGTGGGCAACACCTTCAACAACGCGTCTGGCACGGAACAGACCTTTATTGGCGCAGCCCTGGGTGACGCCAAACTGCGGCGCTTCCTCGTTGGGCCGAAGGGCGCTGAAATCACCGGCATGACCGAGTCGGCCGATGGCCGAACCGTGTTCGTCAACATCCAGCACCCGGGTGAAGACACTCCTGCGGTGGGTACCGGGGCGTTCAACTTCCAGAGCCAGTGGCCCGGCAACAAAGGCTATGGTGTGGCCGGCCGTCCCCGCTCGGCCACCATCGTCATCACCCGCACCGACGGCGGTGTGATCGGACTCTGATCCGCTAAGCTGACGCGCTCCACGCCAAGCCCCTGCCGGCGCAAACCGGCGGGGGCTTTTCTGTTTCCCTTTTCATGGGAGGTCGCATGAAAAACACCGTCATGACCACGCTGCTGATGGCAGCCTGCAGCCTGTGGTTGTCACCATGGACCCACGCCGAAGACACGCCGAGCAACATGGGCACCGGTGCGTCTGAGCAGCTGGGCGCGGCTCGCAGCGCCATCGCTGCGAAAGACTGGTCTCGCGCGATCAGCGAGCTCCATGCCGCGCTGAAACTCGAGCCGCGCAACGCCGACGTGCACAACTTGCTGGGCTACAGCCACCGCAAGCAGGCCCGGCCCGATCTCTCCAAAGCGTTTGAACACTACAAGCTGGCGCTGCAGATCGACCCCGCGCACAAGGGTGCGCACGAGTACATCGGTGAGGCCTACCTCATGGACCAGCGACCCGCCGAGGCCGAAAAACATCTGGCCCAGCTGGCCCACCTCTGCGGCAACCTGACCTGCGAGGAATATGTGGACCTCGCCGAAGCCATCGCTGCCCACAAAGCGAAGTTGCCGCGCTGAACCGAGGTGCTCGGGCGCGTGGGGCACCGAGCCCAGCGGGCCTCTGCCAAGCCGCCGCAGGGCTCGGGCTCGCGGTGTTCGGCGGCGGGTCCATCCGGTGCACACCCTCCCGCTCGGGCGCTGCGGGACTCACCGCGGGGCCGGTTTGGGATGTCTTTCGAGAAATAAGGTGGCTGCTCCTCATCGGTATTCCATCGGTGGGGCGCATCTCTCCCAACCGACTCGAAAGCATCCATGTACGACCAGATCGTGAAATCCCAGACCATCGTGCTCGACAACCCACCTTGCAACGATGGCCAAGGCAACTTCCCCAAGTTGCCCGTCTCTTTCGAGCAATACGGCAGCAACAAGACCGCAGATGGTCACGACAAGCCGGTGGTGGCCATCCTGCCGTTTTTTCTCGGCAGCGCCCACGCCGCTGGCCACAAGGCCGTCAAGGACAACAAGCGCGTTGCGCCTGGATACTGGGACGCTCTGGTGGGCCCGGGCGAAGTCATCAACACAGACACCCACTGCGTGATCAGCTTCGAGCCGGTGATCAACGACGCATTCCATCCAGGCCTGATCAATCCCGCCACGAAGAAACCTTTCGGCAGCACGTTCCCCAACTTCTCGTTGGCCGATGTGTCACAGATCCAGCGCCTGGCGCTGAAGCAACTCGGCGTGGCCCATGTGGATGTGCTCATGGGTGCCTCCATGGGCTCGCTGCAAGCGTGGCACTTAATGGCGCACGACCCGAGCTTTGTCTCGCGCATGATGCTGGTGGTGCCCGGTGGATTGACCTTGGCTGAAAAGACACTGACGCTGGCACGTCAGTGGGTGACGAAGCTGGAGCAGGACCCCGACTGGCACGGTGGCAACTACAGCGCCCAGCCCAAGGACAAACAACCCAAGAAGGCGCTGAGCGAAGTGTTGGCCGATTTCTGGTACCGGGTGCAGTTTCCGGTGGATCAAAGCCTGCTGTACGACCTGGACGACCTGGGTTGGGCCGACATGGCGGTGGCGCACCATGTGCTCAGTGCCGATGACGTCAAGTCCATCGACACCGTGCTCGCCAAGCTGGACGACAAACAGCCCAAGATCAAGGCCTACAAGCAGATGGTCAAGCTGCTGTGCGAGCGCACCGACCACAACGTGCTGCTGTGGCAGCTGCGCTCGATCCTGACCTACAAACCTCTGGCGGCCCTCGCGGCGTCGGACGTGTTCACCCGCCGCACCATGAAGCTCGACGACATGGTGGACATCGCGCATGAAGCGTCCGGCGTGGCCGACATCTTGTTGATTGCCACCGAAGCCGACGACCTGCTGGACATCGTGCCGGTGGATGCCGTGATCGGCATGGCCGCTTTTTTGGGCGCCCGAACCTCGGTGGTCCGTCTCCCCTCGACCTTCACGCACGCCGCCGGGCTCAACACCGCTGCCCCCGACAGCATCGCGACGATCAAGGGACGAATCGCCCAGTTCCTCAAACCTCAGGCCAAGCTCTGATCGCCTCTTTCAATCAAGAAACTCACCGACTTTCAGGAGAACACACATGCCGCAGATCACGAACGGCCAGGCATCCGCGCTTGTCACCACCTTCGTTGACCTCACATTGGACGACCTCGCTGCTGTTGTCGTCCACATCCAGAGCCTGGACGAAGCCGACCAGAGGTTGCGCTTTGGCCAACCGGTGAACGACGCGGAGCACGCTGAAAAGATCGCCCGCAAGTTTCTGCAGGTGACCACAGTGTTCGGACTGTGGGATGCAGCCCATGAGCGCTTGCTGGTGCTGGGCAGCTACGGCAAAGCCACACTGACGAGCGATGCGATCGAAACGGCTGCAAGCGCACTGCCCGAGGCTCGCGGTGGCATGAGCCAACGCATGGCGAACTGGCTGAACCCCCGGCTGGTCGCGCAGGGAAACAAGCGCATCGAGTGGAATTTTTACGCCGACAACGCGCTGGTGATGGCGATCTCAAAAAAGCAGGGCATGAAGGTGGACTGCCGCCAAGGGGAGTGCGTGGCCCGCTTTGATCTGCAACCGACCGCCGAGGCTATCGGCCACTGGCTGGAAAGCCTGGACCGCTTGCTGGAAGCGGTTCGCAACGCTTCACACGCGAGCCCAGGCGCCAAGCTCTGAGCAGGAGCGGGCAAGCAGCTTCAGCGCGGCATGGCCGGGTGGGCTTCGGGGGGGCGCTGCTCCATGTAGCCGCGCCCGTCTTTCACACCCGTGCGCCCCGCGATCTGCCAGGCGGTGCGCTGGTCGACCAAGCCGGCGAGGAATTCGATTTCTTCGTCGGTATGGTTCAGCGCTGGTGCCGGCGTGAGGAAACGCCCGGCCTTGGGCTCGGCTTCGCCCCAGAACGACTGGTGGTAGCTGGACACCGACAGCGCCCGATTGCCGCCGGCCTGCATGTCCACGGTGCCGTAGCAGTTGCAGAAGTAGCTGCGATTGGCCTGGTCGGGAAACACCTCGGTGTAGACGCCTGTGCCGCGAATGCCGGCGGTGAGGGTGGGGGTGACGATGGTGCGGCTGGGGCCACGGCCAAACGCGCTGCCCACGGCGCCGGTGAGCAAGCGCAGCAGGCTCACGGTGTGCAGCGTGATGCCGCGTTCCACGGTGAGGCGGGAGTTCTGCCGCACGTGCATGGCGGCGTTGCCCAGCACGAAGGTGAGTCGCGATGCCGGTCCGGTGGCGATCTCGTCACCGGTCTGGATGGTTTGCTGGGGCACCATGCGCCGACCATTGAGCAGCACATCGCCCACCATTTCCACCACGTTGCTGCGTTGCTGGGCCATGGCCGCTGGCAGGCCGCCCATGGCCACCCAGGCGGCGGCGGCCTTCAAGGTGTCGCGGCGTTGAAACCAGGTCACTTCGCCTTCTTGACGGCCTTGAAGGAGGTGTTGGGTCATGCGTCTTCTCCGTGGGTGTTGGGCGCAGGCGGTTCGGTCAACTCAAAACTGTCAACAAAAGTGAAATATATCGAGGTGTGAAACATGGAGGCCATGAACAGGACAGCCGGGTACAAAACGACGTTGAGCGCCTCCACACCGCCCAGCAAAGCGCCCAGCAGGCTCATGAACAGGCCGACCAACATGAACACGCCCACCCAGCCCAGGGCATAAAACAGCATGGCGCCCTTGTTGCCCCAGCAGGCCATGAAGCTGAAGAACAGGCTCTTGCCCGGGCTCACGCCGTGCCAGTGCACCAGGGCCGGTGCGTGCCAGAACGCCAGGACCACCGGCAGGTAGACCACCAGCCCAGCCAGCAGGCCCTGGTTGGCCAGCGATGCGCGCACCATGTCGGCCGTCACGTCGCCTGCAGCGGGGTCCAGCGGGGGCGGTGCGTCGCCGGCAAACAGCGTGGCCACGCCCAGCACCAGCAGCAGGCTGACGGCGTACATCACACCCAGGATCAGCATGTTGCGGGTCTGCGGCGGCTTGCCGCGCAGGCCCGAGATGAGTGTGGAGGGCATGGGAAACCGCCCCTGCGTGGCCTCGCGCGTGGCGGCCATCAGCCCGAGCGTGGCCACCGGCACCAGCAGCAACGAGATCACCGTGCCGAGCAGCGGGATGAGCGAGAGCACCGAGACGGTGGCCATGAACATGAAGAACAGGCCGGCCATGGCCAGGGGCTGGCGGAAGAAAGTCTTCACGCCCAGCTTGACCCATTGCAGGCCGGCTCGGGCGGGGACGAGGTGGAGTTTCATGCGGTCACGGGTTGGGGTACGGTTGTCGGCACAGCGGCATCGAGCAGCTGCGCGGACAAGGCGGAGGCGTGCGTGGCTCGGTCGCGCAACACACGTTCGAAGTGGGTGGGGTCGTGGGCTTGCAGCATGGCGGCTTCGCGCGGCAGGTGCAGGTCCCAGAGTCGGGAAATCCAGAAACGCAGGGCGCCGGCGCGCAGCAGGGCCGGCAGCAGGCTGCGCTCGGCAGCGCTCAGGGGGCGCACCGTTTGGTAGGCCGCCAGCAGTGCCTGGGCACGCTGCGCATCGTGGCTGCCGTCGGAGGCGTCCTGACGATGGTGCACGCACCAGTCGTTGAGGCAGACCGCGATGTCGAACAGGAAGGTGTCGCAGCCCGCGAAGTAAAAGTCGAAGAAACCGGTGAGCTCACCGGCTTCGAACATCACGTTGTCGCGGAACAGGTCGGCGTGGATCGGGCCGCGGGGCAGGGCAGCGTAGGCCGGGCTGGCCGCCACGTGGTTCTGATAAGCGAGCTCGGTGCGGATCAGGCTGGCCTGATCCTCGTTCAGAAACGGCAGCACCACCGGCACCGTTTCGTTCCACCACGGCAGGCCTCGCAGGTTCGGCTGGGTCAGGGCGAAATCGCGCCCGGCCAGGTGCATGCGGGCCAGCATGGCACCCACCGCCTGGCAATGCGCCACACCGGGGGCCAGTTCGCTTTTGCCGCGCAGTTTGTCCACCACGGCAGCGGGCTTGCCCTGCAGCGTGTGCAAGATCTCGCCGCTGGCGGTGGCGGCCGGGTCGGGCACCGGAATGCCTTTGCCCGCCAGGTGTTTCATGAGGTGCAGGTAGAACGGCAATTGCTCGAAACCCAGCCGCTCGAACACGGTCAGCACATGCTCCAGCGTGGCGCCATCGCGCTCGCTGGTCACGAAGTAGTTGGTGTTTTCAATGCCGCCCTGGATGCCCCTCAGCTCGGTGAGGTCGCCCAGATCCAGGGTGTGCAGCAGGGCAGCGGCTTGCGCGAACGCGACTTCGGTGTAGACGGCCATGAAACGGGAAATCAGAAATTCAGGATGCGCCAGCTGCTGCGCCCGGCATTGCCCGTGCGCTTGCCACCGACTTCGCCAGGGACCGAGCTGCTCGGGTCGGGGTTGATCTGGTAGGCCGGTGCGCCGTTTTTGGGTTGCACTTCAATGCTTTTGGTCTCTCCGCCCACGCGCACCTCGTCGATGCGGGTGAGGGCGTCTTCGTTGGTGATGCGCTCGATGCGGTCGCGCGGAGAGACCGACTGCGGCGGCTGCTCCACCGGGGGCGTCTGTCCTTGGGCGGTCGAGGCCAGGAAGAGACCTGCGAGCAGGGCGAGAGCGGGCAGCAGGCGTGGGTTGTGGGCGTTCATGCCTCATTGTAGGCAGGCAAGGGGCGCCGGGCGCGGGCGGGGCCATCGGCCGGACCTGCGGACGGGGCGCGATCTCCCCGACAATGCGCGCATGTCCGATGCTTCATCCCCCACCCCCACCCTGCTGCTGGTCGACGGCTCCAGCTACCTCTACCGAGCGTTCTTTGCGGGAGGCGAATCCTTGAGCACGACCCTGTCCGATGGCACGGTGCTGAAAACGGGCGCCATCCGGATCATGATCAACATGATGCAGAAGCTGCGCAAGGACGTGCGGGCCGACTACGCCGCCTGCGTGTTCGACGCCAAAGGTCCAACCTTCCGGGATGCGCTGTACCCGGACTACAAGGCCAACCGCTCGCCCATGCCCGACGACCTGCGTGCGCAGATCGCCCCGATCCACGAGGTGGTGAAGCTGCTGGGCTGGAAGGTGCTGGACGTACCCGGCGTGGAGGCCGACGACGTGATCGGCACGCTGGCGCACACCGCCGCGCAGCAGGGCATCACCTGCATCATCTCCAGCGGCGACAAGGACCTGAGCCAGCTGGTGAACGAGCACATCACGGTGATCGACACCATGAACGACCGGCGGCGCGACATCGCCGGCGTGACGTCGGAGTTCGGCGTGCCGCCCAGCCTGATGCTGGACTACCAGACGCTGGTGGGCGACCAGGTGGACAACGTGCCTGGCGTGCCCAAGGTCGGCCCCAAGACGGCCGTGAAGTGGCTCCAGGAATACGGTTCGCTGGAGGCGCTGGTCGCTCGCGCGGACGAGATCAAAGGCGTGGCCGGCGAGAACCTGCGCAATGCGCTCGACTGGCTGCCCAAAGGCCGCGAACTGCTCACCATCAAGACCGACTGCGATCTGAAGGAATACATCGACGGACTGCCTGCACTGGATGCGATCACCATCGGTGGACAAGATTCGGAAGGTCTCATGGCCTTTGGTGAACGCTACGGTTTCAAGGGCCTGGTCAGGACCTTGGCGCAGCACCAGGTGCCGCCCGAACGGATCGAGGAACAGCAGGTCAAGACCAAGGCCAAAGGCAAGGCTGGCGACGGATCGCCGGGTCTGTTCGATGAGCCTGACCTGGGCGGCAGCGCCGAGCGCACCACCAACCTGACCTACGACACCATCGTCGACTGGGCGATGTTTGACAACTGGCTGGCCCGCCTGCTGGCCGCCGAGCTGGTGGCGGTGGACACCGAAACCACCTCGCTCGACGAAATGCGCGCCGAAATCGTGGGCATCAGCTTCAGCGTGAAGCCCGGCGAAGCGGCCTACATCCCGTTGCGCCACAGCGGGCCCGACGCGCCCGAGCAGCTGCCCTTTGACGAGGTGCTGGCCCGGCTCAAGCCCTGGCTGGAAGACCCGAAGCACGCCAAGCTCGGCCAGCACGTGAAGTACGACCGCCACGTGTTCGCCAACCACGGCATCGAGGTGCGGGGCTATCTGCACGACACCATGCTGCAGAGCTATGTGCTCGAAGTGCACAAGCCGCACGGCCTGGCCAGTCTGGCCGAACGCCACCTGGGCCGCCAGGGCATCAATTACGAAGACCTGTGCGGCAAGGGCGCGCACCAGATCCCGTTTTCACAGGTCGACGTGGCCAAGGCGGCCGAATACTCATGTGAGGACAGCGACCAGACGCTGGACGTGCACCGCGTGCTCTGGCCGCAACTGCAGGCCGACAGTCAACCTGGGAAAGGGTTGAAGTTCATCTACGAACTCGAGATGGCCAGCAGCGAGGCGCTGTTCCGCATCGAGCGCAACGGCGTGCTGATCGACGCGCCCACGCTGGCGAAGCAAAGCCATGAACTGGGCTCCCGCATCCACGCGCTGGAGCAGGAGGCTTACGAGATCGCCGGCCAGCCGTTCAACCTGGCCAGCCCCAAACAACTGGGCGAGATCTTTTTCGACAAGCTGGGCCTGCCGGTGATCAAGAAGACCGCCACCGGTGCGCGCAGCACCGACGAAGAGGTGCTGGAAAAGCTGGCCGAAGACTACCCGTTGCCCGCCAAGATCCTGGAGCACCGGGGTCTCTCCAAACTCAAGGGCACCTACACCGACAAGCTCGCCCAGCTCGCCCACCCGGACACCGGGCGCGTGCACACGCACTACGCGCAGGCGGTGGCCGTGACCGGGCGCTTGTCCAGCAACGACCCCAACCTGCAGAACATTCCGATCCGCACGCCCGAAGGACGGCGCGTGCGCGAGGCCTTTGTGGCGCCCGCAGGCCATGTGATCGCCAGCGCCGACTACTCGCAGATCGAGCTGCGCATCATGGCCCACATCAGTGGCGACGAAGCGCTGCTTCGTGCCTTCCACGAAGGTCTTGACGTGCACCGCGCCACCGCCGCCGAGGTGTTCGGTGTGGAGACCGCGCAGGTGAGCAGCGAACAACGCCGCTACGCCAAGGTGATCAACTTCGGTCTGATCTACGGCATGAGTGCGTTTGGCCTGGCCAAGGCGCTGTCGATCGACAACACGGCGGCCAAGAACTACATCACGCGCTACTTCGAGCGCTTTGCCGGTGTGAAGCACTACATGGACGAGACGCGGAAGATGGCCAAGGCGCAGGGCTACGTGGAGACGGTGTTCGGTCGGCGCCTGGTGCTGCCCAGCATTCAATCGGCCAAAGGTGCGCTGTTGTCCTCGCTGGAGCGGCAAGCCGTCAATGCCCCCATGCAGGGCACGGCGGCCGACCTCATCAAGCTCAGCATGGTGGCGGTGCAGAAGGCGCTGGACGAGCAGCAGCGCGGCACCAAGATGATCATGCAGGTGCACGACGAACTGGTGTTTGAAGTGCCCGAGTCCGAGGTAGATTGGATCAAGACCGAAATCCCGCGCCTGATGGCGGGTGTGGCCGAGCTCAAGGTGCCCTTGCTGGCCGAAGTGGGCGTGGGCCCGAACTGGGACAAAGCCCACTGAATGGAACCATCGCGCCGCGCGTTCCTGGGCGCCGGTCTCGCGCTGGCGGGCCTGCCCGCCTGGGCGCAGACCGACGACAAGTGGGGTGCGCTGCGTGGCTACCCCGAGAGCCGCGCAAGCTTCGAGCGCTTGCCCGAGTACCGAGTGGGCAACTACTCGGGTGGGCACGAGCAGTCGATACGCCACCACGTCATCCGCGCCGGCGTCCAGGTGGTGGCCTGGAACAACACGCCGGTGAGCGATTTCCGCTACCGCTCGGGCCTGATGCCCAAGACACCCGAGGCTTACCTGGAGCAGTGGCCTGTCACCGGCCTGCTGATCGCGCGGGACAACCAGATCCTGGTCGAGCGCTACCGCTTTGCGCGGCAGCCATCCATGCGCCTGCAGAGCTGGTCCATGGCCAAGAGCGTGACGTCTCTCTTGCTCGGCATCTGCCTGGACCGCGGGCTCATCGCCTCGTTCGATGACCCAGCCGCCCGCTACGTGCCCGAACTCGGCGGTACCTTGCACGGCGACACCTCATTGCGCCATCTGGCCAACATGTGCAGCGGCGCCGACGTGGTGCACGCGCGCGACAACGCCGTGCTGTACCCCGGCGCACTGCTGGGTCGGGATCCCGACATCGCGCGCACGGTGGCGGGCTGGAACCGGCGCAGCGAACCCGCCGGCACGCGCTTCAACTACAACGAACTGTGTCCGTTGACGCTGGGCATGGTGATGCGCCGCGTCACGGGTGGTTCGCTGTCGGCGTTTGCCGAGCGGGTGTTGTGGCAGCCCTTGGGCGCCGAGGGGGCGGCCACCTGGCTCACCGATGCGCGAGGGGCCGAGTTCAACAGCATTGGATTTGCCGCGCGTTTGCGTGACTGGGCGCGTCTGGGACACCTCGTGGCGCAACGCGGCCGCGGCCCCGACGGCCGCGCCATTGTCAGCGAGGCGTGGATCAACGAGTGCACCTCGTGGAGCGAGGCGGATGCCCCAGTGCGCCACGGTCGGGTCCGCTTGACCCAGGGTTACAAGGCCTTGTTCTGGCACGCGCGCCCCGACGGTTCGCGGCCGGCCATGCACGGCCACCACGGCCAGCGCGTGCTCATCGACCTGCCCACGCGCACGGTGCTCGTGCACACCGCGGTCGACCAGCAAGGCGCCTGGGAGCCGGAGCTGCTGGACATGTTCGACGCGGCCACGCGGCTTTAGGGCACGTGGCAGACTTCACCGCCTCAAACCCCACCAGGAGACCCACCTTGCTCAACGACCAACACGCCCAGGACCTCGGCGCTCTGCTGCCCGGTCAGTCGAACGAACACGGCGCCACCCGCCGCACCGCGCTCAAGGCTGCGCTGGGGGTGGGCTACGCGGCGGCTGCGGCCCCGTTGATGGCGCAGACCGCCATCCGAACCTCCTTTGACGGCCTCACCGTCGGTGAGGTAATGATCGACGTCAACGGCTACAAGATGCCCGCCTACCGCGCCGCACCCGCCGGCAAGACCGGCCTGCCGGTGGTGCTCGTGTTGTCCGAGATTTTTGGTGTGCATGAGTACATCGCCGACACCGCACGCCGTTTTGCCAAAGCCGGCTTCCTGGCGATCGCGCCGGAGTTGTTCGTGCGCCAGGGCGATGCCCAAAGTTACGGTGAGATGGCCAAGCTGATCGCCGAGGTGGTGTCCAAGGTGCCCGATGCGCAGGTGATGGCCGATCTGGACGCCACGGTGAGATGGGCCGCCGCCAACGGTGGTGATGCCGCCAAGCTGAGCGTCACCGGCTTCTGCTGGGGCGGGCGCCAGACCTGGCTCTACGCGGCCCACAACCCGGCGGTGAAGGCCGGCGTGGCCTGGTACGGCCGCCTGGTGGGTGATACCACGGCGCTGAACCCCAAACACCCGGTCGATGTGGCTGCCCAGCTCAAGGGCCCCGTGCTGGGGCTCTACGGCGCGGCCGACACTGGCATCCCGCTTGACACGGTTGATAAGATGAAAGCCGCGTTGGCGGTCGGAAGCCCGGCCGCCAAGGCGTCGACGTTTGTGGTCTACCCGGGCGCACCGCACGCCTTCCATGCCGACTACCGGCCCAGTTTCCAGAAGGAGCCGGCCGAAGACGGCTGGAACCGTGCACTGGCGTGGTTCAAGCAGCACGGCGTGGCCTGAGCCCTTGTGCTGTGGGTGAACCAAGGCCGCTGAAGAGCGGCCTTTTTTGTGGATGAATTGAAAAGAACAACATGACCTTGCTGGCGATCTTGATGGGTACCGTGGCCGCGGGCGTGGGCAGTGTGTGGCTGGCTGCGCTGATGGCGTTTGCGATGCTGGCCCGTTACACACAGCACATGCTCAGCATGGCCGCAGGCGCGCTCATGGCCACGGCGTTCATGCACCTGCTGCCCGAGGCCTTCGAAAGCGAGGCCGGCGCTCACGAGCTGTTTGCCATGCTGCTGGGCGGGCTGGTGTTTTTCTTCCTGCTTGACAAGGCCGAGCTGTGGCACCACGGGCACGAGCACAACCACGGGCCGGCGCAGGAAACCGACCATGGCGACCACGCCCACCACCATGGACACAGCCATGCGCACCACGACCATGGTCTGCGCTCGGGCGGTTGGGCCGTGTTGGCCGGCGACAGCGTGCATGCGTTTGGCGACGGCATCCTGATCGCCTCGGCTTTCCTGGCCGACATGCGTCTGGGCGTGATCACTTCGCTGGCGGTGCTGGCGCACGAAGTACCGCACCACATCGGCGATCTGGTGGTGCTGCGCCACACCTCGGGCACCTCGCGCGCCGCGCTGGTCAAGGTGTCGCTCGCCGGTACCGTCACCGCGCTCGGTGGCGTGGTGGGCTATTTCCTGGTGACGCAGTTGCAGGACTACCTGCCGTTTTTCCTGGTGGCAGCGTCCAGCAGCTTTGTGTATGTCGCGCTGGCCGACCTGATTCCGCAGTTGCAAAAGCAGCTGGGGTTTCGGGACACGGTGTCCCAGGTGGCCTGGTTGCTGGCGGGTATTGCGCTGGTCACGGTGGTGAGCAGCCTCGCCCACTGATCTTCAGCTGGCGGGTGCGTCGCCGAGCGAGAAGCTGAAGGTGGCGCCTTCGCCGGGCGCGCTGATGGCTGTGATGTCGCCGCCGTGGCGTTCGATGATGCGGCGCACGGTGGCCAGGCCGATACCCGTGCCTTCGAACTCGCTGGCCATGTGCAGGCGCTGGAAGGGTTTGAACAGTTTGGTGGCGTAGGCCATGTTGAAACCCACGCCGTTGTCCCGCACAAAGTACCTGGGCGCGCCGTCGTTCTCTGCCACGAGGCACCCGAACTCGATCATGGCTTGAGGTTGATCCCGGCTGTACTTGAGGGCATTGCCCAGCAGGTTCTCCAGCGCAATGCGCGCCAGCTGCGGGTCGCATTCCGCCGTCAGCCCGTCGGCGATGTGGCACTCAACAGCTCGTGCGGGACTTTCCGCCAGGCGCTCGGCCAGGATGCTGCGCACCAGCACGCTCAGATCCACGCTTTGGCGCTCCAGCGGCGCCTGGCTCACGCGGGCCAGCGCCAGCAGCGCGGAGATCAGCGAGCCCATGCGCGCGGCGGACGACAGCACGCGGTCAAACATCTCGCGCTCGTCGGCGTTGAGCCGCTCGCCCATCTGCTCTTCGATCAATCGGGTGAATCCGTCGATGGTTCGCAGGGGCGACTTCAGATCGTGCGACACCGTGTAGGCAAACGAGTCGAGCTCCGCATTGAGCTTTTGCAGTTCGGCGGTGCGTTCGCGCACGCGCAGCTCCAGGGTCTCGGTCAGGCGCTGGATTTCTCGGTCGCGGTGCAGGCGCACGAGTTCCGCATTGGCACGGCTGGCGAAAATGGACACCATGGCCTGGATGTCTTCGCGCAGCGCCAAGGGTTTGCGCCACAGGGCAAACAGGATCCCGATGGGGGTGCCATCGGCGTCACGCAAAGCCTGGCCGAGGTAAGCCTGGAAGCCCTCCCGGTTGATCCCGCGGGCATTCGGAAAGCCCTCGCGCAAACCTTGCGCACACACAAACGCGTCCTTTTGCTTCAGCGTTTCAGCGCACGGCGTGTTGAGGGTGTCGAAGCTGAAGTTGGGCATGGGCAGCGCGTCTTTCCAGATGGACAAGACCTGCACAGACTCGGGGTCCGGGCATTCCCCGATCACCACCATGTCGCACTCGATGGTTTCAGACAAGTGGCGCGTGAGCGCGGTGAAAAAAGCCTCGCCGGTTTCCGCTGCCACGCCTTTGGCGACGTTGAGCAACAGGGACTCGCGCCGCTTCTCGGCGGCAATGTTCACCGTGCACGAGAGGATGCAGGGCTCGCCGTCGATCTCGATCAGCTCGGCCCACAGTCGGGTGTCCACCAGGCTGCCGTCCTTGTGGCGCATGAGGGTGTCGTAGTTTTCGACGCGGCCGTCGCGCACCAACTGGGCCACAAACTGCTCCCGGTCGGCTGGCGTGAGCCAGGCGCCGGCTTCCAGCGTGGTCTTGCCGATCAGCTCGTCGGGCCGCATGCCCTGCACCCGGTCCTGTGCCTTGTTGATTTCCAGGAAGCTGCCGTCTGCGAGCCGGGTGATGGTGAGGTTCAGGGGGCTGAAGTTGAAGGCCTTCGCAAACCGTTCCTCGGAGCGTCGCAGGCGTTCCATGGCCTCGGCTTGCGCGCTCACGTCGGTGACGGTGGTGATGATCAGTTTGTCCTCGCGGTCGGTGCCCATCTCGCTGGAGATGAGTGCCTTGAAGATCTGGCCGTCGGCGCGTTTGCCCTGGCAGGCAAACTGGTCCATGTGGCGCTGCTC
Source organism: Polaromonas sp. (assembly GCA_013823505.1). Next base: position 32,588 of record PNMH01000011.1, on the reverse strand, counting down.
GTAGAGCTGCTGAAGGTAGATCTCGCGCTGCGCCGGTTCGGCCCAGAGAAAGGTCTCCTGGCGGCCGAGCACCTGGTCGCGCGAGTAGCCGTAGCTGCGCTCGAACGCCGGGTTCACGTCGAGGATGGAGCCAGTGCGCGCCGACTGGGCGATCATGGGGCTTGGGCTCGTGCGGAAGATCCGCGCGAAGCGCTCCAGGTTGCGGTCGCGCTCCTGCTCGGTGGCCTTGCGGCGCTCGAACTCCTGCGCCTGCAGCTGCAAGGCCCGCTTGGTCCTCAGGCGGCTGTGGTGCACGGTGAGGGCGCACACGAGCACGGTGGCCGAGTGGGTGATCCACACGCGCAGGCTCACGGAAAAATCGGGCCTGTGCGTCAGCAGACCCGAGGCTTCGGCCCAGGTGAGCACACCGAGCGAGCCGACGCTGGCCACGGTGGTGACGATCAGTGCCGTGCGCCCCAGAAAGATGCCGGCGCCCACCACCGAGCCCATGAAGAGGAACCCCACGGCGGTGCGCACCGAGCCGTAGCTGATGGCCGAGAAGATGGCCGCGCCCAGCACGGCGGCCACGATCACGTGGGCCACATACCGCGTGCGGCCAGCGCGTGTGAGGCCGTAGCAGAGCCAGGCCACGACGGTCAGCCCGCCAGCCACCCAGGCTTCGTGTTCGCCGGGTGCCGCGAGCACCAGTTCCATCAGCAGCACCAGCAGGCCCGTGGAGCCGATCACCAGCGACGTCAGCTTCAGGGCTGCGGTGCGATCCCGGTCTCCCAGAACATTGAAAGCGGCGTCGTCGTGCGGCTGCATGGTTGAGGGAGTGGGCGTGGGCTCAGAGGCGAAGTGGTCGTCAGCCAACGGCGCAGGGCGCGCCGGGTGTGTTGCACCACTCGCTCCAACTGCCAGGGTAAAGCGCGGTGCGGCCCAGGCCGGCCACTTCCATGGCCAGCAGGTTGGGGACCGCGCTCACTCCGCTGCCGCAGTGGTGGACCACGCTGGCGGGGTCGCGTCCGGCGAGCAGGTGTTCAAACTCCGCGCGCAGTTGCGCGGCTGGCTTGAAGAGGCCGTCGGGACCGATGTTCTCGGCGAAGGGGCGGTTCAGTGCGCCCGGGATGTGGCCAGCCACCGGGTCGAGTGGTTCGACTTCGCCGCGAAAGCGGGCGCCGGCACGCGCGTCGATCACCGTTTGTGTGTGCCTGCCGAGCGCTTGCACCATGCTCTGGGTGGAGGCGGCGGCGGCCGCGGCGGGCGCGAGCGTGAACCGCCCGGCTTCGGGGACGGGCGATGCGCCACTGGTCAGCGCTCCCCCGGCGGCTTTCCAGGCAGCCAGGCCGCCATCGAGCACAGCCACGGCCTCATGGCCGCACCACTTCAGCATCCACCACAGGCGGCCGCAATAGTTGGCGCCCTGGCGGTCCAGCACCACTGCCTGCACGCCGTTGGACAGCCCCAGGCCCGCCATGCGCTGGGCAAAGGTTTCGCGCGAGGGCAGGGGGTGTCGCCCCCCACTGGCGCGATCGGCCCCCAGTTTGTCGCTGAGGTGGTGGTCCAGGTGCACGTACACCGAGCCTGGAATGTGCTCCTCAACGTACTGTGCGGCGCCCGCATCGGGCTTCATGAGTTCAAAGCTGCAGTCGTAGACGCGCAGCGGCGCACCGGAGGCCATGAGTTGCTGAAGTTCGCGAGCAGAGATCAGTGTGGTGAACATGCGCGCATTGTGCTTCAGGTCAGTGGGGCTTCAATGGTCTTCGGCGGGTGCGTTCGGCACGGCCCGATCGCGCAGCACCGTGGCGGTGATGCCGCTGACGATGATCAGCGCCATGCCGAGCCAGCCTGTGAGGGGCAACTGGTCGCCGAAGATGATGAGGCTGTAGAGGCCGGCAAAGACGATGCCCGAATACTGCAGGTTGGCTACCACCATGGTGGCGCCGCTGGAGTAGGCACGGGTCATGCACAGTTGCCCGAACACCGCCAGCACGCCGATCGGCAGCAGCCACAACGCGCCTGGCCACTGCCATTCGCTCACGCCGGCAAACAGCATGCCCAGGGCGCCGGCGATCACCGCGCCGATGGAGAAGTAAAAAACCGTGCGGCCCTCGGGCTCACCGGCCCGGGCCAGCGCTGCGACCTGCAGGTAGGCAAAGGCCGAGAAAATGCCGGACATGAGGCCCACCAGGGCGCCGACGGCCTGCCCTTCGCCCAGGGTGGGCCGCAGCATCATGGCCACCCCGCCGAAGCCTGCCATCACCGTGAGCAGCAATGGCGCCTGCTGGAGCAGTGGTGCGTTGCGGCCCTGTACCAGCATCGCGCCGCCCATCAGGAAAGCCGCGATCCACACGCTGCTCATGTAGTTGAGCGTCATGGCCGTGGCCAGCGGCAGGTTGGCAATCGCGTAGAACCAGGCGGTCAGTGCCGTCACCCCCACCACGCTGCGCCACACATGCATCATGGGCAGGCTGGTGCGCAGCGTAACACCCTGCAGGCGCGTGAGACCGATCAGGCAGACCACGCCCACCACACCGCGGTAGAACACGATCTCGAAACTGTTGAACTCGGTCGAGGCGAACTTGATGCACACGCCCATGGTGGCAAAGAACAGCGACGCGAGGACCATCCAGAGCGCTTGCACGGATCAGGCTCTCGGTGTGTTCTGGTGGACGATGGCGGGGTCGATGGAGCGCTCCCGTCAGCCCATCTTCCTTGCATACCACTCGTGGAAGTGCTGCATGCCGTCCTCCATCGGACTCTGGTAGGGGCCGACCTCGTTGTCGCCGCGTGCCAGCAGCGCCTTGCGCCCGGCGTCCATGCGCTCGGCAATCTCGTCGTCTTCCAGGCAGGTTTCCATGTACGCCGCACGCTGAGCCTCGACGAACTCGCGCTCGAACGCCGCAATTTCTTCGGGGTAGTAGAACTCGACCATGTTGATGGTCTTGTCCACGCTCACCGGGTGCAGGGTCGAGACCGTGAGCACGTGCGGGTACCACTCCACCATGATGTGCGGGTAGTAGGTCAGCCAGATCGCGCCGTGCTCGGGCATTTGCCCCTGGCGGTACTGCATGAGCTGTTCGTGCCAGCGCTGGTAGACCGGGCTGCCCGCTTTGCCCAGCAGGTTGGCCGGACCCACGGTTTGCACCGAGTATTCGGGCTTGAGCTCCCAGCGCAGGTCTTCGCAGGTGACAAAACCACCCAGGCCCGGGTGGAAGGGCGCCACGTGGTAGTCCTCCAGGTAGACCTCGATGAAGGTCTTCCAGTTGTAGTTGCACTCGTGCAGCTCCACGTGGTCGAGCACCATGCCCTCGAAGTCGAGCGCGGCGCGCGGGCCCAGGTTGGCCAGGTCGGCGGCGACGTCGCGGCCGTTGTCTTCAAACAGCAGCCCGTTCCACTCGCGCAGCGGGTAGTTGTTCAGGTTGAGGCACGGGTCTTTCTCGAAGTGGGGCGCGCCCAGTAACTGTCCGGCCTGGCCGCCCTGGACACCGCTGTAGGTCCAGCGGTGAAGCGGGCAGACGATGTTGCCGCCCGCACTGCCACTGCGCGTTTCCTGCAGATTGCCGCGGTCTTTGAGAATGATGGCCTGCCGGTGCCGGCAGACGTTGGAGACGAGCTCTACCCCAGAGGCGGTGCGCACCAGTGCTCGCCCACCGGCTTCCTGCGGGAGGGCGTGGTAGTCGCCGACGTTGGGGACGGCCAATTGGTGCCCCACATACCGGGGCCCGCGCTGGAAGAGGACTTCCTTTTCGCGCTGGAACAGCGCTTCGTCGAAGTAACTGGAAACCTGAAGTTGGCTTGCGGCCTGCTGCAGTTGAAGACTTAAATCAGACATCGTGGTCCTGACCTAGAGACTCCCCCTATGAAGGGGCAGGGTAAGCGCTGTGCTCGTGAGACGAATTCGCGCGGGATGGGTGGAGTGGTGCGTCCCTCCGGGCGTTGGAAGCCCGTCAGTGATGAAAAGGGGCGAATTCTACCCCCCGGGGAAGTACCCACCCGCCAGCGCCGGTATGCAAAAGCGTGCCCACTTTAGAATGAACCACGTGAACGAACCCATCCCCACCGTGCCCCGCACCCCCAAGACTTCCACTTCCGCTGCCAAGGCCGACGCAACGCCCGTCGCGGCCAGCTACGAGGCTGCACTTGAAGAGCTTGAACAGCTCGTGTCCCAACTCGATGCTGGCCAGCTGCCGCTGGACCAACTGCTCACGCGCTACCAGCGCGGCGCCGAGTTGCTCGCGTTCTGTCGCGCCCGACTGGAAGCGGTGGAAAACCAGATCAAGGTCCTTGAAGGCGGCGAACTCAAACCCTGGGACCAGCCATGACACAGACGCTGGCATCCGAATCGATGTTGGCCTTTGCCCCATGGCGCGAAGCGCAGCAAGCCGCGGTGGAGCGTGCGCTCTCCAGTTGGGTGCCGGACCAGGCGCCTGCCGGGCTGGGCCATGCCATGCGCTACGCGGTGCTCGACGGTGGCAAGCGGCTTCGCCCCTTGCTCGCCCTGGCCACCTGCGAGGCTGTGGGTGGACACGCCGCCGCCGCCATGCGCGCTGCCTGCGCGGTGGAGCTGATCCACGCTTATTCCCTGGTGCATGACGACATGCCTTGCATGGACGACGATGTGCTGCGCCGCGGCAAGCCCACGGTGCACGTGCAGTTTGGAGAAGCGCAGGCCCTGCTCGCGGGTGACGCGCTGCAGGCGCTCGCCTTCGAATTGCTGGTGCCCGACGACGGCAGCGTGGAGCCCGCCATGTCGGCGCGCCTGTGCCGTCTGCTCGCGCTGGCAGCGGGTGCGGGTGGCATGGCGGGCGGCCAGGCGATCGATCTGGCCAGCGTGGGCGTTGCCCTGGACCAGCCCGCGCTGGAACTGATGCACCGCCACAAGACCGGCGCCTTGCTGCAGGCCAGCGTGATGATGGGCGCGGCCACGGCCCGTGTGCCGGCGGACACCGAAACGAAGCTCGCCGAGTACGGCGCCTGCGTGGGGCTGGCCTTCCAGGTGGTGGACGACATCCTTGACGTGACCGCCGATTCGGCTACGCTGGGCAAGACCGCGGGCAAGGACGCTGCCGCCGACAAACCGACCTTCGTGTCGTTGATGGGTCTGGCATCTGCGCAGGCTTACGCCGACCGTGTGCTCGACCAGGCCCACGAGGCCCTGCGCCAGAGCGGCATCGACCGGGCCGAGACGCTGCACGCGCTGGCCGACTGGGTCGGTCGTCGTGCATCCTGAGGTCCGTTGGGGCCCGTTCATTCATTCATGACCCGAACACACCTGCCCATGAGTTCTTTGCTCTCTTCCATCGAGTCTCCGGCCGATGTGCGCCGCCTGAGCCGCGCACAGCTCCTGCCATTGGCCGACGAGCTGCGCACCTACCTGCTGCAAAGCGTGGCGCGCACCGGCGGCCATCTGAGCTCCAACCTGGGTACGGTCGAGCTCACGCTGGCGCTGCACTACGTGTTCAACACGCCCGAAGATCGCCTGGTCTGGGACGTGGGTCACCAGACCTACCCGCACAAGATCCTGACCGGCCGGCGCGACCGCATGAGCACGCTGCGCCAGCTGGGCGGCATCAGCGGGTTCCCGCGCCGCTCGGAAAGTGAGTTCGACACCTTCGGGACCGCGCACTCGTCCACCAGCATCTCCGCTGCGCTCGGCATGGCCATGGGCGCCAAGATCAAGGGCGAACACCGCAACGCTGTGGCCATCATCGGCGACGGCGCCATGACCGCGGGCATGGCCTTTGAAGCGCTCAACAACGCCGGCGTGGCCGAAGGCCGCCTGCTCGTGGTGCTCAACGACAACGACATGTCGATCTCGCCGCCGGTGGGCGCGCTCAACCGCTACCTCGCCCAGCTCATGAGCGGGCAGTTCTACGCCGCGGCGAAAAACGTGGGCAAGCAGGTCCTCAAGGGCGCGCCACCCTTGTTTGAACTGGCCAAGCGCCTGGAAGAGCAGGCCAAGGGCATGGTGGTGCCGGCCACGCTGTTCGAGAAATTCGGCTTCAACTACATCGGCCCCATCGACGGGCACGACTTGAATTCGCTCATCCCCACACTGGAGAACATCCGCCACCTGCTGGAAACCGACAGCGGGCCACAGTTCCTGCACGTGGTGACCAAAAAAGGTCAAGGCTACAAGTTGGCCGAGAACGACCCGATCGCGTACCACGGCCCAAGCACCTTCGACCCGGCGGTGGGCATCGTCAAATCGACCGCAACGCCCAAGACCACCTTCACCCAGGTGTTTGGCCAGTGGCTGTGCGACATGGCTGCGGCCGACGAGCGCCTGGTGGGCATCACGCCCGCCATGCGCGAAGGCTCGGGCATGGTCGAGTTCGAGCGCCGTTTCCCCAAGCGCTACTTTGACGTGGGCATTGCCGAGCAGCACGCGGTGACCTTCGCCGCCGGTCTGGCTTGTGAAGGTCTCAAGCCGGTGGTGGCGATCTACTCCACCTTCCTCCAGCGCGGCTACGACCAGCTCATCCACGACGTGGCCTTGCAGAACCTGCCCATGGTGTTTGCGCTCGACCGCGCGGGCCTGGTGGGGGCTGATGGTGCCACCCACGCCGGCGCTTACGACATCGCTTACCTGCGTTGCATTCCCAACATGGCGATCGCCTGTCCGTCCGACGAGGCCGAGTGCCGCCAACTGCTCTCCACCGCGCACGCGCAAAACCAGCCGGTGGCCGTGCGCTACCCGCGCGGCGCCGGTGTGGGCGCGACCATCCCCACCAGCCTGGACGGCCTGCCCTTCGGCAAAGGCGAGCTGCGCCGCCAAGGCAAGGGCGTTGCGATCCTGGCCTTTGGCACCTTGCTGCATCCCGCGCTGGCTGCGGCCGAGAAGCTCGGCGCCAGCGTGGCCAACATGCGTTGGGCCAAGCCCCTGGATGTTGAGTTGCTGAGCGAACTCGCGCGCACCCACGACGCACTGGTCACCGTGGAGGAGGGCTGCATTCCGGGCGGCGCAGGCAGCGCCGTGATGGAGGCGCTGCACGCCGAGGGCTTGCAGGTGCCGGTGCTCACCCTCGGTTTGCCCGATGAGTTCTCCGAACACGGCGACCCCGCCAAACTGCTCGCTGCGCTGGGTCTGGATGCCAATGGCATCGAGGCTTCGATTCGGGCGCGCTTCGGCGCGCTGCTCCATGCCGCGCCGGGCTTGAAGGTCGTGGGCTGAGCTGCTCGAAGCTTGCACGAGGCTGAATGATCCCCGCGTGGGGTCATTTTTCGAGGGAAAACCCCCGAGCCCAGTCGGGGGGGCGTTCCTACAATTTCCGTGGACCTGACAAGTCTCCAGCCCGGCTGGCCGGGTTGGGTGTTCCCATACCAACCACGGAGTCAAACAACATGGATCGTCGTTCACTCATCAAGCACGCAGGCATTGCCGGCGTGCTGGCCGCCGGTGCCGCGCCTGCGGTGCATGCCCAGGCCGCCATTCGCTGGCGTCTGGCTTCGAGTTTCCCCAAGGCCCTGGACACCATCTACGGTGCAGCCGATGTCTTTGCCAAGAAAGTCGGTGAAATGTCCGGCGGCAAGTTCTCGATCTCGGTGCACCCGGGTGGCGAACTCATGCCCGCCTTCGGCGTGGTGGACGGCGTGCAGGAAGGCACCGTGGAATGTGCGCACACGGCGCCTTACTACTTCTTCGGCAAGGACGACACCTTCGCGCTGGATTGCGCGATTCCTTTCGGCCTCAACAGCCGCCAGATGACCGCGTGGATGTACGAAGGCAACGGCATGAAGCTGTTCCGTGAGTTCTACGAGGGCTACAACATCGTGAACTTCCCCATGGGCAACACCGGCGCGCAGATGGGTGGCTGGTACCGCAAGGAAATCAAGACGCTGGCCGATATCAAGGGCATGAAGATGCGCATCGGCGGTTTCGCCGGCAAGGTGCTCACCACCATGGGCGGCGTGCCGCAAAACATTCCCGGTGGCGAGATCTACCAGGCGCTGGAAAAAGGCACCATCGACGCGACCGAGTGGGTCGGTCCCTACGACGACCAGAAGCTCGGCTTCAACAAGGTCGCACCCAACTACTACTACCCCGGCTGGTGGGAAGGTGGCCCACAGCTCTCGCTGTACGTCAACAACAAGGCCTACGCCGCGTTGTCGCCAGAGAACAAGGCCATTGTGGAATGCGCTGCGGCCATCGCCCACACGACCATGCAGGCCAAGTACGACGCGTTGAACCCCGGCGCACTCAAGCAGTTGGTGGCTTCGGGCACCAAGGTGCTGGCTTTCCCCAAGGCCGTGATGGACGCAGCGTTCAAGAACTCCATGGAGCTCTACGCGGACAACAGCGCCAAAAACCCGAAGTGGAAGAAGATCTACACCGACTACGCGGCCTTCCGCAAAGACCAGAACCTCTGGTTCCGCTTCACCGAAGCCCAGTTCGACCGCTACATGCAAGCGGCCAAGTTGTAATCGGTCTGGTGATCCGGCAAGAAGCCCCGCCCTGGCGGGGTTTTTTGCTCGGATGGCGCAGCACCTCTCGCGATTCAATGTCTCCGACTCGTCTGTCTGAATGACGTCCGCGCCGCTTCGGTAGACTCTGCGACTCTTTTTGCGTTCACTCCCTCTGGGGACATGCCATGTCATTCCTTCTGAAAATCTCTCGCCTGATCGACGCCATGAGCGATCTGATCGGCAAGCTGGTCATGTGGTTCATCCTGGCCACCACCCTCATCAGCGCCGGCAACGCCATCGTGCGCAAGCTCTTCGACAACAGCTCCAACGCGTTGCTGGAAATCCAGTGGTACCTGTTCGCCGCGGTCTTCATGCTGGGCAGCGGCTACGCCTTTTTGCGCAACGCGCATGTGCGCATCGATTTCATCTCGTCCAAGTTCAGCCCGCGCGGGCGCAACTGGGTCGACGTGTTCGGCATCCTGATCTTCCTGTTCCCGCTGTGCTACATGATGGCCACCTTGGGCTGGCCGCTGTTTGAACGCGCGTGGTCCACAGGTGAGATGTCGTCCAACGCTGGCGGACTCATCCGCTGGCCGGTCTATGGCCTGATTCCCTTGGGATTCGTCATCCTGGCTTTGCAGGGCGTGAGCGAGCTCATCAAGCGCATTGCATTCCTCACCGGCAACGGACCCGACGTGCTGGCCCAGGGCGGCCCGAGCGATGAAGAACTGCTGGCCCAGCAACTGCTCGAAGAAGCCGAGAAGCGCCTCAAGGGAGCGCACTGATCATGATCGAATTCATCTCCGCCCAATTCGTCCCGCTGATGTTCGCGGGCCTGCTCGTCTTTCTGCTCTCCGGCTTTCCCGTGGCTTTTGCGCTCGCGGCCACCGGCTTGTTCTTCGGCTTCATCGGCATGGAAGCCGGGCTGTTCCCCTCCAACCTGTTCCAAGCTTTGCCGCTGCGGGTGTTCGGCATCATGCAGAACGACACGCTGCTGGCCATCCCGTTCTTCACGCTCATGGGCATCATCCTGGAGCGAAGCCGAATGGCCGAGGACCTGTTGTCCACCGTGGCCCAGGTGTTCGGTCCGGTGCGCGGTGGTCTGGCCGTGGCGGTGATTTTGGTGGGTGCGCTGCTGGCCGCCACCACCGGTGTGGTCGCTGCCGCCGTGATCTCCATGGGCCTGATCTCGCTGCCCATCATGCTGCGCTACGGCTACAACCGCACCATCGCCACCGGGACCATCACCGCGTCGGGCACGCTGGCGCAGGCCATCCCGCCTTCGTTGGTGCTGATCGTGCTGGCCGACCAGTTGGGCCGCTCGGTGGGCGACATGTACGCCGGTGCGCTGATCCCCGGCCTGCTGCTGGTGGGTCTCTACCTCGTGTTCATCGCCGTGGTGGCCATGGTCAAACCCAAGTGGGTGCCGGCCTTGCCGGCCGAGGCGCGCATCTACAACGAGCCCGACGGCAGCAGTGGCCACCGGTCCTTGCTGGTGTTGCTGGCGCTGTGCGCGGCTGCCAGCGTGGCGTGGTCGCAGGTGCACGTGTCCGTCATCAACCCACTGATCGGCCGCGAGATAAACCCCGCAGGCGACGAAATCGTCATCATGTCCATCACGGTCGGCTCGCTGCTCGCGCTGACATTGGCTTTGCTCAACCGCCTGTTCCGCATGGGCTTGTTGTCCCGGCTGGCCGAGCAGGTCACCTTTGTGTTGATCCCGCCGCTGGTGCTGATCTTCCTGGTGCTGGGCACGATCTTTCTGGGCATCGCCACCCCCACCGAAGGCGGCGCCATGGGCGCGCTGGGTGCCATGATCATGGCCGGTGCGCGCCGCGCCTTGACGTTCGACCTGCTCAAGCAGGCGCTGGAGAGCACCACCAAGCTCGCCATCTTCGTGCTGTTCATCCTGATCGGCTCCACCGTCTTCAGCTTCACCTTCAACGCGGCCGACGGCCACATCTGGGTCGAGCACCTGTTCGACAAGATGCCGGGTGGTCAGATGGGCTTCTTGCTGGTGGTGAACGTCCTGGTGTTCGTGCTGGGCATGTTCATCGACTTCTTCGAGATCGCCTTCATCGTGATCCCGCTGCTGGCGCCCGTGGCCGACAAGCTGGGCATCGACCTGATCTGGTTCGGCGTGATCCTGGCCATGAACCTGCAGACCTCGTTCCTCACGCCGCCGTTCGGCTTCGCGTTGTTCTATCTGCGCAGTGTGGCCGCGCGCAGCGATTACACCGATCACGTGACCAAGCAGCGCATTCCGGCGGTGACCACCGCGCAGATCTACAAGGGCTCGATCGCCTTCATCATCCTGCAGCTGATCATGGTGGTGGTGGTCATTGCCAACCCCACACTGGTCACGGGCAGCTTGGGCGCCAAGGTGGTGGTGGACGATGCAGCGGTCACCGACATGCTGCGCAACATGCCCGGCATGGAAGAAGAAGCGCAGCCGGAAGAAGCAGAGCCTGGGGCCGAAGGCACCGAGCCAGCCGCCGAGGGCGCGGCCGCCACTCCGCCTGGCCTGGAGCCGCCCCCGGCCGAGCCCGAGGTGGATCCGGCCAAGGCACTCGAAGAGTCGATGAAGAAGAAACCATGAGCCGCCAGGCAGGAGTTTGCTGAATGCGCATCGATGTGAAAGTGCTGGATCCGCGCATGGCGGATCAGCTCCCCGCCTACGCCACCGGTGGCAGCGCGGGGCTGGATTTGCGGGCGTGTCTGGACGCGCCACTGACCCTGGCACCCAACGCCTGGCAATTGGTGCCCACAGGGTTGGCCATCCACCTGGCCGACCCCGGCTTTGCCGCCATGATCCTGCCCCGCTCGGGGCTGGGCCACAAACACGGCATCGTGCTGGGCAATCTGGTCGGCCTGATCGACAGCGATTACCAGGGCCAGCTCATGGTGAGCGCCTGGAACCGCAGCGGCGTGCCCTTCACCATCGAGCCCATGGAGCGCATCGCGCAGATGGTGATCGTGCCTGTGGTGCAGGCACAGTTCAACGTGGTGGACGACTTTGAGGCCGCGAGCGAGCGCGGCGTGGGCGGCTACGGCTCAACCGGTCGCGGCTGACCTGACGGGTTTCAGTGCAGCGTGTGAGGGCCTGGTGGCGTGATGCCCGGACCTTGCAGCTCGTCAGGCTCGTCCACCTGCATGCGGAAGAAGCCGGTGCCCATCGAGCCCTTGCCCACCTCGGCCTCGGTGGCTTCGCGAACCGTGTGCACCTTCATCGCAATGCGCAGCGCAATGCCCGCCAGCGGGTGGTTGCCATCGAGCACCACGTGCTCGGGGTAGATGTCGCTCACGAAGTACAACCGGTCGCGCGGCGCGGCCGGGTTGCAGCCCGGCGGCAGGCCTTCAAAGCCCATGCCTTCTTCGAGTTCGTCGGGGAACAGGTGACGCGGCTCCAGAAAGAGCAACGTGTCGTCGTAGTCGCCGAAGCCGTCGACCGGCTCCAGGTGCAGCTCGATCGTGTCGCCCACCGAGTGGTTGAGCAGACCTTCTTCGATCTTGGCCAGCAAGTCGCTGCCGCCCACCAGAAACTCCACGGGTTCTTCGAGCTCGTCGAGCATCTCGCCCAGCGTGTCCTTCAGGGTCCAGGTGAGCGCCACGACGCATTGTTGGGTGATTTTCATCCGACAATTGTCCCATGTTCAAACCCGAAACCTCTGGGCCGCAGGCCATGGCCGCTGCCACGCAAGTTCCTCTGAGTCTGCTGGGCGGCCTGTCGCCAGCTCGATTCATGCGCCGCCACTGGCAGAAAAAACCCCTGCTGATCCGCCAGGCTATTCCCGGCTTCCAACCGATCCTGAGCCGTTCGGCGTTGTTCGATCTGGCTGGCCAGGAGGCCGTCGAGTCGCGCCTGATTGTGCGCAAGGCCCAGGGTTGGGCACTCAAGTCGGGACCGTTCAAACGCAGTGCGCTGCCGCCCTTCAAACAGGCGGGATGGACGCTGCTGGTGCAGGGCGTCGACCAGCATGTTGACGCGGTGCATGAACTGCTCAAGCGCTTTCGTTTTGTGCCCGATGCGCGGCTGGACGACCTGATGATCTCGTGGGCCAGCGAAGGCGGCGGGGTTGGCCCTCACTTCGACAGCTACGACGTGTTCCTGCTGCAGGCCAGTGGCCAGCGCCGTTGGCGCATCGGCCGCCAGAAAGACCTGACGCTTCAGCCCGACATGCCGCTGAAGATCCTGCAGAACTTCGAGCCCGAGGAAGAACACGTGCTCGAAGCCGGCGACATGCTCTACCTGCCGCCTCGCTGGGCGCACGACGGTGATGCATTGGGCGACGACTGCATGACGTATTCGATCGGATTTCGCGCGCCACAGCGTGGCGGGCTCGCGGGCGAACTGCTGCAGCGCATGGCCGACGAGCTGGACGACGAAACGCTGTATCGCGACCCGACCCAACCCGCGACGGCCCACCCGGGCGCCATGCCCGAAGGTCTGGAGGCGTTCGCCGTGGATGCCCTGCAGCGCCTGTTGGCCGAGCGGCAATCGCTGGCCTGCGCGCTGGGCGAGGTGATGACGGAGCCCAAGCCGCGCATCTTTTTTGACGAAGCGCAGGGCGACTGGGTGGCTGGCGCCGTGCGGCTGGACCGGCGCACCCGCATGATGTACGACCCGCGCCATGTGTTCATCAACGGCGAGAGCTTTCGCGCCGGCGGCGCCGATGCGCGCCTGATGCAGCATCTGGCCGACGAGCGCAGCCTGGACGCGCGTCAGGTGCAGCGCGCCAGCGAGGGCGCGCAGGCCTTGCTGCAAGACTGGTTCGAAGCCGGCTGGCTGCACCGCGTGTGAGTCCATCCCAGGCTTGCTGATCACCCCACGAGGAGCTCGTCATGACCGAAGAACCGCATGCCGGCGATGCCGCACCGCTGCCCCGGCTGCCCACAGGCCGATTGCAGGGTCGCCAGGTGTTTGTTGACACCGTGCGGCTGGCTTTTGAGGTGGCGGCAGAACAGGGTTGGAACCACATCACCTTGAGCGACCCCGACTTCGCCGACTGGCCCCTGGGTGAGCGTGCGGTCGTGGATGCGCTCAACCGCTGGGCGCGTCGCGGGCGCACCCTCAAGATGCTGGCGCGCCACTACGACCCGTTGCGCCTGCAACACCCGCGGTTTGTGCAATGGCGCGTGACGTGGTCGCACCTGGTGGAAGCGCACGCCTGCGTGGGCGCTGCAGGTGCCGAGCTGCCCAGTGCAATCGGCTCGCCGGTGTGGACGCTGGAGCGGCTCGACCCCTTGCGCAACACGTTGGTGGCCAGCACGGATGCCGAGCGTCGGGTGGCACTGCAGGAGCGTGTGAACGAGTGCTGGCTGCGCAGCACGCCGTCGTTTCCGGCGAGCCAGCTCGGGTTGTAGGCCCACCACGGAAAAGGCCGCCCGAAGGCGGCCTTTGCTCACGGCACAGCTGACGGTTTACTTCAGGTCGTCAGCCAGCAATTGCGTGATTCGGCGCGCATTGGCCGAAGCATCGGGCTGGCCTTGAGCACCCAACACCGAGACGGTGGTGGCGGTGTCTGCGCTGCGAACGACGACCTGGTAACGCTCGGTGGCCGCTTCCTTCTTGGAGCCGCCGAACAGCTTGCCAAAGAAGCCCGGTTCCTTGGCGTCAACGACGGGTTCGACATAACGAACGAAGTAGATGCCTTTGCTGCGATCACGGTCTTCCACCGTGAATCCGGTGCGGTCCAGCGAAAGACCGACACGGCGCCACGCGCGATCGAAGTTGTCCACGAACTGGACGACAGGCACGTTGTTCACCGTCGTGACCTTGGCCGCGGCTTGAGCAGGGGCGGTCGCCGTCACGGCCTGGGCCTGCGCTTCGGTCACGCCAAGCTTGACCATCATGCGGCGCAGGAACTCGGTCTCGAGTTCCACGTCGGCTGGGCGAGGTTGCCAGACGGTTTGGTCTTTTTCCTTGGACGAGTAAACCTCGACCATGCCGCGGTGGCTGATGTAGATCTCGGTGCCGCCGTTGGCGGTGCGCTCCAGGCGGGTGCGGAAACGGTCGCGTTCGCCGGTGGAATAAAGGCTCTCGAACACCTTGCCGATGGTCGAGCGGATGAAATCCTGTGGCAACTTGGCGCGGTTTTCGGCCCAGTCGGTTTCCATGATGCCCAGCGTTTCCTGGTCGATGTCGAGCAGGAAGCCGTTTTCCTGCCAGAAGTCGCGCACGGGGCTCCAGAGTTTGTCGGCCGGGCGGTTCACCACCAGCCAGCGCTGGTTGCCGGCGCGCTCGATGCGCACGTCGCCCACCTGGGCCATGGCGGTGGTGGCTGCGGTGGCCTGTGCTGGCTGGGCGGCCTGATAGCCGCTGGCGGTGACCGTGGTGCCCGGCACGTTGTAGCGCGATTCGCGGTTGAGCTGGGTCAGGTCGGGTGGCACGTCCAGCGTGCTGCCGCGCTGGGCGCTCTTGTAGTCGATCTTGTCTTCCTGGAGCATGGAGCAGCCCGAGGCGATGAGGGCCGCTGCAGCCACCAGGCCCAAGCGGGACCACGCGGCAGCGCCGACCCAGGTCTTGAGGCGGGAGGTCTGATTCAGAGTGGGAGTGGGCATGGGGGAACGCGGTGGAGACCGGGAGTGTGTGGGGTGGACAGAAGAGGGTTGGAGTCAGATCAGGCCGCTTTGTTGCAGCGCGCCTTCGACTTGCGGCACCAGATGGCGCGACATGGGGGTGAGCGGAAGCCGCATGGTCTCACGGCACAGGCCCATGCGGGCCATGGCCCACTTCAGCGGGATCGGGTTGGCTTCGCAGAACAGCTGCTTGTGCACCGGCATCAGGCGGAACTGGATGTCCATGGCGCGTTTCACATCACCCGCGATCGCGGCCACGCAGAGTTCGTGCATGAGGCGCGGAGCGATGTTGGCCGTCACGCTCACGTTGCCATGACCGCCGCACAGCATGAGGGCCACTGCGGTCGGGTCGTCGCCGGAGTAAATGGCAAAGCCTTTGGGTGCTTCACGAATGAGCCACTGCGCGCGCTCGATGTTGCCGGTGGCTTCCTTGATGCCGACGATGCCAGGCACCTGGGCCAGGCGCAACACAGTTTCGTGGTGCATGTCGGCCACGCTGCGGCCGGGCACGTTGTAGAGCACGGTGGGCAAGTCGCCGACGGCTTCGGCAATGGCCTTGAAATGCTGGTACTGGCCCTCTTGTGTGGGCTTGTTGTAGTAGGGCACGACCTGCAGCTGGCAGTCGGCACCCACGCTCTGGGCGAAACGTGCGAGCTCGATGGCTTCCCGCGTGGAGTTGGCGCCGCAGCCGGCCATGATGGGCACGCGTTTGGCACCGTGCGTCTTGGCCTGTTCGACCGAGACGCGGATGATCTCGCAGTGCTCTTCGACCGTGACGGTGGGCGACTCGCCGGTGGTGCCGACCACGCCGATGCAGTCGGTGCCCTCGGTGATGTGCCAGTCGATGAGTTTGCGCAGGGTGGGGTAGTCCACGCTGCCGTCTTCATGCAGGGGGGTGGCCAGGGCCACGATGCTGCCGGTGATGGTGTTCATTGCTGCAGGCTCAAAGGGGGGCGCTTGTTTGGGCCGCCCCTGGGGGCGCGGCATCTGCGCGAATCGTGCATTCTACCCAGTGGCATCCAGCGCATACCGGGGCGGCGACTCGGGTGTTCTCGGGTGTTTTCGCACCGCCGCGATGCGTTGCACGAAGCGCTCAGGCCGGTCGCAAAAGCCGTTTTCATACGCCACCACCTGCAGACCCTCGCAGGCGCGCAGAAGTTCGCCGGGCTGCAGCAGGAAGTCGGGCCGGGAAGGCTTGCCGACGCTTTCGTTGCCGATGGCAAAGGTCTCGTAGATGAGCACGCCACCGGGCGCCACGCTGAGCGTGATCACCGGCAGCAGCGCGCGCCAGAGGTAGTTGGTCACCACCACCACGCCGAAGGTCTCGCCTTCAAACGGCCAGGGCCCGTTCTCGATGTCGGCCAACACAGCGCGCCCGAAGGGCTTCACGGCCTCGATCGCCTCGGCCGATCGGTCGACCCCGGTGACGCTGTGGCCACGTTGTGCGAACCATTTCAGGTGTCGGCCATGACCGCAGGCCACGTCAAGCACCGAGCCACCAGCGGGAACCAGGTGGGCCCAGCGCTGCACCCAGGCCGATGGCGCTTCGGTGCCGTGCATCAGAAACAGCTCCAGAGCTGATCGGCCAGGTTCACGAGAAAGCCGGGTTGGTTGTAGAGCGCGAACGTGCCCAGCAGGGCGGCGACCACGCCGGTCCAGACCAGGGCGCGCTGCCAGAGGCGAGCCGCCGCACGGCCGCCCGAAGGCGGCTCAGCCCCCTTGGGGGGCAGCGACCCGCGCAGCGGCGGAGCGTGGGGGTCCAGATTCACGCGGCGGCTCCCACGCGCTGCGGGGCGCGCTCAATCGGCGTCTCGCGCACCGGCAGGTTGATCAGACCTGCGAATACGCCGAGTGCAATCGAGATGTACCAGACGATGTCGTAGCTGCCGGTGCGGTCGTACAGCACACCGCCCAGCCACACACCCATGAAGCTGCCGATCTGGTGGCTGAAGAACACGAAGCCGCCCAGCATGGACATGTGGGCCACGCCAAAGATCTGCGCCACCACCGCGTTCGTGGGGGGAATGGTGGAGAGCCACAACAGGCCCATCACGCTGGCGAACACGTACACGCTCATGGGCGAGAGCGGCACGATGAGGAAGATGGCAATGACCACGGCGCGCGCGAAATAGATGAACGACAGGATGTGCCGCTTGGCCATTCGCTGGCCAAGCGCCCCGGCCGCGTAGGTGCCAAACACGTTGAACAGCCCGATGAGCGCCAGTGCGTAGCTGGCCACCTGCGGCGACAGGCCGTTGTCTTTCAGGTAGCTCGGCATGTGCACGCCGATGAACACGACCTGGAAGCCGCACACGAAATAGCCCGCCATGAGCAGCTGGAAGCTGCGGTAGCGAAAGGCTTCGCGCAGCGCTTGCAGGATGGTTTGTTCGCGCGCCGGCGCCTTGCCGCCGGCAAAGCCTGGCTCTCTCAGCCCCCAGGCCAGCGGCACGATCAGCAGCACGGCCGCGCTCAGGAACAGCAAGGCTTCTTGCCAGCCGAAGCTGCTGATCAGCCATCCTTCCACCGGCACCATGAGGAACTGACCGAAGGAGCCCGCCGCTGCGGCCACGCCCATGGCCCAGGACCGTTTTTCGGCCGAAATCTGCCGCCCGATCACACCGTAGATCACCGCGTAGGTGGTGCCGGCTTGCGCGGCGCCGATGAGCACGCCGGCGGTGAGCGCAAACGTCATGGGAGTGGTGGTCAGCGCCATGCCGGTGAGGCCCAGGCCGTAGAGCAGCGCACCGCCGATCAGCACCCGAAACGCTCCAAAACGGTCGGCTGCCATGCCGGCGAAGATGCCGAACAGGCCCCAGGACAGGTTTTGAATGGCCAGCGCCAAGGCAAAGTTCTCGCGGGTCCAGCCTTGGGCCTGGGTGATGGGCTGCAGCCACAGGCCGAAACCGTGGCGGATGCCCATGGAGAGCGTGACGATGAGGGCGCCACAGGCCAGGACCTGGACGGTGGACAGCGGAGCGCGGGCAGTTGGGGCGGAAGACATCCAGCGACTGTAGCGAAGAAGCCCTCGGTTGACCTGTCACCGCCGGACTCGTGCCTTGATATCGCATGCGTCGATTGATGCTGCTTGCGCATCACAGCCGTTCACGGAGCAGATATCTGTATCTCTATACAGTCTTTCCGGGCTCCGGTGCTTACAATCCGCCCCCATGGCAACCCAAACTCCCCCCGTGTATTCCGAAGGCTCCATCCGCGTTCTCAAGGGTCTGGAGCCGGTCAAGCAGCGGCCGGGCATGTACACCCGCACCGACAACCCGCTGCACATCATTCAGGAAGTGCTCGACAACGCGGCCGACGAGGCCCTGGCCGGGCACGGCAAAAAAATCAAGGTCACGCTGCACTCCGACAGTTCGGTGAGCGTGGAAGACGACGGCCGCGGCATCCCGTTCGGCCTGCACCCCGAGGAAAAAGCGCCTGTGGTCGAGCTGGTGTTCACCCGGCTGCACGCGGGCGGCAAGTTCGACAAGGGCAAGGGCGGCGCCTACAGCTTCTCGGGCGGCCTGCACGGCGTGGGCGTGAGCGTGACCAACGCGCTCTCGACCCGGCTGGAAGTGACGAGCTACCGCGAAGGCCAGGTGGCGAAACTCGCGTTTTCGGCGGGAGACGTGATCGAGGCACTGGTTATTGCGCCGAAGGGCGAGGGCGACCGCAAGCAGGGCACCACGGTGCGCGCCTGGCCCGACGCCAAGTACTTCGAATCCGCAGTGCTCCCCATGGCCGAACTCACCCACCTGCTGCGAAGCAAGGCGGTGCTGATGCCGGGTGTGACGGTGACGCTGGTCAACGAGAAGACCAAAGACGTCCAGACCTGGCTTTACAAGGGCGGCCTGCGCGACTATTTGCAGCAAACGCTCAACGGCGAACCGGTGATCCCGCTGTTCGAGGGCGAAGGTTTCGCCGACAGCGGGCACGACAGCTTTGCCGAAGGCGAGGGCGCGGCCTGGTGCGTGGCCTTCACCGAAGACGGCCAGCCGGTGCGCGAGAGCTATGTGAACCTGATTCCCACCAGCGCGGGCGGCACGCACGAAAGCGGTTTGCGCGACGGCCTGTTCCAGGCGGTCAAGGGCTTCATCGAGCTGCATGCGCTGCTGCCCAAAGGCGTGAAGCTATTGCCCGAAGACGTGTTTGCGCGCGCCTCGTATGTGCTGAGTGCCAAGGTGCTCGACCCGCAATTCCAGGGCCAGATCAAGGAACGCCTGAACTCGCGCGACGCGGTGCGCCTGGTGGGCAGCTTCGTGCGACCCGCGCTGGAGCTCTGGCTGAACCAGCACGTGGACTACGGCAAGAAGCTCGCCGAACTCGCCATCAAGGCCGCGCAGTTCCGCCAGAAGGCGGGCCAGAAGGTCGAGAAGCGCAAGGGTTCGGGCGTGGCTGTGTTGCCCGGCAAACTGACCGACTGCGAGAGCAAGGACCTGGCGCACAACGAGGTGTTTCTGGTTGAGGGCGACTCGGCCGGCGGCAGTGCCAAGATGGGCCGCGACAAGGAATGCCAGGCCGTGCTGCCGCTGCGCGGCAAGGTGCTCAACACCTGGGAGGTCGAGCGCGACCGGCTGTTTGCCAACAACGAGATCCACGACATTTCGGTGGCCATCGGCGTCGACCCCCACGGCCCCAACGACACCCCCGACATGAGCGGCCTGCGCTACGGCAAGGTCTGCATCCTGTCGGACGCCGACGTGGACGGCTCGCACATCCAGGTCCTGCTGCTCACACTGTTCTTTCGCCACTTCCCCAAACTCATCGAAGCCGGCCACGTGTTCGTGGCGCGCCCACCGCTGTTCCGGGTGGACGTGCCCGCGCGCGGCAAGAAGCCCGCCCTCAAGCAGTACGCACTCGACGACGGCGAGTTGCACGCCATCCTCGACAAGGCCGAGAAAGACGGCGTGGCGCGCGACAAGTGCCAGATCAGCCGCTTCAAGGGCCTGGGTGAAATGAACGCCGAACAGCTGTGGGACACCACCCTCAACCCCGACACGCGCCGCCTCATGCCGGTGGTGTTGGGCGCGATCAACTTTGCAGACACCGAAGCCCTCATCACCAAGCTCATGGGCAAGGGCGAAGCCGCCTCGCGCCGCGAACTCATGGAACTGCACGGCGACTCGGTCGACGTGGACATCTGACCCTTTTAGAACCGACGCATGTCCGACATCCTGAACCCCGAACTGCCCTTGTCCGAACCAGACGACGGCCTGAACCTCGCAAACTACGCGCAGCGCGCCTACCTGGAATACGCGCTCTCCGTCGTCAAGGGCCGCGCGCTGCCCGATGTGTGCGATGGCCAGAAGCCGGTGCAGCGGCGCATCCTCTACAGCATGGACCGCATGGGCCTGGGCTTCAGCGGTCCCAACAACAACACGGCCGCGCGGCCGGTGAAAAGTGCGCGCGTGGTCGGTGATGTGCTCGGCCGTTTCCACCCGCACGGCGACCAGGCGGCCTACGACGCGCTGGTGCGCATGGCGCAAGACTTCGCGCAGCGTTACCCGCTGATCGACGGCCAGGGCAACTTCGGCTCGCGCGACGGCGACGGCGCCGCGGCCATGCGCTACACCGAAGCGCGGCTGGCGAAGATCACCACCCTGCTGCTCGACGAGATCGACGAAGGCACGGTCGACTTTGTGCCCAACTACGACGGCTCCACGGTGGAGCCCAAGCAGCTGCCCGCGCGCCTGCCGTTCAACCTGCTCAACGGCGCCTCCGGCATCGCCGTGGGCCTGGCCACCGAGATCCCCAGCCACAACCTGCGCGAGGTGGCCGACGCCTGCGTGGCCCTCATCAAGAGCCCGAAGCTCACCGACGACGAGCTCTTCGCCATCCTGCCCGGGCCCGACTACCCCGGCGGCGGCCAGATCATCAGCCCGGCGAGCGACATCGTGGACGCGTACCGCACCGGTCGCGGCAGCCTCAAGGTGCGCGCGCGCTGGAAGATCGAAGACCTGGCGCGCGGCCAGTGGCAACTGGTGGTGACTGAACTGCCGCCCGGCGTGAGCACGCAACGCGTGCTCGAAGAAATCGAGGAACTCACCAACCCCAAGGTGAAGGCCGGCAAGAAGGCGCTCACGCAGGAGCAGACGCAGCTCAAGGCCAGCATCCTGATGGTGCTCGACGGTGTGCGCGACGAGTCGAGCAAGGACGCACCGGTGCGCCTCTTGTTCGAGCCCAAGAGCAGCCGCATCGAGCAGCAGGAACTCATCACCGCGCTGCTCGCGCACACCAGCCTGGAAAGCTCCACGCCGATCAACCTCACCATGATCGGCATCGACGGCCGGCCGACGCAGAAGTCGCTGCGGCAGATGCTCAATGAGTGGATCGAGTTCCGCCAGGGAACGATCACGCGCCGCTCGCAGCACCGCCTGACCAAGGTGCTGGACCGCATCCACATCCTGGAGGGCCGGCAGCTGGTGCTGCTCAACATCGACGAGGTGATTGCCATCATCCGCCAGGCGGACGATCCCAAGGCCGCGCTGATCGAACGCTTCAAGCTCAGCGACCGGCAGGCCGAAGACATCCTGGAAATCCGCCTGCGGCAGTTGGCGCGCCTGGAGGCCATCAAGATCGAGCAGGAGCTCAAGTCGCTCAAAGAAGAGCAGGGCAAGCTCGAAGACATCCTGGGCAACCCGGGCAGCCTCAAGCGCCTGATGGTGAAAGAGATCGAGGCCGACGCGAAGACCTTTGCCGACGCACGCCGCACGCTGATCCAGACCGAGAAGAAGGCCGTGGCCGAGATCAAGGTGGTGGACGAGCCGGTGACGGTGGTGGTGTCCAGCAAAGGCTGGGTGCGCGCACGCACCGGCCATGGTCACGAGGCCGGCAGCTTCGCGTTCAAGGCGGGCGACGGCCTGTACGGCACGTTTGAATGCCGCACGGTGGACACGATGATCGTGTTCGGCAGCAACGGGCGTGTGTACTCGGTGCCGGTGGCCAGCCTGCCCGGCGCGCGCGGCGATGGCCAGCCCATCACCACGCTGATCGAGCTGGAGACCGGTACGCAGCCGCTGCATTACTTCGCCGGCCCGGCGAACGCCGCGCTGCTGCTCGCCAGCTCGGGTGGCTACGGCTTCCTGGCCACGGTGGAGAACATGGTCTCGCGCCAGCGCGGTGGCAAGACCTTCCTGAACCTGGGCGAAGGCGAATCGCCCTGCGCACCGTCGCACGCGGCTTTCACTTCCGGCGCTCAGCCGCTGAACGCCGCCACTCACGTGTGCTGCGCCTCCACCGGCGGACGCATCCTCACGTTTGAAATCGGCGAGCTCAAGTTGATGGAGAAAGGTGGTCGCGGCCTGATGCTGATCGACCTTGAACCCAAGGACACGCTGGCCGGTGCGGCGGCCTACACCCGCAGCGTGAAGATCGAAGGTATCGGTCGCGGCGGCAAGGAGCGCGACGAAACGCTGGAGATTCGCAGCCTGAACAACGCACGTGCGGCGCGCGGCCGCAAAGGCAAGGCGGCCGACCTGGGCTTCAAGCCCAACCGCGTGACCCGGGTGGAATGAGCATGAACAGTGGAGAACTCACCGGCGTGGTGATTGCAGCAGCGCTGGCGGTGCTCGCGTTCGGCGTCACGCGCCTGGCCGTGCGCCACTTTGCGAGGCGCCGCGCCGCCAAAGACCAGGCGGTGGCACAGGTCAACCAGAGTCGGCAGGTGCGGCGCGCACAAGAGCGCCGAAGACACTGAACGCCTTTCGAGCGAGGCGACCCCGCCCAGGGGCATCGCGGGTCCGGCTCCGCCGGCCCAAGATGCCGCCCCCCTTCAGGGGGGAGCGCCGTGAGGCGCGCGGGGGGTCAGCCGATCTCTGCGATCAACTCGATTTCAACGCACGCACCCATGGGCAGCTGCGCCACGCCGAACGCACTGCGCGCGTGCGCGCCGACCGGGCCGAAGACCTGGCCAAGCAGCTCGCTGCAGCCGTTGGTCACCAGGTGCTGTTCGGTGTAGGTGGCGGTGGAATTCACCAGACTGAGCACTTTGACGATGCGCTTGACGTCGTCGAGGGTTTTGCCGGCGGCCAGGCAGGCGGCGGCCAACGTGCCGAGCAGGTCGATGGCCACGGCGCGGGCAGCGGGCTTGGCTTCGTCGGTGGTCATGGTCAGGCCGAGCTGGCCGACCCAGGGCTTGCCGTCTTGTTTGGCGATGTGACCGCTCAGAAAGATGAGGTTGCCGGTTTGCACGAAGGGCACATAGGCCGCGGCGGGGACTGAGACGGGCGGCAGGGCGATGCCCAACTCGGTCAGCTTGTCGTAAATGCTCATGGGATGGCTCCTGAAGGATGAGCGACCCATTCTAATGACGCCCCTGTCGTCGGGCGGTTGGCGCAAGGCTCAGGCTTTGGGGCCCGCCTCCTGGGCTTCGAGCACTTTCAGTTCGTCGGGTGGCGCCACCGTCACGGCCACCTGCAGCGTGTGGTCGGCACCGCTCTGGATCACGCCGCGCATGGGCGAAACGTCACCAAAATCGCGGCCGGTGGCCAGCGTCACGTAGTCTTCGCCCGGGCTGCCCCAGCCGCAGCGGTTGTTGGTGGGGTCGAAGTCGAACCAGGCGCCGGTGGTTTCAGCCCCATCGTCCGACTCATTCACGATCGGCACATACACCGACACCCAGGCGTGTGACGCATCGGCGCCGATCAGGCGCACCTTGCCGGGCGCAGGGCGCGTGAGGAGGTAGCCGCTCACATAGCGCGCTGGCAAGCCCAGCGTGCGCAGGCAGCCCAGCATGATGTGGGCGAAGTCCTGGCACACGCCCTTGCCCTGGGCGAGGGCTTCAAGCGCGGGGGTGTTCACTTCGGTGCTGGCGGTCTCGTAGGTGAGGTCGGTGTGGATGAGTTCCATCAGCGCCTGGGCCGCGGCCAGCGCGGGCAGTCCCGGCTTGAACGCGGGACGCGCGAAGGCCGCGAAGGCGTCGTCGCGCGGCACGTAGGGCGACGCAAACAGGAATTCAGCCGCCGGATCGAACGGGGCATTGGCCCGGTAGCGGAAATGCTCGCGCACGCGCTCCCAGGTCATGGCGCGCCAGGGAGGGGTCTGGGGCAGCGGCTGGTGCGCGCTGGTCTCGACCAGGCTGTCCGCCTCCACGGTGAGCACGCTGTGCGTGGCTTGCAGCGAAAAGAAGGTGCGCTGGTTGCCGAACACGTCGGTCGTCTGGCTGCGCGCGGCCGGCGCTGGGTCGATGCGCAGTTCGTTGCCGATCAGGCGCTGGTGTGGCGTGTCCAGCGGGCACAGGTGCACCATGTGCTGGGCGAGGTCGATCGAGCCGTGGTAGCGGTAGCGGGTGCGGTGCAGGATGCGCAGCAGCATGTCACGCGCCCAAACTTTGGTTGCGCAGATCCGCATGGCTGAAATGCAGGCGGCTGAGCTCGTTGGAGAGTTCCACCGCCGCCAGCTCACAGCCGTCCAGCAGCTCGGCCAGGTCGCTCCAGGTGCGCAGGCCCTCGGGGCTGCGTTGCCAGTTGCTCAGTTCGGGCAGGACCCAGGTGTCGGGGTTGGGCAGGCCCCGGGCCAGCACGGCGTCTTGTGGCGTCGCGCTGCGGGCCAGCTTGTCCAGGCGGGAGCGAAGCGTCTGCACCACCCAGGCCAGCGAGCGCGGGTTGTCGCGGTCCATCACCAGCAGGTCGATGAGCGCCACCATGTCGCGCCGTTGCTGGTATTGGGCATGGAAGGTGATGGTGCTGTCGAACAGTGCGATCACCGCTTCGAAGCCGGCCTGGTCGTGCACGCAGCCGTGTTCGAGCGCCAGCGACAGGGCGCGCGAGAGCGTGATGAGGCGCTCGATGTGGCGGCCCATGGAGAGCAGGCGCCAGCCGTCGTCGTGGACCATGCGGTCGGTCTGTGAGCCGGTGATGGCGGCCAGCAGTTCGCTGGCGTTCTGCAGCGCGGTGAGGGCCTCGGCGGTGGCGTACTCGGCGTCCGTGGACAGGGCCGCACAGTCGCGCGCAAAGCAGGTTTCGGTGCGCTCGATCAGGTGCCAGTGTTCCTGGGACAAGCGCTCGCGCACCTGCGAGGCGGCGGCTTTGAGCGCGCGCAGGTTGAAGCCCACGCTGTGCGATTTGGCAAACAGCGGGTCGGTGGCTTTGGGCGAGAGCGCGGCCATGAGGCTGCGCGCGAACACGCGCGGTGACGCGGTGGCAGTGGGCGCTTCGGAGATCACCAGCGAGTTCTCGGTGGCGGTGGCGGTGAGCCAGGCCATGAGTGGGCGGGAGTTGGGCTCTTCGCCGCCCAGGTGGTTGAGCACGATCTGCGCGAGGCGCAAGCTGTTTTCAGCGCGCTCGGTGTAGCGGCCGAGCCAGAACAGGTTCTCCGCGGCTCGGCTCGTGACCGGACGTTTCTGCTGTGCCAGTGCCAATGTGCTGGGCGCCGATTGCAGCAGGCTGGTGTGGTCCACCGGGCCGTCGGTGAGCACCCAGCAGTCGGCGCTGCTGCCGCCGCGCTGCATGGCGGCGATGAGTTCACCGCGCTGCGCCAGGCGCACCAGGCCGCCGGGCAGCACGCGCCAGGAGCCCGCGCCATCGGCCAGTGCAAACACGCGCAGCATGGCCGAGCGTGGCATCAGCCGTTCGCCCGACCAGGTGGGCGTTTGGGAGAGAGGGAGCCATGACTGCACCGTGTAGTGGTCGGGGTGGCGTGCCATGCGACCGGACCATTCATCGAGCTCGCGCTCGCTCAGGCTCTGCCCCATGGCGGTGTCCAGGCCCGAGCGCGGGTAGGTAGGTTTGATCACGCTACCCTTGATGAGCGGCAGCACCTCGCGCAAGGCCGCGTCTTCACCGCACCACCAGGTGGCCAGCGACGGCATGGCCAACTCTTCACCCAGCAGGTGGCGGCTGATGGCGGGCAAAAAGCCGAGCAGGGCGCTGGATTCGAGTGGCGCCGAGCCGGGCGCATTGGCCAGCAGCAGGTTGCCCGCGCGCAGCACCTGCAGCAGGCCGGGAACGCCCAGACGCGAGTCCGAACGCAGCTCCAGCGGGTCCAGCCATTCATCGTCCAGTCGCTTGATCAGGGCGTGCACCGGCTCCAAGCCGCTGAGTGTCTTGAGGTAGAGGCGCTGGTCGCGCACGGTGAGGTCGTTGCCCTCGACCAGCGTGAGGCCGAGGTAGCGCGCCAGGTAGGCGTGTTCGAAATAGGTTTCGTTGTAGGGGCCGGGGGTGAGCAGCGCAATGCGCGCGTTTTCACCTTCGGGCGCCATGCGCTTGATGCCGTCCATGAGCGCGCGGTAGCTGGCGGCGAGGCGCTGCACTTTCATGCCGGCGAAGGCCTTGGGAAACTGCCGCGCGATCGCAATGCGGTTCTCCAACAGGTAGCCCAGGCCCGAAGGCGCCTGCGTGCGCTGGCCCACCACCCACCAGCGGCCGTCGGGTCCGTGCGCGAGGTCGAAGCCCACGATGTGCAGCCAGGTGTCGCCCGGCGGCTTCACGCCCTGCATGGAGCGCAGGTAACCGGGGTGGCCCTGCACCAGGGCTGCGGGCAGCAACGCGCGCTTGAGCAATTCACGTTCGCCATAGAGGTCGCCCATGATGGCGTTGAGCAGGCGGGTGCGTTGCAACACACCGGTTTCGATCTGTGCCCAGTCTTGTGGGCCGACCAGCATGGGGAAGAGGTCCAGCGCCCAGGGACGTTGCAGCCCGGCCGAGGCGTCGGCGTAGACGTTGTAGGTGACGCCGTTGTCGCGGATCTGGCGCTGCAGGTTGTCGTTGCGCCGGCTCAGGTCGGCCAGCCCGTCGGTGCCGATGTGTTCGAAGAAACTGGACCACGGGGCAGCCAGGGCATCGCTGTCGGCCTTGCCCCCGGCGCGCAATTCGTCCCGGTGGCCCGTGTCGGCGGGGACCGACAAGGACAAAGCCCAGTCACCGGGGTTGTCGGGACTGAGTTCGTCGAAGAGGGAGTCGGAAGCGTCGTGGTTCACTGCTCCCGAGTATGCCCGCTGCCCTGCGGGCGGTACCCCGCCGGGGTGTCCGCCTTGTTGCTTCCGTCACACAGGGCGTTTCGCCCGGCGGACGGTCAGTAGCGCAGGTCCAGCGTGGCAGGGAACTCGCGGCTGCTGCTGGCCGGCTTCACATCCATGTGGCCCGGGGTGTGCCCCATCTGGAAGAAGCGCGACATGCGGCGGCTCTCGGCTTCGTAGGCGTTGATCGGGAACGTGTCGTAGTTGCGTCCGCCCGGGTGCGCCACGTGGTACTGGCACCCGCCCATGGAGCGCTTCATCCAGGTGTCGACGATGTCAAAGGTGAGCGGCGCGTGCGACGGGATGGAGGGGTGCAGCGCCGAGGGTGGGCTCCATGCCTTGTAGCGCACGCCCGCCACGTACTCGCCAGCGGTGCCGGTGGTCTGCATCGGGATGGCGCGGCCGTTGCAGGTGATCACGTGGCGGCTGTCGTTCCAGCCTTTCACGCGCACTTCGATGCGCTCCAGCGAGGAGTCCACATAACGCACCGTGCCGCCGGGCGCACCTTCTTCGCCCATCACGTGCCACGGCTCCAGCGCGCTGCGCAAGGTGAGCTCGATGCCGCGCGCGGCCACCTGGCCGACCATGGGGAAGCGGAATTCGAAGTGCGGATCGAACCAGGCCATGTCGAATGGGTAGCCAAAGTCGGCCAGGTCGGTGAGCACGTCCTCGAAGTCCATGCGCACGTAGGTGGGCAGCAAGTAGCGGTCGTGCAGCTCGGTGCCCCAGCGGGTGAGGCGGCCGTGCCAGGGCTGCTGCCAGAAGCGCGAAACGAGTGCGCGCAGCAGCAGCTGCTGCGCGATGCTCATGCGGGCGTGTGGGGGCATTTCAAACGCCCGCAGTTCCAGCAGGCCCAGACGGCCGGTGGGCGAGTCGGGCGAGTACAGCTTGTCGATGCAGAACTCGCTGCGGTGGGTGTTGCCCGTCACATCGATGAGGATGTTGCGCAGCGTGCGGTCGACCATCCAGGGCGGCATGTGGTCGCCGTAGGTGGTGCGGTTTTTTTCGATCTGGGCGAGTGCGATCTCCAGCTCGTACAGCTGGTCGTTGCGAGCTTCGTCCACGCGCGGGGCCTGGCTGGTCGGGCCGATGAAGAGGCCGCTGAACAGGTAAGACAGCGAGGGGTGGTTGTGCCAGTAGGCGATCAGGCTGCCGAGCAGTTCGGGCTTGCGCAGGAAGGGCGAGTCGGCCGGCGTGGCGCCACCCATCACGAAGTGGTTGCCGCCACCGGTGCCGGTGTGGCGGCCATCGGTCATGAACTTCTCCGCGCACATCTTGGTCTGGTGCGCGGCCTCGTACAGGAACTCGGTGTGCTCCACCAGTTCACCCCAGGTGTGGGCCGGGTGGATGTTGACTTCCACCACGCCCGGGTCGGGCGTGATCTGCAGCATCTTCAGTCGCGGGTCGCGCGGCGGTGGGTAGCCCTCCAGCACGATGGTCATGCCCAGGCGTTCGGCTGTGGCTTCCACCGCGGCCAGCAGATCGAGGTAGTC
This sequence comes from Polaromonas sp., assembly GCA_013823505.1. The sequence goes on along the minus strand of PNMH01000011.1, from coordinate 4,181 downwards.
CTCCAGGTGCGCCATGGGCGGCATGAAGATGTAGAGGTGCTGGATCTTGCCGCCGCCGGCTTTTTCGGCCTTGGGGCCGTTGGAGCGGTGCGGGTCGCGGGCTTCCACGCAGAGCGCGGTGCGGGTGAGCCAGGCGGCCGATTCGGCGCGCTGCGGGAAACGGGCCGACAAGGCTTGTGCCGGCGCGGCACCCGGGCCGGGCTGGCCGGCGCGCAGGCCTTCCACGGTTTCGGCGTCGGGGTCGAAGTCCATGCCCTGCATGGAGACCGTGCCACCTTCGGCAAAGCCGCCGCCCACCTGGTGGGGCGAGACCTGGTGTTTGACTGCTGCGCCACGTGGCAGCGGGTCGCGCGCGGTGTGCGGATCCTGTTCGATGTGGTACGGGTAGTCGCCGGCCGAGACCCAGGGCAGCGAGTCCAGCGGCAGGCGGTAGCCCATGGGCGAATCGCCGGGCACGAGGTACATGCGCTCGTCGCGGAAGAACCAGGGGCCGGTGGACCACACGGTGCCCGAGATGCGCGCGTAGTTGCTCTTGCCGTTGTTGGACAGCGCGCCGTTGGGGCCCGAGGCCTGCAACGGCAGCACGTAGCCCACCGTGGCCTCCAGGCCCTGGGTGAACACGCGGCGCAGGCGCGCGCGCTCAAGCTCGTCGTCGAGCTTGGCGTCGAACGGATCCACGTTCACCGGCAAGCGGCGTTCGCGCCAGAGGTAGTACCAGGTGTCTTCAAACCCGGGGGTGATGTACTGCGTGGACAAGCCGAGCTTGCGCGCGAGCGCCTGCGTGAAGCGGCGCGCGTCGTCGGCGGTGTAGTGTTTTTCGTCGCGCTCGTCGGCCAGCAAGGCGGGGTTGCTCCAGATGGTTTCGCCGTCGGCGCGCCAGAACATGGAGAGCGCCCAGCGCGGCAGCTGCTCGCCCGGGTACCACTTGCCCTGGCCCATGTGGACGAAGCCGCCCGCGCCGTATTCCACCCGCAGGCGGTCCAGCAACTCGGTGGCGTAGCCGCGCTTGGTTGGGCCGAGCGCGTCGGTGTTCCACTCGGCTGCATCGCGGTCGCTGGTGGCCACGAAGGTGGGCTCACCACCCATGGTCAGGCGCACGTCGTGTTTTTGGAGGTCGACATCGACTTTCTCGCCCAGGGCCACCACGCCAGCCCACTGGTCGTCGGTGTAGGGCAGCGTCACACGGGGTGACTCGTAGACGCGGGTCACGCCCATGTGGTGGCTGAACTCCACCTCGCACTTGTCCATGGCGCCTTCGACCGGCGCGGCACTCGAAGGCTGCGGCGTGCAGGCCAGCGGGATGTGGCCTTCACCGGCGAGCAGGCCGGAGGTGGGGTCCAGCCCGATCCAGCCAGCGCCGGGCAGGAACACCTCGCACCAGGCATGAAGGTCGGTGAAGTCCTGCTCGGGGCCGTTGGGGCCGTCGACCGATTTCACGTCGGACTTGAGCTGGATCAGGTAGCCCGAGACGAAGCGCGCAGCCAGGCCCATGTGGCGCAGGATCTGCACCAGCAGCCAGCCGGTGTCGCGGCACGAGCCGCTGCCCAGCTTGAGCGTTTCTTCGGGCGCCTGCACACCCGGCTCCATGCGGATGGTGTATGCAATGGCGTGCTGCAGCTTCTGGTTCACGTCCACCAGGAAGTCGATCGTGCGGCGCTCGCTGCGGTCCACCGTGGCGAGGTACGCCTTGAGCAGTGGCGTCACGGGGGCCGTGACCAGGTAGGGCGCGAGCTCCTTTTTCTGTTCCTCGTCGTAGCTGAACGGGAAGTTTTCCGCGCGCGGCTCCAGGAAAAAGTCGAACGGGTTGTAAACCGCCATTTCCACGACCAGGTCGATCGTGACCTTGAATTCGGTGGTGGGCTCGGGGAAGACCAGGCGGGCCTGGTAGTTGGCAAACGGGTCCTGTTGCCAGTTGATGAAATGGCCTTCAGGCTCGATGCGCTGGGAGTACGACAGCACCTTGGTGCGGCTGTGCGGCGCAGGCCGCAGGCGGACCACTTGCGGGCCCAGTTTGACCAGCCGGTCGTATCGATAATGCGTGATGTGGCTCAGAGCGACATGAATGGCCATGTGGGGGCTTTCAAGGGAGGAAACAATGGATCGTCAGGCAAAGGCTTGGCCGTGGGCGCTGGGACTCATCCTAGCAAGTCTTGCGCCAAAGAACGATGACGGCGTCTTCAGCACCGCGTGGGCAGCGGTGAAGCGCCCGGTCTCCTGACCATGCGCCAGAGTGGGTTGGGGTATTTGCCGGGCTGGGTGCTGGGCGTGGCGCTGCAGTTGCAGCAGCCGGCCCTGTGGCCTTGGTGGGCGTATGCCCTGCTGCTGTGCGCGGGCCTGGTGTTGGCTCCGGGTGCGCGTCTGACCGGTCGCGCACGCGCCGCTGTTCTGGTGCTCGCGGGTTGCCTGGTCGGCGTGGGCCTTACCGGCGCGCGCGCTGCGCACTTTGCCGCCCAGGCGCTGGACCCGGCCCTGCAAGGCACCGACATCGAACTGATCGGCCGTGTGGCCTCGTTGCCCCAGCGCATGGCGCAAGGCGAGCGGTTTGATGTCGTGGTGGAGTCGGCCACGCGCGCGGGAGAGCCGGTGTCTGTGCCCGAGCGCATCCAGCTGGGCTGGTACAGCGGCTTCGGCCCTGCCGCCGAAGGGCCGTTGTGGGAACTGGCCAGCCGTGGCCCCTCCGTGCGGGCCGGGGACCGCTGGCGCTTCACGGTGCGTTTGCGCAGTCCCCACGGCCTGTCCAACCCGCACGGCTTTGATCGTGAACACTGGCTGTGGGAGCGCGGCATCCAGGCCACGGGCCATGTGAAGAACGGGCCGCGCGATCCGGCGCCCGAGCGCCTGGGCGCCACGTGGCGCCACCCGCTGCACACCTGGCGCCAGAGCGTGAGCGAGCGCATCGACGAACGCGTGGACGACCCGCGCGCGGCCGGTGTGCTGGCGGCGCTGGTGGTGGGGGATCAGTCCGCCATCGTGGGGTGAGGTAAAAGAGTTGCTCGCTACAAAGTTAAATGAAATCAACAAGCTAGCGAACTAATTGGCTTGGGCCTGATAAAAAAGTCGTTCGCTTCGCTAAAAGCTTGTCCTACCTGTTTCCACAAAAGAGTCGTTCGCTTTGCCTTTCCGGCATGCATTAAGCTCTTCGTATGTTTAAGCAACACGCAAGCAATATCGCACCGAATCGCGGTATGCACATCGGATACAAGTACATCAAAGGTTCGCCAGTAGGGCATTTCTGCTGGATACCCACATCCGAGCAGCTCGCGGGCATTGAGGCTGGTTTGGGTAAAACGCTTGCCACCGTGGGGGCCAATCGGAGCTTGGTGGAAAGTGCAGTTGTACTCGCGCAGCGTCCGAGGGTCACACCTGCTTCATGGCGGAAAGTTGAGGGAGGCGTTGCGGTTGATGCTCCGATATTCCGGTTCAATCAGTCGGGCGTCCTGGAGATAGTGGCAGGCCTTGAGTCTGTCTTGGCGGTGCTGCACGCCGAAACAAGCTTTGACACCGTTCCGGGCTTGCTCGTTTAGTCACGATAGCGCTGAAGTAGGTCCAGGAGAAGTTGTAGCCGGGCGACAACTACGCTCCTAGCGCTTCGACCTCCTGCCCATACACGCGCCTCCGAAAGTATGTTCTGCAGCAGCTGAACATTCAACGAATGTTCGTGGACACCATCAAACAACCACACCCCGAGACTCCGCGTAAAGGAGTCCAGTTTTTCGACTTCTGCTTGCGTGGGGCAGCACGACTCACCGACAGAAGAAAGCGCACCGCAAGCAACCGCAGCAAGCCAGTCTTTCTCTGCGCAGTTGAGGTGCCACAACATCCAATGGACCTCTGCACCGTAGGGCAGTGGCAGGCTATTGGAAGACGCAGTGGCAATTGCGGCAGCACCACAGGAAGTCGAGGGTTGTGCTTGGGTCACGGGCGTGCTTGGCAGGTTGAAGTACCTTGTTTAGAGCTTGGGTTTAGCCTCGCCTTGATGCAAGAAAGTTGATTGCCTTGGATGAACGGGCATGTTGAGGTGTCGGCATTCCTGCGCAAAAGTCCGTGGGATCTTCGTAGGAAACTTCTTTCAGCACACCCAGGACACCCTGGGCTTCCCCCAGTTTCCCGGACACATCCAATGACATGATGTGTTCAGGAGATAGGCATGACAAGAACCCGAAGGAGCTTCACGGACGAAT